>JAGWYS010000115.1 GCA_018969225.1 Gemmatimonadota bacterium | reverse complement strand
TGTCCACGCGCACCTCGAGGGAGTCCAGACGCACGCGGGTGGAGTCGCCCAGGCGCGTGACGCCGCCGGCGAGGCGCAGCCGCGCCTCGTTGGCGGTGCGCACGGCCGCGGTGAAGCGATCGGCCAGCCCGCCCTGCAGCGAGGCCTCCACGGCCAGCGCCGCCACCGGGACACCGCCCAAGGCGGCCGAGTCGGCGGTGGCCGCAAAGGTGCCGGTGGCGCCGCGCAGCACGTCCTGCACGTCCAGCGCCACCGACGCGCGCGCGGCCCGCGCCCCGGCCACCGCCACGTCGGCCAGCGCGCCCTGCGCCACCAGCGCGAGGCCGCGCGGGTCCAGCGTGTCCACCGTCCCCGCCAGCCGAAGGCGCACCGTGGCCACGCCCGCCAGCGCCGCCGACGGGGCCACCAGCGCGGGGGTGCCGCTGTCCACGGGGGTCACCCAAGGGCGCAGCCCGCCCAGCGAGTCCACGTCCACGGTGGCCACCAGCGTGTCGGGGCGCTCGCGCAGCAGCCCCACCCCCCCGCGCGCGGTGAGCCGCAGCGCGGAACTCTCCACGGCCGCGGTGTCCACCCGCACGCGCCCCGAGTCGAAGGCCAGCCGGAACTGCCCGCCGTAGACGCGCGCCGAGTTGATGGTGGAGAAGAGGTCCACCGCGCCGTCCACCGTCCCGACCGCGTCGGGGATGAATGCCCAGGCGATGTCGGCGCGGCCGGCCATGTTGAGGTTGCTCACCGGGTAGCGGTTGTCGCCGAAGAGCGACTGCAGGTTGCCGCCGCGCAGGCGCCACGCACCGCGCGCCGCCACCCGCGGATCGGTGGCGTCGGCGCGGCCGGTGAAGGTGATCTCGCCCCCCTCGCCGGCGAGCACGGCCTGCACGGCCATGTCGTCGCCGATCCCCTGCGCGCGGATGCGCCCCACCGCCTGCCCCCGCAGCGGCAGCGTGGGATACGAGCGGGAGAGCATGGTGTAGTTGAGGGGGACGGCCTGCAGGTCCACGTCCACGATGACCCCCTCGGGGACGAGGGTGTAGCGCCCGCCCCCGGTGAAGCGCGAGGGCTGTCCCGGCCCGTCCACGTGCTCCAGGTCGGCGCGGGAGAACCACGCGTCGTACCAGAGCGAGTCGAGGCGCATCGTGCCGCGCACGATGCCGTTGACCTCGGCGAAGTTCGGGTTGACGAAGCGCGGCGTGCGCAGGTCGAGCTGCGCGATCGTCACGTCCACCCCCTTGAGGATCGCCTCGGCGGGGGTGTAGAGGTTAACCCGCCCGCGGGCCGTGCCCTCGGTGCGCGCCCCCGGCACGTGCGCGTCGGCGAAGGCCAGGCGCGCATCGTCCAGCTGCCAGTCGGTGATGGGGCCGCCGCGCCCCGCCACCCGCCCGGTGAGCGCC
This sequence comes from Gemmatimonadota bacterium, assembly GCA_018969225.1. Taxonomy (GTDB): domain Bacteria; phylum Gemmatimonadota; class Gemmatimonadetes; order Gemmatimonadales; family Gemmatimonadaceae; genus Gemmatimonas. The sequence goes on along the minus strand of JAGWYS010000115.1, from coordinate 10,481 downwards.
CCCTGCCAGTCGTAGGGGAAGGGCCCGCCGTTGAGCCAGCGCAGGAAGTCGGTGTGCGCCGGGCGCAGGTCCAGGTCCACGTCGTTGACCGCCAGCACCGGCCCGCCCACGGCGTACGTCATCCGCCCGCGCAGCCGCGAGCGGAGCGCGCGGGCGTCCATGTCGGCGAGCGTGTATTCGATGACATTGAGGTTGCGGGGATCGTTGCGGATGGTGAGCTGCGTGCTCCCGCCCCCCTGATGCGGGACGGTGGGGTGGATCCACGCCAGGTCGGCGAAGGCCACCGTGTCCCCCTGCAACGCCACGTCGTAGCGCATGGGGAGGTTGCTCCCCCACACCACCTTGGCGCGCCCGGCGGCCCGGGAGTTGGCCAGGCGGAAACGCGCGCCGTCCAGCCACAGCGTGTCGCCCAGGATGCGCCCCTGCCCGGAGAGCTCGCGGAACCAGAACGGCGGGAGCACCCACACCACATCCAGCCGGCGGATGGCGAAGGCGATCCCCGCCGTGTCGGGGTCGGCGAGCCGCACGTGGGACAGCGCGAGGGTGCCGCGCGTGAAGCGGTACATGTGCGCCAACCGTCCCTCCTCGCGCCGGACCTCGTTGTCGAGACGGGTGAGGTTGTAGGCGATCGCGCTGTCGCGTCGGGCGCCGCGAAGCGAGTCGGCGGGGCTCCACGGCTTCCGCAGCACCAGCGTCAGCTCTCGCAGCGTGGCCGTGTCCAGCTTGATGAAGCTGCCGAATCCCCGGCCGCGCGCCCCGCCGCCGCGGCGCCCGCGCTGCAGGGCGCGACGCCAGTTCCAGTCGTCGTTGCCGTAGTCCACCACCTCCACCACGGGGCGGGTGACCTCCAGCGCCTTGATCACGATGCGGCGGTCGAGCAGGTCGCGCGGGTCGTACGTGACGCTGATGGGGCCGGTGGCCAGGAAGGGGCGCCCCGCCGGGGTGCGGATCTCCAGCGAGTCGATGGTGAGGCGCGTGACGAACGTGCCGCCGATGGCGCCCACGTACAGGCGCCCCGGGATGGCCGCCTGCAGCACAGGGAGGAGCGCCCGCCGCAGCAACGCGCGTCCCGCCTCGGTGCGGGTCACGGCCGCCACCCCGCCCACCGTCCCCGCGAGGAGGGTGAGGAGGACGGCGGCGGTCCCGAGGACGACGAGGCGGCGGCGCGACACGGCGGGGCCGGTCAGAACGGCTGGCCGATCCAGATGCTGGGATTGAGCCGCCGCAGCAGCCCGTTCCCGCGCACCGGGCGGTAGGTGGAGGGGCAGGCGCCCGCCGCCTGCGCGGGCGGGGCCCCCGCCGTCGTGGCCGGGGTCACCCGCAGGCCGTTCCCCGGGCTCACGCAGTACAGCGGCGCCACGCCCCCCTGTTCGCGCGCGTTGAAGTATGCCGCGCCCTCGGTGAGGCGGTACGGATTGTAGCCCAGGTCCACGCGGATGGCGCCGAAGGGGGAGGCCACCCGGATCCCCAGCCCCGGGGTCACGAGCAGCGCGGGGGCGTCGGCGGCCCGCGCGGGGCCCGCCAGGGCGCCCGCCCGGTTCCACAATCGCCCCGCGTCGGCGAAGGCCGCCAGCTGCAGGAGCTGCGGCGCCAGGGGGCTGGGCCACATCAGCTCCAGGTTCCCCACCACCAGCGTGTTGCCGCCGGTGGGGACCACGCGCTCCACCACGGTGCCGCTGTCCACCTCGTACGTGGTGCTCCCGCCGGCGGTCACGGCGCGGTAGCCGCTCACGATGTACACGGCGGGCCCCAGCTCGTTCTGGCGGAAGCCGCGCACGGTGGTGGGGCCGCCGGCGTACAGCCGCTCCTGCGGCGGGATGAAGCCCCCCACGCTGGGGCGCACCCCGCCCCCCAGCACGACACCGGCACGCAGGTGCGCCAGCAGCGTCCCGCCGCCGCGCAGCGGCCGCGTCCACGAGGCGTCGCCGGTGGCGCGGTTGAACTGCTGCGACCCGTCGGAGCCGATGAGCGTGCTGGCGTGGCGCACGTTGAGGCGGAGCGCGTGGCCGCCGCGCCCGCGGAAGGGGTCGGGGGCGCGCTCGCGCGCGGCGGTGACCTCCAGCGCGGCCAGCCGGGTGGTGCGCTGCAGGAAGGCGCGGGCGTCGGCGTCGCAGGCGTTGAAGACGGCGCAGAAGAACGCCGGCTCCGCCTCCGTGCGCCCCAGCTCCACCTGGTACGTGGCCACCCCGGCGGCGCGCGCGCCGAACGGGTTGGCCACCGACAGCGCCCCGCCGATGGGGGTGCGGCGCAGGAACGCCTTGTACTCGGAGAGGGCGGAGCTGAACAGCGTGAGCGACGGGACGCGGGGGCGGTCCACCCGCACCGGCTGGCGCACGGTGACGGCCGCGTAGTAGTTGAGCGACCGGCTGTACGGATCGGCGCGCGCCTGCCCCTGGCACAGCGCCGGGGCCCCGTCCAGCGGCGCGCCGATCCCCACCTTGCTCACCCGCCCCGTGAGTTCCAGCCGCTGGGCCACGGGGAGGAAGTCGCGGTCGGTGAGCGTCCCCTGCATGCGGAAGCAGTCGAGCGTGGCCCAGCCGAGGCCGCCGCCGGCCACCCACCGGTCTCCCTCCACCAGCCGCGCCGTGAGGTCCACGATGGAGTCGCCGGGGGGCTGCACGCTGTCGGGAAGGAGCTCGACGCGCTGGAAGGCGTCGGTCTGGTACAGGTTGCGCTGGGCATCGATGAGCGCGCGCGCCGAGTACCAGTCGCCGGGGCGCAGCGCGAGGGCGCGCCGGATGGTGGCGTCGGAGACGCGGCGCGCGCCGCCGGGCGCCTCGACCTGCAGCGTGACGCGCCCCAGGCGCGCCCGCACCCCGGGCACCAGCAGCACCTCCACCTCGGCGGTGTGTGCCGCGTCATCGGTGGTGTAGGCCAGCAGCACCTCCGCCTGCGGCCAGCCGCGGTTGCGCAGCCGCCGCACCAGCGAATCGCGCCCCGCCTCCAGCACGCCGCGGTCGAAGAGGCCGCCCACCGCCAGCGGGAAGTCGCGCGCCGCCTCCTGGAGCGTCGGGTCGTCGCCGATGCCGCGGAGCGCCAGCGCGGCCACGCGCATGGGCGGCCCCTCGCGGATCAGGAAGGTGACGGCCACCACCCCCGGCCGCAGCTCCGCCACCGCGGTGTCCACGCGCACCTCGGGGAACCCCCGCCGCCGGTACAGCGTGGCCAGCCGCTGCACGTCCCGCGGGAACTCCAGCGGGTCAATGCACCGGCGCGTGCGCACCCCGGGGAGCGCGCCCAGGGTGGAAGGCTGCGTGACGAGCGCCGCGGCCAGCGTGGCCGCGGGGACCGCCACGGCGCCCTCGAAGCGGAGGGCGCGCACCTCGCGGTCCCCCCGCTCGCATTGCAGCTCCTGCGCCCGCGCCGACGACACCCCCGCCAGCGGCGCGAGCGCCGTCAGGAGCAGCGCGAGGAGGGGCGGGCGGGAAAGGGGCACGGGAATCCCCAAACCTCTCGTGACGCGACGCAGGCGTCAACCGAGGCGCGCGAGGCGCGGGGACCGCCGTGACCGTCGCACCCGCTCAGGCGGCGATCGCCCGCCCCTTCCCGGCCGCCTTGGCTTGGTACAGCGCCGCGTCGGTGCGGGCCACCCATTGCTCCGGCGACTCGCCCGCCTGCATCCCCGAGTACCCCATGCTGGCCCCGATCCGCGCGCGGGGGGCCAGCGCGAGCGCGGTCTCCGCCACCTGCGTGATGAGCCGGTCGGCCATCCGCGCCACCACGCGCGCCTCGGTGTTGGGGAGGATGGCCGCGAACTCGTCGCCACCCAGCCGGCAGAGGATGTCGGTGTTGCGCAGGAAGACGCGACTGAGGCAGTCGGCGAAGGCCTTGATCGCCTCGTCGCCGGCGGGGTGGCCGAAGCTGTCGTTGATTCCCTTCAGCCCGTCCATGTCCATCATGACGAGCGTGAGCGGCTGCCGCCCCAGCAGGCTGGTCTGCATGGCGCGCGCCAGGGCGCTGTCGAACCGCTTGCGGTTCCCCAGCCCGGTCAGCGGGTCGGTCTCGTTCTCCTTCTTGAGCGTCTCCAGCTGCGATCCCAGCTGGTCGATGCGCGCCGCCAGCGCCCCGTACTGGGTCATCTGCTGGGAGCGGCGCTCCCGGGCGATCTCCTCCATGTTGTTGATCGCCTGCAGCACCTCCTGCTTGACGCTCCCCGTCTCCAGCCTGTTGATGGCATGGTGGACGCGCTGCACCTGCTCGCCGGTGGCCGCGTCCGCCTTCACGTCGGAGGCCACGGCGGCCTGCACGCGGTTGACGCAGGCCCACAGGGCATCGCGGAGGTCGGCCAGCGCGGCCTCGACGAAGACCTTTTCATCGCGCCGCTGCTGCCAGAGGAACTCGGCGATCGCCGCGTACCGGCGCGCCTCGGGGGGGACGACGGCCTGCAACGGTTCGTCGTTGAGCGGGCGCCCCTCCAGCAGGTGGTCACGGAAGCGCCCGCACAGCTTCCCCACGGTGTCCGCCGAACGCTCGGCCGTGTCGAACCCCCACTCCTGGTACGCCTGCAGCACCCTCCCCAGCGCGTCCAGCGCCTCGGGGAGCGCCGCGCCCGCACCAGGGTGGGGCTCAAAGGCCCGGGCGATGGCCGGGGTGGCACTCGCCGCCGGGGTCCTGGCCCACGCTGGCGTCGCCACGGCGGCGGGCGGCGCAGCGGGGGTCGTCGCGCGCGAGGCCATCGCCGGGGTCCGCATCGCCGAAGTGGCCATCGCCGGAGTTGCCATCACCGGGGTCGGCATCGCCGGGGTCGGCATTGCCGGGGTCGGCATCGCCGGGGTCGCGGCCGCCGGGGTCGGCATGGCCTGCATCGCGGCGGCCGGGGTGGGGGCTGACGAACCCGACGGCCACTCCTCCTGCTGGGGGGCGGCGGCGCCCGCGCGCCCGCTCGGCCCGCGAGGTGCGGGAGGAGGCGGGGCGGGCTTGGCGGTGAAGGCACTCCTCGACAGCATGGCGAGCGGTCCGGACGGTGGTCACAGGGTGGGGGCGGCCTGCAGGCCGGCCCACACCGGGGCACCCCCAAGACGCCCCGTCGCGGCGGAAGGCAACGCCCCCGCGACGCCCCTTCGCCGTCGCGCGCTAGTCGTCCTTCTGCCCGAAAATCGCGAGGTTGGACGAGTGCCCCGGCGCCACCTTCTTCTCCGGGTAGATCCAGTGCACCGCCTGGTTCACCGCGATGGCCGCCTCGCTGAAGCCGGCGGCGATGAGCTTCAGCTTGCCGGGGTAGGTGGTGATGTCGCCGGCGGCATAGATCCCCGGCCGCCCGGTTTCCATCGTGCTGGACACCCGGATCTCGTCCTTCTCGATGTCCAGCCCCCACGCCAGCAGCGTCCCCAGGTCGGAAACATACCCCAGCATCGGGAGGACCACGTCGGCTGGAAGGTCGCGCGTCTGTTTCGTCTTGGTGTCGCGGACGCGGATCCCGGTGACGCGCTCGTCCCCGTGCACCTCGTCGAGCTCGTGAAAGGTGAGCACCGTGACCCGGCCGTCCCCGGCCGCGGCGGCACCCTGCACCTCCGCCACGGTGGCGGCATGGGCGCGGAACCGGTCGCTGCGGTGCACCAGCGTCACCGAGCGGGCCCGGTGGCGCAGCTGGGCGCACCAGTCGAAGGCGGAGTCGCCCCCCCCGATGATGACGACGTCCTGGTCGCGATAGCTGTCGGGGTGCGCCACCAGCTCCTGGATCCCCCGCCCGTACCAGGGGGCCGCCCCCGCCTGCGGGAGCCGGCGCGCGCGGAACGCCCCGATGCCGGCGGCGATGATGACCGCCCGCGTGGGGAAGCGGTCGGTCTCGGTGACCAGCACGAAGTGCCCGTCCGCCTCCTCCAGCGCCACCACCCGCTGCCCCAGGTGCGCGGGGATCCCGGCCTCCTGGTGGAACTGGGCGACCTGGTCGGTGAGGTTGCGGACGAGGTCCTTGGCCAGCACCCGCGGAAAGCCGGCCACGTCGAAGATGTATTTTTCGGGGTACAGGGCGGTGAGCTGTCCCCCCAGCTCGGGGAGGGCGTCGATCACCTGCGCGGTGGCCCCGCGCATGCCGGCGTAGAAAAGGGCAAACAGCCCGGTGGGGCCGCCCCCCAGGATGGTCAGGTCGCGGATGTCGTGCGTGCGCATCCCCCAAAGCTAGCGGTTCCGGGGCGGCTTGGGGGGGGCGTTAGCTTGCGCCCATGAAGATCTATACCCGCACCGGCGATGAAGGGGGCACCGCGCTGTTCGGCGGCGGCCGCGTGGAAAAGGACCACCCGCGCGTGGAGGCCTACGGCGAGGTGGACGAACTGAATGCCTCGCTGGGCTTTGCCCGGTCGATTTTCCAGATGCCGCGCATCGACGAGGTGCTGGTGCCGGTCCAGCGCGACCTCTTCGCCATCGGCGCGCTGCTGGCCACCCCCGACCACGACAAGATGCGCGAGCAGCTGGCCAAGGCCCGCATCGATGCGCAGCGGATCGAGGAGCTCGAGCGGGCCATCGACGCCTGCGAGCAGGAGCTGGAGCCGCTGCGCAGCTTCATCATCCCCGGGGGGACCCCCAAGGCGGCGGCGCTGCACGTGGCGCGCACGGTGTGCCGGCGCGCCGAGCGGCGCGTGGTCCATCTCATGCAGGACGTGGAGCTCCCCACGCTGGTGGTGGTGTACCTCAACCGGCTCTCCGACCTGCTGTTCATGCTGGCCCGGGTGGCCAACAAGCGCGCCGGCAACGGCGAGGTGACCTGGTAGTGACCGCGCCCCTCCCCCAGCCGCTGCCACCGCCGCTGCCGTTGCCGGTGGCGTACCCGGTGTGGTGTGCCCGGGGGGCGCTGGCGGGGGTGGCGGAGGTGGTGCGGCGATGCGCGCCGGCGCACCGGGTGGCGGTCATCACCGACACCACGGTGGCGGCCCACCACGCGGCGTCGGTGACGGCACAGTTCCCCCCCGAGACCACCCGGCTCCTGGTCATCCCGCCAGGGGAGCAGGAGAAGACGCGCGCCCGCTGGGCGGCGCTGACCGACGAGCTGTTGGCCTGGGGCGCCGGTCGTGACACTACCGTGGTGGCGCTGGGGGGCGGGGTGGTCACCGACCTGGCCGGGTTCGTGGCGGCCACCTACCTGCGGGGGATCCCCGTGGTGCAGGTCCCCACCACCCTGCTGGCCATGGTGGACGCCGCCATCGGGGGGAAGACGGCGGTGGACACTCCGCTGGGGAAGAACCTCGTGGGCGCCTTCCACAATCCGGCGGCGGTGGTGGTGGACCCCGACGTGCTGCAGACCCTCCCTGAGGAGACGCTGCGGGCGGGGGTGGCCGAGATGCTGAAGCACGGGGTGATTGCCGATGCCGCCTACTTCGACGCCCTGTTGCAGGCGCTGCCGTCGCTGGCGGCGGAGGGGGGGCGGGCGGCGGCGCTCCCCGCGCTGATCGCCGGCAGCCTGCACATCAAGGCCGACGTGGTGGCGGAGGACACACGCGAGGGGGGGCTGCGGCAGATCCTGAACTTCGGCCACACCCTCGCCCATGCCATCGAGCGGGAGCTGGCTTTCGGGATCGCGCACGGGGAGGCGGTGGCGATCGGGATGGTGCTGGAGGCGCGGCTGGCGGAGCGCATGGGGGTGGCCACGCCGGGGGTGGCGGTGGCCGTGCAGGACGCGGTGCGTCGGGCCGGGCTCCCCGACGGGCTCCCGGCGGGGGTGACACCGGCCGCCGTGGTGCGCGCCACGCACGGGGACAAGAAGGTGCGGGACGACCAGGTGCGGTACGCCCTCCCCCGCGCGATCGGGGCGATGGACCCGGCCGACGGGCGCTGGGGGGTGGCGGTGCCGGACGCCGTGGTGGAGGCGGTGCTGCAGGGATGAACGGCGCCAGGGGTGCCGTGGCACGGTCGCGGCGCGCTTGAGCACGGATTGTGCCACGATACGGCTGAGGACGTCACAAAAATTTTTATTGACCAAATTCCCACCCGTCCGTATAGTGGGCTCCCAACCTCGACCGGGGGGGAGGTATCCCCGCGGTTTCCGGCTCCCGTATGGTGAGGACGTATGCAGGCTGCTGCCGCTCCCCGCACCGAGACGCGTTCCCGCGGTTTCTTCCGCTCCTCCCCCTCCACCGCTTTCGACCAGTACCTCCACGACATCCAGAAGCTCCCCCTCATCACCGACACGGCCGAGGAGCGCCGTCTGGCGCGGCTGGCGCAGAAGGGGGATGAGACCGCCGCGGAGCGGTTGGTGACGGCCAACCTCCGGTTCGTCATCAGCTACGTGAAGAAGTACCAGGGGCACGGCCTCGACCTGTCCGAGCTGGTGGCCATCGGGAACGAAGGGCTCCTCAAAGCGGTGCGGAAGTTCGACCCCGACCAGGGGGTGAAGTTCATCTCCTACGCGGTGTGGTGGGTGCGGCAGGCGGTGCTCAAGGCGCTGGCCGAGCAGACCCGGAGCGTGCGGATCCCGCTCAACCAGAACTCGCAGCTCATCCGCATGGGGCGCGCGGAGTTGATCCTCTCGCAGGTGCTCAACCGGGAGCCCACCGACGAGGAGATGTCGAAGATGCTGGCGGAGCCGGTCGAGCAGGTGCGCAGCGCCCGGCAGATCAGCAGCACCGAGGTGTCGCTGGACGCCCCGGTGGACCGGCAGGACCGCGAGGCGTCCAGCCTCGGCGAGCGGTTCGCGGGAGAGACGCACGCGGACATCGAGGAGGGGACCGACGGCCGGCTGATGCGCGAGTTCATCGACCGGGTGTTCCGGAAGTACCTCACCCCCCGCGAGCGGAAGATCCTGTATCTGTACTACGGGCTCGACGAGGGGGCGGAGGCGATGACGCTGGAGCGGATCGGGGCCCTCATGGGCGTCACCCGGGAGCGTATCCGGCAGATCCGCGAGCGGGCCTTCGAGAAGCTGCGGGAGTCCCCGGACGGGAGTGCGCTGGCCGGGTTCTGGGGCGCCGCCTGACGCGCCGAAGGGGTGCGGCAGCGGTGCGCCGCCAGACGCACCGCTGATGCACCCCTGACCTGCCCGCCGGTCAGCGCCCGCCCCTTCGGACGTTGACCGGCTACATTGGGCGCATGCCTGCCGCGCCTCCCAGCGCCCCACGGGTGGGGCCGCCTGCCGCCCCCCTCACCGACGCCTTCATCGGCGCCCTGGCGGCCATTGTGGGGCCGCGCTGGGTCAAGCGACGGGTCTCCGAGCTGGCGGTGTATGACGCCGACGCGCTCCCCGGCTACCATGCCGTGCCGGGGGTGGCGGTCTTCCCCGGCACGCGCGACGAAGTCATCGCGGTGGTGCGCGCCTGCGCGGCGGCCGGGGTTCCCTTCGTGCCCCGTGGCGCCGGTACCGGGCTCTCCGGCGGGGCGCTCGCGGAGGGGTCGGTGCTCCTCGGGCTCAACCGGCTCTCGCGCGTGCTGCGGGTGGACCCGGTCAACCGCATCGCCGTGGTCGAGCCCGGGGTGGTCAACGCCACGCTGGCGCGCCACCTCGAGCCGCACGGGTTGCACTTCGCCCCCGACCCCTCCAGCCAGGCGGCGTGCACCATCGGCGGCAATGTGGCGGAGAACGCCGGCGGCCCCCACTGCCTCAAGTACGGCGTCACCCTCAACCACGTCCTGGCGTGCGAGGTGGTGCTCCCCGACGGCACCGTCACCATGCTGGGGGACCCCTTCGGCGAGCCCGACGGCCCCGACCTGCTGGGGTGCTTCGTGGGGAGCGAAGGGTGCTTCGGCGTGGCCACCGCCATCACCGTGAAGTGCACGCCGCTCCCCGAGGCGGTGCGCACGCTGCTGGCGGAGTTCCCCTCGCTGGACGCCGCGGCGCGCGCCGTGTCGGCCATCATCGCCACCGGCATCATCCCCGCCGCGCTGGAGATGATCGACCAGCCCACGATCCGCGCCATCGAGGCGTCGATCTACGCGGCCGGCTATCCCGTGGACGCCGAGGCGATCCTGCTGGTGGAGGTGGACGGCCCGGCGGGGGCGCTGGACGACGAGGCGGCGCTGGTGCGCGCCTGCTGCGAGGCCCAGGGGGCGCGCGGCGTGCGCGCCGCCGCCACCGCCGAGGAGCGCGCGCGGCTGTGGCAGGGGCGCAAGAAGGCCTTCGGCGCCATGGGGCGCATCGCCCCGGCGCTGGTGGTGCAGGACGCCGTGGTGCCGCGCACCCGCCTCCCCGAGGTGCTGGCCCGCGTGCAGGCCATCGGCGAGGCGCACGGCCTGCGCGTCTGCAACGTGTTCCACGCCGGCGACGGCAACCTGCACCCCAACATCCCGTACGACCCGGCCGACACCGCCGTGGCGGAGCGGGTGCACGCCGCGATGTCCGCCATCATGCGCGCGTGCATCGAGGCGGGAGGAACCATCAGCGGGGAGCACGGCGTGGGGCTGGACAAGCAGCCATACATGGACGCGCTGTTCGACGCTCCCTCGCTGGCGGCGATGTGCGCGGTGCGCGAGGTGTTCGACCCGGCGCGGCGCGCCAACCCCGGCAAGGTGGTGCCGGTGCATGCCTGCCGCGAATGGCACGGCACCCCGGCGGCGCG
>JAGWYS010000114.1 GCA_018969225.1 Gemmatimonadota bacterium | reverse complement strand
GGAGCGGCCACCGGCGGCGCCATCGCGGCCGCCGCCGCGGCGACGTCGGTCTCCAGCCGCGCCACCACGGCCTGCACGGCCACCGTGGTGCCCTCGCCCACCAAGACCTCCACCAGCACGCCGGCGGCGGGGGCGGGGATCTCGGCGTCCACCTTGTCGGTGGAGATCTCGAAGAGGGCCTCGTCCCGCTTGACGGAGTCGCCCACCTTCTTGAGCCAGCGGGACACCGTCCCTTCCGCGATGGACTCCCCCATCTGCGGCATGATCACGTCCATGCGTGCCACTGCGTCACCCTCGATCAGAGTTCATCGCCGACGCGGCCGCGTCGGCGGCGCGATCGGCGCGGAGCAGCCGCCAGATCGCCAGCACCGGCAGGGTCACGGCGCCGATGGCCCCGCCCCATCCGGCAAACACCCACCACTCGCACGCGGGGAGCCCCGGCTCCGGGGTGCACCGGGCGAAGAACCCGACCGCCTTGCCGATCCCCACCCCCACCATCGCGCCGCTCACGAAGCCGATGAAGGTGGTGAAGCATCCCACCCCGATGTTGCGGCCCACGCGGTCCTCGGCGGGAGGGGCGCCAGTCCCGGACGGGCGAGAGGACGCCGCCATCAGTACGCCACCAGGCGCCGCACCGCGCGCTCCACGTCGGCCGCCTGCGGGAGGACATAGTCCTCCAGCGGCGGGGCATACGGCAGCGGGATGTCCGCCGCCGTCACGCGCAGCACGGGGGCGTCCAGCCACTCGAAGCAGGTCTCGCTCACCCGGGCCGTGATCTCGCCGGCGATGCCGCCCGTGCGCGTGTCCTCATGCAGCACCAGCAGGCGGTTGGTCTTGCGCACCGTGCGGAAGATGGCCTCGTCATCCATGGGGGCGAGGGAGCGCAGGTCGAGCACCTCCACCGAGATCCCGTCGGCGGCGAGCCGCTCGGCGGCCTCGAGCGCCTTCCACACCCCGGAGGCGTAGGTGATGACCGAGACGTCGGTGCCTTCGCGGGCCACGCGCGCCTGCCCGATGGGCACCACGTGGTCCCCGTCGGGCATCACGTCCTTGACCCGGCGATACAGGTACTTGTGCTCGAAGAAGAGCACGCAATCGTCGTCGCGAATGGCGGCCTTGAGCAGCCCCTTGGCGTCGGCGGCGGTGGCCGGGTAGACGATCTTGAGCCCCGGCGTGTGCAGGAAGCCCGCCTCGGGGTTCTGCGAGTGGAACGGCCCGCCGCGCACGTAGCCGCCGCTGGGGCCGCGCACCACCATGGGGCACGGCAGGAACGCGCGGTAGCGCGCCGTGGCCACGTAGTTGGTGAGCATGTCGTACGCGTTGGCGATGAAGTCGATGAACTGCATCTCCACCACCGGGCGCATCCCCATGTGCGCCGCCCCCGCCGCCGCCCCGACCAGCGCGATCTCGCTGATGGGGGAGTCGATGACGCGCTGCTCGCCGAAGCGGGCCAGCAGCCCCTCGGTGACCTTGAAGGCGCCGCCGTAGGCCCCGATGTCCTCGCCCATGCAGAAGACATTGGGGTCGCGTGCCATCTCCTCGAACAGCGCCTCGCGGATGGCCTCGAGGTAGGTGACCTCGGCCATCAGCGCTTCCCCCCGTCGGACGGCCACGTCCCCCACCCCTCGGCGCGCTCGGCGCCGTAGCGGTCGCCCGCGGCGTCGCGCCGGAACCAGAGCGGCGGGGTGACCGGCGGGTCGGCGTACACCCCCACCAGCGCGTCCAGCGGCTCGGGCGGCGGCGAGGCCTCGGCCTCGTCGGTGGCGCGGTCGATCTCGTCGCGCACCCGGTCGTCGATGGCGGCGATCTCCGCCTCGGTGGCGCCCAGCTCCTCGCGCAGCACCCGCAGGTAGCGGTCGAGCGGGTCGTTCTCCGCGGCCCACCGCTCGATCTCCCCGGGGGGGACGTAGGACTGGTTGTCGTGCTCGGCGTGCCCCTTGCGACGATAGGTCATCAGCTCGACGAGCGTGACCCCGCCGCCGGCGCGGGCGCGGTCCACCGCCGTCTTCGTCACGTCGTACACCGCCAGGACGTCGTTGCCGTCCGCCTGCACCCCCGGGACCCCGTACCCGACCGCCTTGTCCACGAAGTGCCGGGCGGCGGTCTGCTTGTGCGTGGGAGTGGAGTAGGCGTAGCCGTTGTTCTCCACGATCACCACCAGCGGGCACTTGAGCACGGCGGCGAAGTTGATGCCCTCGTGAAAGGCACCGGTGGAGGTGGCGCCATCGCCCACGTACACCAGCCCCACGCGGTCCTCGCCGCGCATCTTGAACGACAGCGTGACCCCGGTCATGACGGGGACCATGTCGCCCAGGGGGGAGATCTGCCCGAGGAAGCCGCGGGTGGCGCCGGCGGGGCCGATGTCACCGAAGTGGATGTTGAGCTCGCGGCCGCGGGTGGGGGAGTCGCCCTTGGCCATGTACTGCTTGAGCACCTCCACCGGGGTGGCCCCCTTGACCAGCATGGCGCCGAGGTTGCGGATGAGCGGCGACATGACGTCGCGGGGCTCGAGGGCGAAGCAACTGCCGACGGCGTCGGCCTCCTGCCCCAGCGACCGGAAGAGGCCACCCACCACCTTGGTCTGCCGGTAGAGGTTGACCAACCGCTCCTCGAGCTGCCGGGTCAGCCGCATCCAGTAGTACAGATCGAGCTTCTGCGCGCGGGTGAGGGCGTCGCTGGGACGCGGGGTTGCGGCCGTCCCGCGGGCGCCCGGGCCCTTTCCGGCGGCACCGCCGCGGGGCGGGACCATCAGTACCCCGCCTCGATGCGATGCCGGGGGTCGGCGGCGCGGTGCAGCGCGTTGAAGTACTTCTTCACGTTCTTGTCGAGCCGGCTCTCGCCGACCTGGTCGGTGTGCACCTCGACGAGCGTGTAATGGCCGCCCTCCATCCGGACCGAGAGGGCCATGGTGCCGAGCGTCCCGCGGTAGCGGCGCGTGCGCGCCTCGGCCGCCGCGGGGACCAGGCCAAGCCGCGGGAAGTGGTCGTCGGCGGCGCGCAGCGCCTGGTCGGGGGTGAGCGTGGTGCGGTGGAAATGGCGCATGACGCGAATCAGGGGGTTCGGGGCGGGGGCGCCGCACCGCCGGAGGCCGGCGGGGGCGGCGCCGCCGGCACGCGCGTGGACTGCGGGGTGGTGAAGTCGCCCGGCTCGTCGGCGCTCAAGATATCCTGCGTCCAGTCCTGCGTCTTCTGCAACATCTGCGTGGAATCCCGCCGGAACTGGATGGCCATCGCCCACATCCCGGCCGTCACGTACATCAGGTTGCTGCGGTACGTCCCCAGCTCCCCGGTCTCCTCGAGGCCGTTGGCCACCGTCTTCCGGTCGCGGTTGGTGGCGAAGATGCGCCCCTGCCCCCCCTGGATGGGGAGGCCGGTCTCCGCGTCGTGCACCGTGACGCGCCACTGCACGGGCTCGAGCGCGCGCACCGGGCGCGTCTCGGAGGCGACGCGGATGATGAAGTCGTCGGTGCGGAAGCGGAGCTCGTTTCGCGGCGGCCGCCCCGCGTCGCAGGCGGCCGACAGCACCAGCGCGGCCGTCGTGACGGCCCGGCGGACGCGCCCCGGGCTCACTGGTAGTATTCCAGCCCGAGGTGGGTGATCTGCTCCTCGCCCATGAGGTGGCGCAGGGTGTTCTTGAGCTTGGTCTGCTGGATGAAGAGGTCGTGCTCGGGGTTGAGCCCCTCGGCCACCTGCGGCGCCTTGTAGTAGAAGCTCAGCCACTCCTGGATCCCCTTCATCCCCGCACGGCCCGCGAAGTCGCTGAACAGCGCCAGGTCCAGCACGATGGGGGCCGCCAGGATGGAGTCGCGGCAGAGGAAGTTGACCTTGATCTGCATGGGGTAGCCCAGCCACCCCTTGATGTCGATGTTGTCCCACCCCTCCTTGTTGTCGCCGCGCGGGGGGTAGTAGTTGATGCGGACCACGTGCGAGAAGTCCTTGTACAGCTCCGGGTACAGCTCCGGCTGCAGGATGGTGTGCAGCACCGAGAGCTTGGACTCCTCCTTGGTCTTGAACGAGGCGGGGTCGTCCAGCACCTCGCCGTCCCGGTTGCCGAGGATGTTGGTGGAGTACCACCCCTCGAGGCCGAGCATGCGCGCCTTGAGCCCCGGGGCGATGACGGTCTTCATCCACGTCTGGCCGGTCTTGAAGTCGCGCCCGCTGATGGGCACGCCCTGCCGGTTGGCCAGCTCCACCATCGCCGGGAAGTCCGCCGACAGGTTCGGCGCGCCGTTGCAGTACGGCACCCCCTCCATGATGGCCGCCCACGCGTAGAGCATGCTGGGGGCGATCGCGTCGTCGTTGGCCGCCATCGCCGCCTCGAACGCCTCGATGGTCTGGTGCTGCGGGCCGGGCTTGATGTAGGTCTCGGTGGAGCCGCACCACACCATCGCGCCGCGGGTGGCGCCGTGCTTCGCCATGAAGCCGCGGATGTCGGCGCGCAGCTGCTCCGCCAGGTCGCGCTTGGTGGCGCCGGTCTTCACGTTGGTGGCGCCGCTGATGCGGGTCACGTAGCGGTTCTCGAACACCGCCGGCATCGGCGTGATCCCCTTCAGGAAGTCCGCGATGGGCTCCAGGTCGGCCTTCTCCAGCACGCCCGCCTTGGTGGCCGCGGTGAAGGCGTCATCCGGGATGGGATCCCACGCGCCGAACACCAGGTCGTCCAGCGAGGCCAGCGGGACGAAGTCCTTGATGAGGGGGCTGCGCCCGTCGGTGCGCTTCCCCAGCCGGATGGTCGCCATCTGCGTGAGCGATCCGATGGGGGCGGAGAGCCCCCGGCGCACGCGCTCCACGCCGGCGACGAAGGTGGTCGCGACCGCCCCCAGCCCCGGGGTGAAGATGGCCAACTTGCCGGACGCCGGGGCGATGGACGCAGGGGTGCTGCGGGGGGAATCGGACACGGAGCTAGTCTCCAGCGGAGGTCGTGGTGCGGTAGACGAAGTGGATGCGCTGCACCACGGTGATCCAGGCGGTCACGGTGAGCAGCATGACGATCAGGGCCAGAACCCGGCCGTCGAGCGCCAGGCCGAAGAAGGCCTGCGGGGCGGACAAGAGGGTGATGCGCTCGGGACGCTGCAGGAGCCCCAGCTTGGCGTCGAGCCCCAGCCCCTCGGCGCGAGCCCGCGTGTAGGAGGTGAGAAGGCTGGCCACCAGCCCGGCGGTGGTCACCATCACCATCACCGGGTTGCCGTGCAACGGGTGGGTGGCGTAGAACACCACCAGCCCGCCCAGCAGGAAGCCGTCCGCCACCCGGTCGAGGGTGGAATCATAGAAGGCGCCGAACACCGTGCTCTGCCCGGTGCGCCGCGCCACCGTGCCGTCCAGGACGTCGAACAGCGCGGTGATCCCCAGGAACCACCCCCCGGTGCGGATGTGCCCCGTCGCAAAGATCACCCCGGCCGCGCACGAACAGAGGGTGCCGACGGTGGTGATGGTGTTGGGACGGACCCGGCGCGCCACGAGCCAGTTGGCCACCGGGTCGATGACCCGGAGGTACCCGCGCTGGATGGCGGCCCAGATGGCGTGCATGGGATGCGGGGGGCTGATGTGACGGTCGGGTCACGAAACGGGGAAGCCCGTGAAACCTAGGCCCCCCCCGCGGTCAACGGTAGAGATGGATCCGACGCGCGTCCCGCTCGAACGCCAGCACGGCGGGGAGCTGCCGATCGATCACCCCGTCGGGGTCCTCCCCGGCCATCAGCGCCTCGCGCTGGCGGGCGTTCCCCATCCGCAGGTCGAATCCGGCGGGCGTGACGCGCAGGGAGTCGGCGTGGGCCTTCCGCAGCGCCCACAGGATGGCGGCTCCCAACCGCGCCGGCTGGACCCGTTCGCGTTCCTCGATGTCGATGCGGATGGACGGGATGTTGCGCCCGGCGAACTTCCCGTCCCCCGGCTGTACGGGCGTGATCCGTTCGGGGCGGAAGCGCACCCCGGTCATGTTGAGGTCTTCCAGCAGGCGCACCACCCGGGGGGCATCGAGCCAGCTGGCCCCGAAGCGCTGGAAGGGGAGGTCGGTGCCGCGCCCCACCGAGACGTTGGTGGCCTCGAACGGCACGAGCGCCGGGTACAGCAGCGCACTGGCCACCGAGGGCATGTTGGGGGACGGGCGCACCCACGGGAGCTCCGTGTCATCGAACCACATGGCCCGGCGCCAATTCTGCATGGGCACCACCACCAGGCGGGTGCCCAACTTGAGCTGGGCCTGGAAAAGGCGGGCCAACTCCCCCATCGTCAGCCCGTGGCGCAGGGGCATGGGGTACAGGGCGAACCCGTTGGTCCGGTTGCTCCCCGTGGGATAGGCGGGGTTGGCCAGCGCCGAGTCCAGGATGCCCCCCTCGGTGCGGGCCCCGGTGATGGGGTTGGGGCGATCGAGCACCACCACCGGAATCCCGCGCCGTTCCCCCGCCTGCATCGCGTACAGCACCACCCCCACGTAGGTCCAGGTGCGGGTCCCGATGTCCTGCAGGTCCACCACCAGGACGTCCACGTCCTGCAGGAGCGAGTCAGGGGGGGCGATGGTGGTGCGCTGGTACAGCGAGTGCACCACCAGGCCGGTCTTTTCGTCGCGCTCGTCCGGGAGGTTGGGGCGATCCGCCGTGCCCCGCACCCCGTGTTCCGGTGCGAAGAGGCGCACCAGTTTCACCCCGGCGGCCACGGCTCGCGGGTCGGCGGCCAGCAGGTCCACCGTGCTCCGCCCCTTCTCGTCCACCCCGGTCTGGTTGGTGACGAGCGCCACCCGCTTGCCCTTCACGAGGGCAATGCTGTCGGTCAGGAGGACCGAGATCCCCGGGCGCACTTTGCGCGACGGGAGCCGTCCTCCGGGGCGAGGCCCCGCCGCGTCCTCTGGCGCCTGACGGCCGCCGCCGCTGGCGCACGCCGCCAGCAGCGCCATTCCCAGCAGCGCCGACGCCACCCAGAGGGCGCCACCGCGCCGGTGCCCGGCCCCGCCTTCCGTGCGCCCCATGGTCCGTCGCTTCATGGATTCCTCCGGTGTCCCGTGCCGCGGGTTCGCGCGCTAGCTTCCCGCCGGAAAGCTAGCGCGGCGTCTCCTCCCTCCCCATCCCGTCCCCGGATGCCCGGCCGAATCTCCCCCGTCCCGCCCCGCGTGCTCCCCCTGCTCCTGATGCTGGCCGCCGGGTGCGCCCCGCGTCCGGCCCGCCCTACGGTGACGGAGGGGCACGGGGTGTCCCCCGCACAGGCCCGCGCCGTCGCGGATTCGATCAAGGCGGTGCTGGACCGGGCGGTGGCGGACGGGGCGTTCCCCGGCGCCTTTGCGGTGGTGGGGACGGCCGAGGGGGTCGTGGCCGAGTACGGGGCCGGTCGGCTGGATGCGTCGGACGCCCGCCGCCCCGATCGGACCACCGTATGGGACCTGGCCTCCTTGACCAAGGTGGTGGGGACCACCAGCGCCGTCCTCCAGCTGGTGGGGGAACAGCGGGTGGCGCTGGACTCCCCGGTGGTGCGCTATGTCCCGGAATGGCAGGCGGCAGGTGCGCGCGCCGTCACGGTGCGGCACCTGCTGACGCACAGCGGTGGGCTCCCTGCCTGGCGGGCGCTGTACAAGGAATCCGCCTCCGCGCCGGAAGCCATCCGGCAAGTGCTGGCCACGGGCCCCGACACCATCCCGGGATCGCGGTACCTGTACAGCGACCTGGGCTTCATCCTGCTGGGACAGCTCGTGGAACGGGTGTCCGGACAGCCGCTGGCCTCCTATGACAGCGCGCGGGTGTTTGCCCCGCTGGGGCTGCGCGACACCCGCTACCGGCCGCCGGCCTCATGGCGCCCGCGCATCGCCCCCACCGAGGACGATCCGTGGCGCCAGCGCCAGCTGCGCGGGGAGGTGCACGACGAGAACGCCTTCCGGCTGGACGGCGTGGCGGGCCATGCCGGGCTCTTCTCGAGCGGACGCGACCTGGCGCGCTTCGCCCAGCTCTACCTGCGGCACGGGGCGCTGGACGGGGTGCGGGTGTTCGACTCGGCCACGGTGACCGCGTTCACGCGGGTGCAGGATCCCCAACGCTCGCACCGGGCGCTGGGGTGGGAGACGCCAACGGCGGGGAACTCCGCGGGACGGCGGCTGTCGCCCCGGGCGTTCGGGCACACGGGGTTCACCGGCACGTCGCTCTGGATGGATCCCGGACGCAACCTGTTCATCGTGCTGCTGAGCAATCGCGTCAACCCCACCCGGGAGAACCGCCGGATTGGCGGCGTGCGCACGGCGCTGGCGGACGCCGTGGCGGGGGCGCTGGACGCGCGGTAGCGCGCGCGCCGTTTTCTTGCCCCGGGTGCGGGGCGCGCGCTAGTATTCGAGCATCCCGACAGGAGGAGTCCCCGATGCCGCAGGCGGATGCGGCGGGGGTGCGTCCCGTGTCCCTTTCCGGAGAGTCGCAATGAGCACGATGCAGCAACCCGAGGTGTCGGTGGTCCTCACCGACGTGGCCGCAGGCGAGGTGCGCAAGTTCATGGAGGCCGAGGGCGTGACGGCCGAGCAGGGCGGGCTGCGCGTCTCGGTGATGCCCGGGGGGTGCTCGGGCTTCAAGTACGGCCTCGTCATCGAGGACAAGGCCGCGGATGACGACCTCACCCTCGAGGCGGGGGGCATCCGGGTGTTCGTGGACCCGTTCTCGGCGCAGTACCTGAGCGGCACCACGATCGACTACGTCTCCTCCATGCAGGGGTCCGGGTTCACCTTCAAGAACCCCAACTCCACCGGCGGCTGCGGCTGCGGCAGTTCCTTCTCCGCCTGACCGCACGCCCATGACGCCGGCCACCGACCCCACGGCGGCCGATGACCGGCAGGCCCGCCCTCCTTCGTCGAGCGGCGGGCCTGTTGTCATCGCCCCCCCTCCCGCGCTGACCGCGCGCGAGCGGATCCCCACGCAGGTCGTCGCCGACCACGAGGCGCTGGCGCGCGCCGTGGCCGGGCGGATCGCGGCGCTGATGCGCGCGCGCGCCGCCGACGGGCGCCCCCTCGTGCTGGGGCTGGCCACGGGGTCCACCCCCATCGGGGTGTACCGTGAGCTGGTGCGGATGCACCGGGACGAGGGGCTGAGCTTCCGCCACGTGGTGTCGTTCAACCTGGACGAGTACTACCCGATGGCGCCGGACAGCATCCACTCGTACCACCGGTTCATGTGGGAGAACCTGTTCGCGCACGTGGACATCGACCCCGCCAACGTGCACATCCCCGACGGGAACGTGGCGCGCGAGGGGGTGGACGCGATGTGCGCCGCGTACGAGGCGGCGATCGCGGCGGCGGGGGGGATCGACTTCCAGCTGCTGGGGATCGGGAAGACGGGGCACATCGGCTTCAACGAACCGGGGTCGGCGGAGGACAGCCGCACGCGGCTGGTGCACCTGGACGCGATCACGCGCCGCGACGCGGCGGCCGACTTCTTCGGCGAGGAGAACGTGCCGCGCGAGGCGGTGACCATGGGCATCGCGTCGATCACCGCGGCGCGCGAGGTGGCGCTGCTGGCGACCGGCGAGCACAAGGCGACCATCGTGCGGCGGGCGGTGGAGGGGGAGGTGGACCGCGCCGTGGCGGCGACGTTCCTGCAGCGGCACCCCAACGCGGTGCTGTACGTGGACGACGCGGCGGCCGCGGAGCTGACCCGGGTGGCCACGCCGTGGCTCCTGACGGAGGTCGCGTGGGACGAGGCCACCACGGTGCGGGCGGTGACGTGGCTGGCTCTGCAGTGCGGCAAGGCGATCCTCAAGCTGACCGAGCGCGACTACGCCGAGCACGGGCTGTCCGCGCTGGTGGTGCGCCACGGGTCGCCGGGGGTGGTGAACGGGCTGGTGTTCAACATCCTGGGGGCGAAGATCCGCGGGAAGAGCAAGCTGCCGCGCGGACGCCGGGTGGTGTGCTTCTCGCCGCACCCCGACGACGACGTGATCTCGATGGGGGGGATCCTCGCCAAGCTGGTGCAGAACGGGAACGCGGTCACGGTGGCCTACATGACCAGCGGGAACATCGCCGTGTTCGACCACGACGTGCGGCGCTACGTGGACTTCCTGGTGCGCCTCGAGGAGGAGCGCCCCGGGGAGGCCGGGGCGGTGCGGGCGCTGGCGGAGTCGGTGCACCGCTTCCTGGCGGCCAAGCGCCCCGGGGCGGTGGACAGCCCGGCGGTGCAGGACATCAAGCGGCTGATCCGCGAGGCCGAGGCGGTGAGCGGGATCGAGGTGATGGGGCTGGGGCGGGAGCACGCGCGCTTCCTCAACCTCCCGTTCTACCAGACCGGCAAGGTGAAGAAGGACCCGATCGGTCCGGAGGACGTGGCGATCGTGGCGGAGCTGCTCCGGACGGAGCAGCCGGAGCTGGTGTTCGTGGCGGGCGACCTGTCGGACCCGCATGGCACGCACCGGCTGTGCAAGGACGCCATCGACCAGGCGCTGACGGCGGTGTACGGGGCCCCGAGCGCCCCGCCCCGCCCCGAGGTGTGGCTGTACCGCGGCGCATGGCAGGAATGGCCGGTGACCGAGGCCACGGTGCTGGTGCCGCTGTCGCAGGAGGAGCTGACGCTCAAGATCCAGGCGATCTTCAAGCACCAGTCTCAGAAGGACTCGGCGCCGTTCCCGGGGCAGGACGAGCGGGAGTTCTGGCAGCGCGTGGAGCAGCGCAACAAGGGAACGGCGGCGCACGTGGACCGGCTGGGGCTGGCGGAGTACTTCGCCATGGAGGCGTATGTCGTGGCCTGAGCGGGGGGCGCGGTGAGCGGCCGGTTCGGCTGGCTCGACCTGGCGGTGCTGGTGGCCTACCTGGCCGGCACCACGGCGCTGGGGATGTGGATCGGGCGGACGCAACGCTCCGCCACGGAGTACTTCGTGGCGGAGCGCGCCATCCCCTGGTGGGCCGTGCTCTTCTCGATCGTGGCCAGCGAGACGTCGGCGCTGACCTTCATCAGCATCCCGGGGCTGGCCTACACGGGGAACCTGGGATTCCTGCAGGTGGTGGCGGGGTACATCGTGGGGCGCATCGTGGTGTCGTACACGCTGCTGCCGCGCTATTTCGACGGGCACCTGGTGACCGCGTACGCCCTGCTGGAGCGGCGCTTCGGGCTCGCGACGCGCCGCTTCACGTCCATCGTGTTCATGTGCACGCGGGCGCTGGCCGACGCCGTGCGCGTGTTCGCCACGGCGATCCCGGTGGCGCTGATCCTGCGGCCGGTGCTCCCGGAGCGGCAGGCGATGCCCGGGGCGATCCTGGTGCTGGGGCTGCTGACGGTGCTGTACACCTACCGCGGGGGGATGAAGGCGGTGGTGTGGACGGAGCTGGTGCAGGCCTCCGTGTACGTGGTGGGGGGGGTGTCGGCGCTGGTGCTGATCGGAGGCGCGGTCCCCGGCGGGTGGGGGGAGATCCTGTCGAACGCCGGCCCGGCCGGCAAGCTGGTGGCGATCGACTGGTACACCGGGTTTGACCGGCCGCACACCGTGCTGGCCGGGGTGCTGGGGGGAGCGTTCCTGGCGATGGCCTCGCACGGTGCCGACCAGCTCATCGTGCAGCGGTTGCTGTCGAGCCGGTCGCTGGGGGAGGCCCGGCGGGCGCTCATCGGGAGCGGCTTCGTGGTGTTCGCCCAGTTCACGCTGTTCCTGTTCGTGGGGATCGGGCTGTGGGTGCTGTTCGAGGGGCGCCCCTTCGCCGCGGCCGACCAGGTGTTCCCCACGTTCATCGTGGAGCGGATGCCGCACGGGCTGCTGGGGCTGGTGCTGGCGGCGATCGTGGCGGCCACGATGAGCACGCACTCGGGGACGATCAACGCGCTGGCGGCGGCCACCACGCACGACATCTACCTGCCGCTCAGCGGGCGGGCCGCCGACGACCCGCAGACGCTGCGGATGGGGAAGCTGTTCGCGCTGGCGTGGGGGCTGGCGCTCACCTTCGG
>JAGWYS010000113.1 GCA_018969225.1 Gemmatimonadota bacterium | reverse complement strand
AGCGTTCCTTCCTCCTTGGTGAACGCCTCCTGCAGCGCCGTCAGCGAATCGGAGAGCTTCTGGACCTGCGAACGCAGCCCGGTCATCTCCTTCTCAAAGGCGGCCTCGGCCTCGGCACGCCCCGGGGCGCTGGCCAGCAACGCCTGGGTGTTGACGTACGCCATCTTCGGCCCGGTCCCCTGGGCTTCGGCCAGCAGGGGGAACGCGGCAACAGCCAACACGGCACGGC
This sequence comes from Gemmatimonadota bacterium, assembly GCA_018969225.1. Classification (GTDB taxonomy): domain Bacteria; phylum Gemmatimonadota; class Gemmatimonadetes; order Gemmatimonadales; family Gemmatimonadaceae; genus Gemmatimonas. The sequence continues at coordinate 11,718 of JAGWYS010000113.1, read as the reverse complement.
AGGCAACGGTGGACAGGCGCATGAACGGTTCCTGGGATTCGGAGGTTTAGAAGAGCTGGCCGAGCCGGAAGTGGAATTGCCACCGGGGATCAGGACGGACCTGCAGCGTGAGCGGATCCACCGCCGTGCGGTCGAATCCGTACGCCAAGTCCAGTCCCAGCGGCCCAAGGGGCGTCACCGTCGATACCCCGAACCCTGCCGAACGGAACATGCGGGCGGGGTTGATCTGCCGGGCGGCGGCCCAGTTGTTCCCGGCGTCGGTGAACATGCTGAAGGCGAACATCTGGTTGAACCGCACCCCGACCTCGGCCGTGACGGTCATGAAGGCGTTGCCGAACGACTCGGGGGTCGAGCGGAACTGGTCGGTGGAGGGGTTGAACCCCTGCGGCGTGATCGAGAACTCCGGGTAGCCGCGCAGCTGCTGCCCGAACATCACGCCCCCGACCGCGAACTGCTGCTGGAAAAAGAAGGGCCCCGAATTGCCGAAGAGGGCGCCGGCGCGCGCCGTGATCCCGACCGAGAACTTCACCGGCTGCGCCCCGGGGTTCCCCCCGCCCAGCTGGCCGAGGAGCGCGTAGGCGCGCATCTCGGTGGTGACCCGCTGGAAGTTCACCGTGCCGCCCAACGGGCCGCCGCTGAAGTCGGTGGTCACCGTCCGCAGCGAGCCCCCGGTGGCGAACGGCAGGTCCACGCGCGTGTCAGAGGTGTATTCCAGCCCCACGTTGGAGCGGAAGCAGTTCCGCGAGCAGCTGCCGGCGATCTGCCCGGACGTGAACGTCGCCGCCTCGGCGTTGTAGGACACCGCCAGCGTGGAGAAGTACGACCATGGCACGGGGAGCCCGATGCGCAGCTGGCTCCCCGTCCGAATGTTCTGCCCCAGGTTGCCCACGATGAAGCGGGACTGGGTGCGGTATGCGCTGAGGGCGCCCGACACCCGCGTCCCGCGCAGCGCCGGGTCGGTGTAGGTGGCGGTGAAGTCGTTGAAGAAGCGCCCGTACTGCCAGTTCAGCTGCCCGCGCTTGCACAGCCCGAACAGGTTGGGCTGTTCGACGCCGATGAACCCGCCAAACCCGACCCCCCCCTGCCCCATCGAGGCGCCGAAGTTGATGCTGCCCGTGCGCTTCTCCTTGACCCGGAAGACGATGTCCACGTCCCCCTGCTCGTTGACCGGGCGGTAATCGGGAAACGGCATCGGCGACTCGAAGAAGTTGAGGTTGCCGATGCTCTGGTAGCTGCGGATCAGCGTCTGCTGGTTGAAGGGACCGCCCGGGACCAGGAAGATCTGGCGCCGGATGCAGTCGTCGGAGGTGAAGTCGTTGCCGACGATCTCGATCCGGTTGACGATCGCCGGGTTCTTCTCGTCGATCTCCCACCGCAGGTTGACCGTGGGGACCGAGTCCGGGCCCACGAACGTCCGCTCCACCACCGGGCGGACGGTGGCGTAGAGGTAGCCGTTGTTGCGGTACTCGCCGTTGACCTTCTCCAGCGCGTCGTCCCACTTGGCCTGGTCGAACACCCCCTTGGGGGCCGCCCCGCCGCGATCCAGGAGCCCCTTCACGCGCTGCGTCAGCGTGGGGGCGTTCCCCTCGAAGGGGTAATAGCGCTTGAGCTCCTGGGTGGGGAAGCGCCGGTTCCCCGCCACCTCGAACGAGCCCACCCGGTACCGCGGCCCCTCCTCCACCTCCACCTGCAGCAAGCCCTTGCCGCGCTCGCGCTCCACGATGAGCGTGTCGCGGAGGATGCGCATGTCCACGAACCCCTGCCGCGCGTACAGCGCAGGGATCCGCTCCCCCAGGTCACCCACGAAGCGGTCGTCGTCGTACTCGCCCTTGCGGAAGAACCAGAACCCCTCGGGACGGGTCTTCATGGCCCCGGCCACCTGCTTCTCGCGCAGCACCCGGTTCCCGACGATGTCGATTCCGCTGATCGCGAGGCGTCGCCCCTCGTCCACCCGGAAGGTCAGCGCCACCCGCCCATCATCGAGGATGGTGGAGTCGATGGTGACACGCGCCAGGTAGTAGCCGGCCTTCTCGTAGGTGGAGTCGATGCGGGCGCGCGACCGCGCCACTTGCACCGGATCGATGGGGCGGCCGATGAGCAGGTCGATCTTGTCCTTGACCGACCGTTCGGACACCGCGCGGGGGCCGGTGACCGTAAGCCCCCCGAGGACCGCCCGTTCACGCAGGCGCACGACCGCCAGCACCTTGCCCGGTACCGCCTCCAGGTCGCACTCCAGCTGGACGTCGTCGAACTCCTCCAGGGCGTACAGCGCCTTGACGGCCCGCTGGATGACCGGGAAGCTGAGCGCCTGTCCCGGCGACAGGCCGGCCTCGGTCCGCACGCGGGCGTCGGCCACCCGGACGTTGCCGCGGAAGGCGACGGAATCGGGGGTGGCGCACCGGCCGGCCACGTCCTGCGCGCGCGCCGGCGAGGCCGTTGCGGCAAGCGCCAAGGCGGCCGCCAGCGCGAGGCACCGGGGCGGGGTGAATGACGGGAGGCGAATCTCCATAGCCGGGGAAATATATACCGGAACCACGCGCGGCCGGCCCCCCCTTCCGGGGGAACCGGCCGCGAACGCCGGCGGCAGTGGGATCAGGGCTGGGGCGAGGGGGTCAGCACCCGGAACTCCAGCTTGTCCTTCTCCCCCGTGGCCACGTCCACCTCGATCTCGTCGCCGCGGGAGAACTCGCCCAGGAGGATCTTCTCCGAGAGGGGGTCCTCGACGTAGCGCTGGATCGCCCGCTTGAGCGGCCGGGCCCCGAAGTGCTCGTCGTGCCCGTGCCCCACGAGGAACTGCGTGGCCGCCTCGGTCAGCCGCAGCGTGAGCTCCTCCTCCGCCAGCCGCTTCTGCACGTCGGCGAAGACGATGCCGATGATGTTGGCGATGTGCTCCTTCCCGAGCGGATGGAAGACGATCACGTCGTCCAGCCGGTTGAGGAACTCCGGGTTGAACACCCGGCCCATCTCCTCCTTCACCTTCTCGGCGATCCGCTCGAAGTCGCCCCGGGCGTCCTTCGAGGCGAACCCCAGCGCCTTCCCCTTGGTGATGTCCTTGGCGCCCACGTTGGACGTCATGATCACCACGGTGTTCTTGAAGTCGATGACGCGGCCGTAGTTGTCCGTCAGGTGCCCCTCGTCCAGCACCTGCAGCAGGATGTTGAACACGTCCGGGTGCGCCTTCTCGATCTCGTCCAGGAGCACCACGCTGTACGGCTTGCGCCGGACCGCCTTGGTCAGCGTGCCCGAGTCCTCGTACCCGACGTACCCCGGCGGGGCGCCGATCAGGCGCGACACGGAGAACTTCTCCATGTACTCGCTCATGTCCACCCGGATGAACGCCGTCGGGTCCGCGAACAGGAACTTGGCCAGCGCCCGGGCCAGCTCGGTCTTCCCGACGCCCGTGGGGCCCGAGAAGATGAACGACCCGATCGGACGCCGCGGGTCCTTCAGCCCGGCGCGGCTGCGCCGGATCGAGCGGGCCAGCGCCTTGATCGCCTCGTCCTGCCCCACCACCGTGGCGTGCAACTCGTCCTCCATCCGCAGCAGCCGCGACGTCTCCGCCTCCTGCAGCCGCGTCACCGGGATCCCCGTCCACCGGCTCACGATGAACGCGATTTCCTCCTCCCCGAGCGTCGGGCGGAAGCTCTGCCGCCGCAGCTCCCACTCCTCCTGCTTGCGCCGGATCTCCCCCTGCAGCTCGCGCTCCGAGTCGCGCAGCGCCGCCGCGCGCTCGAAGTTCTGGTCGCGCACCGCCGCCTCCTTCTCGGCGTTGACCGCCTCCAGCCGCTCCTTCAGCGCCGCCACCTCCCCCGGGGGGGCCTGCGCCGCCAGCCGCGCGCGCGCGCCCGCCTCGTCGATCACGTCGATCGCCTTGTCCGGGAGGAACCGGTCGGTGATGTACCGCTCCGACAGCTTGGCCGCGGCCAGCAGCGTCTCATCCGGGATGTGCACGCGGTGGTGGTCCTCGTACTTCTTCCGGAGCCCCTTGAGGATCTGCACCGTCTCCTCGATCGAGGGCGGATCCACCACCACCGTCTGGAAGCGCCGCTCAAGCGCCCCGTCCTTCTCGATGTACTTGCGGTACTCGTTGAGCGTGGAGGCCCCGACGCACTGCAGCTCGCCGCGCGCCAGCGCCGGCTTGAGCATGTTGCTCGCGTCGATCGCCCCCTCCGCCGCCCCGGCGCCCACCAGCGTGTGCAGCTCGTCGATGAACAGGATCACCTGCTTGTTCTGCGCGATCTCGTTCATCACGGCCTTGAGCCGCTCCTCGAACTGCCCGCGATACTTGGTGCCCGCGATCACCGCCGCCATGTCCAGCGACAGCACGCGGTGGTCGCGCAGCGAGTCCGGGCAGTCCCCCGCCGCGATCAGCTGCGCCAGCCCCTCCACGATCGCCGTCTTCCCCACCCCGGGCTCGCCAATGAGCACCGGGTTGTTCTTCTTGCGCCGCGTCAGCACCTCCATCACCCGCTCGATCTCCTTCGCCCGCCCGATCGTCGGGTCCAGCTGCCCCTCCGCCGCCAACTGCGTCAGGTCGCGGCAGAAGTGGTCGAGCGCCGGGGTCTTGCTCTTCTTCTCCCCCTTGGCCGGGGCCGCCCCGGCCGGCGCCGCCCCAGGCTTCTCCGCCGGCGTGGCCGGCGCCGCCGGGGGCATCTCCGTCCCCAGCAACCGGAGCGTCTCGGCGCGCGCCGCCTCCAGCGACACGCCCGCGTCCCCCAGCACCACCGCCGCGATCCCCTTCTCCTCGCGCAGCAGCCCCAGCAGCAGGTGCTCCGTCCCCACGTAGCTGTGGTTCAGGTCGCGGGCCTCCGCCATCGCCAGCTCCAGCACCTTCTTCGCCCGCGACGTGTACGGCAGGTCCGGCCCCGTCGCCTGCGCCGCCTTCCCCTTCTTGACGGTGTCCTCGATCTTCTGCGTCACGTCCTCGAGGTCCACGCTGAGGTTCTGCAGCACCGCCGCCGCCACCCCCTCGCCCTCGCGGATGAGCCCCAGCAGGATGTGCTCCGTCCCCACGTACTCATGGTGCAGCCGCGCGGCTTCCTCACGCGCCATGGCGAGCACCTTCCGGACCCGCTCGGTGAAGTTGTAGCCGTTCATCGTCCCCTCGCCGTGATGGTGCCGCCCTTGGGCGACGGCCGTCCGCCGCCGTGGCCCCGCCGACCCGCGCCCGCCCTCATCCGTCCGCCCCCTCCGCCGCCAGCACCTCGCGCACATGGCGCGCCCGCGCCTGCGCCGCCTCCCCTTCCGACAGCGCCCGCCCCTCGCGCCGCGCCACGTGCGCCGCCTGTGCAAACACCAGCAGCTTGTTCAGCGTGTACGTCCGCACCCCGGGGATCAGCTTCAGCCCCACCGCCAACCGCACGCTGCTCAGGTAGTTCATCGCCTCGTCGAACGTCAGGCTCCGCGCGTACCGCAAGGTCCCGTACGCCCGCCACAGCTTGTCCTCGATAATATACCCCGCCTCCCGGACCAGCACACGGCGCGCCTCCTCCTCCCGCTCGATCACGTGGCGCACCACCCGCACCAGCAGGTCCTGCAGCTCCTCCTCGGTCCGCCCCAGCGTCGTCTGGTTCGACAGCTGGAAGAAGTTCCCCACCACGTCGCTCCCTTCGCCATAGAGCCCGCGGTAGGTCAGCCCCATCTGCTGCAACCCGGCCAGCACTTTGCTGATCTCCTTCGTCAGCACCAGCCCCGGCAGATGGATCAACACCGACGCCCGCAGCCCGGTGCCCGCGTTCGTGGGACAGGCCGTCAGGAACCCGAACTCGCGGTGGAAGGCGTACGGCAGGCGCCCCCCGAGCTCCCGGTCCAGCCGGTCCACGGCGGCAAAAGCCTCCCCCACGGCGAACCCCGACCGCAGCGCCTGCAGCCGCAGGTGGTCCTCCTCGTTGACCAGCACGCCGACCCCGTCCGCGAGGAAGGCCACCGCCCCGCCGCGCACCGGGTGGGCCCCGTCGAGCCCGGCCAGCTCCTTGCTCACCAGGTGGCGCTCGTGCAGCAGCTGCCGCTCCGGCTCCCCCAGCGCGTCCACCCGCACCAGGATCCCGTCGCGCAGCGCCGACACCCCCGCCACCGCGTCGCGCACCTGCGCAACCAACCGCAGCCGCTCCCCCTCCCGCGCACGCCCCGTGAAGGCATACCCCATGACGTTCCGAGCGAGCCGCATCCGCGTCGAGATCACCACGTCCGCGTTCGGCCCCGACGCATCCAGCCAGCGCAGCCCCCCATCGGGGAGCAGCGACAGGTCCAACCCGTCGCGCCCCGCCATCATTCCAGCACCCGGATGCGATCGCGCAACTCGGCGGCCAGCTCGAACTGCTCCGCCGCCACCGCGCGCTCCAGCCGGTCCCGCAGGTCGTGCAGCGAATCCGCCTTGTGCACCACGTGCGCCGGCGGGGGCTCGTACCGCCGCCCCACGTGCCGCGAGCTGCCGTGGAGCCGCCGCAGCAGTTCCCGCAGGCTCTGCTCCATCGCGTCGTAGCAATGGGGACACCCCAGCCGGCCGGTGGCCCGGAAATCGCGAGCAGTGGCCTGGCAGAAGGGGCACGTCGCGGTGGTCTCGGCCGGCGCCGACGCCCCCTGCTGCACCGCCTGCAGGATGTCCCCCAGCGGGTGCTTGGGCACCGCCACCGTGGTCTCCACACCCTGCGCCCGCGCACACGCCTCGCACAGGTGCAACTGCGTGACCGCGTTGTCCACGATCCGCGTCAGGTGCACCTCGGCGTCCCGCTCCTTGCAGCTGTCGCAGAGCATCAGTCGTCCGCCTGCCGTCCGTCCGTGGTCACCACCCGTCCCCCCTCCAACGTAAGCACCCGGTCCGCCCGCGCGGCCAGCGCGGGATTGTGGGTGACGACGATCACCCCCAGCGCCCCATCACGCGCAAGTCCGGCCAGCAGGTCGTGCAGGCGCTCCGCATTCCGGGCATCCAGGTTGCCGCTGGGCTCGTCCGCCAACACCACCGCCGGCTCCGCCGCCAGCGCCCGGGCCACCGCCGTGCGCTGCTGCTCTCCCCCCGAGAGCGCCCCGGGACGGTGATGCGCCCGCGCGGACAGCCCGACCCGCTCCAGCAGCCCCAACGCCCGCTCCCGGGCGTCGCGCGCTGGCACCCCGGCAATCCGCAGCGGCATCATCACGTTTTCCAGCGCCGAGAATTCCCGCAACAGGTGATGAAACTGAAACACGAAGCCGACGGCGCGGTTCCGCAGGGCGGCGACGGCCTCCTCGGCAAGCCCCCCCACCAGCGCGCCGGCGAGGCGCACCTCCCCTGCCGTAGGGCGCTCCAGCGCACCCAGCAGGTGCAGGAGGGTGCTCTTCCCGGAACCGCTGGCCCCGACGATGGCCACCATCTCCCCCCGCGCCAGCTTGAGGGAGGCGCCGTCAAGGACCCGGAGCACCCCGCCGTCCCCCCCGCGGAACTCCTTGACCAATCCCTCCGCCTCCAGCACCGGGGCCGCCACCGACCCCTCATTCATGCCGGATGGCCTCCACCGGGTACAGACGCGCCGCCTGCCCCGCCGGATAGAGGGTGGCCAGCGCGGCCACCGTCATGCTGGCGACGACGATGAGCGCCACATCGCCCCCCTGAAGAGCCACCGGCAGGTGGTCGATGAAATAGACCGACGGGTCCAGGGCGATCAGCCGATAGCGCTCGAGCAGCAGCGCCACCCCCGTCCCCAACAGCACTCCGCCCCCGGTCCCAACCGCCCCAACGACCGCCCCCTGCACCAGAAAAATCCGGCGAATGGCACGGGCAGACATCCCCATCGCCCGCAAGATGCCGATCTCGCGCGTCTTGTCGGCCACCACCATGGTGAGCGTGCTCACGATGTTGAAGGCCGCCACCAGCACGATGAGGAGCAGGATCACCCCCATTCCCAGCTTCTCCAGCTTGAGGGCCTGGAACAGCGATCGATTCTGCTCCTGCCAGTCCACCGCGCGCACCGGCGCCAGCCCCTGCAGCGCCTGCTGCACCCGCTCCGCCACCGCCGGGGCCTGCCAACGGTCGGCCGCCGCCACCTCCAGCCCCGTCACGTCGTCCCCCACCCCGGCGAAGCGCTGGGCCGTCGCGAGGTCGAGGTACAGGTAGGCGTCGTCGTACTCGTACATCCCGGTCTCGAACACGCCGCTCACGACCATGCTGTCGGCACGCGGCACCAGCACGCCGGTGGCCGCGTTCATCACCAGTCCGGCCTCCCCGAGCAGCACCACGGTGTCCCCGGGAAAGGCGTTGAGCTTGGCGGCCAGCAGCTTCCCCAGCACCGCCCCCGGCAGCGCCACCCCCTCGCGCACGAAGCGGAAGTCCCCCAGGATGGCGTGCGTCCGGATGGAGGTCACGTCCGCGGCAGGCGTCCCCGCCGGCTCGAGGCCGACCACCTGGGCCCCCGTCCGGTAGCCGGCCAGGTTCCGCACCAGCGCCTGCGTCTGCACGAACGGACCGGCGCGACGCACCCCCGGCACGGCGCGCGTGGCCGCCAGCACCGTTCGCCAGTCCGCCAGGCGCAGGTCGGAGCCGTATGGCAGCACGCGCACGTCCGGGCTGCCAATCAGGATCTTCTCGCGCAGGTCCCGCTGCAGCCCGTTCATGACCCCCATGATGACGATGAGGGCGCTCACCCCCACCAGCACTCCCGCGATCGCGATCACGCTGATCAACGACAGCAGGCGCGATCCCCGCCGGCTCCGCAGGTAGCGCCACGCGATGGCAAGCTCGAGGCGCGTCACCGGCCGCTCATTCCGGCCGCATCGTCGGGAAGAGGATGACGTCGCGGATGTTCGCCGTCCCCGTGAGGTACATGAACAGGCGGTCGATGCCGATCCCCACCCCACCGGTGGGCGGCATCCCGTACTCCATCGCCCGCAGGTAATCCTCATCCACCCCCGATGCCTCCTCGTCGCCGGCGTCGCGCAAGCGTGCCTGCGCCTCGAACCGCTCGCGCTGGTCGATCGGGTCGTTGAGCTCGGAGAAGGCGTTGGCCAGCTCCTTCCCCTTGGCGAACAGCTCGAACCGCTCGGTGAGCCCCGCGGGCCCGCCCCGCTTGGGCTTGGCCAGCGGCGACAGCTCGATGGGGTAGTCCACCACGAAGGTCGGGGGGTCGATGCGCGACTCCACCAGCGCCTGGAACAGTTCGTCCAGCACCTTGGGCCGGCTGAGCGTCCCCACCTTCGCCACCCCAACCCGCTCGGCCATGGTCCGCAGCGCCCCGTCCTCCATCGCCATCACGTCGGCCCCGGCCGCCGCCGACAGCGAACCGACCCACGGAATGCGCGGAAACGGCGGCGTCAGCACCGGCACCTCCGCCTCCAGCCCCGGCACCGTGCGCACCGCCGCCGCCGCCGCCGCCAACAGCGTCTCCACCCGCCCCATCATCGTGCCGTAGTCGGCGAATGCCTCGTAGAACTCCAGCATGGTGAACTCGGGGTTGTGCGTCCGGTCGATCCCCTCGTTCCGGAAGTCATGCCCGATCTCGTACACCCGCTCGAAGCCGCCCACGATCAGCCGCTTGAGGTACAGCTCGTCGGCGATGCGCAGGTACAGCGGCATGTCCAGCGCGTTGTGGTGCGTCACGAAGGGACGCGCCGCCGCGCCGCCGTACAGCGGCTGCAGCACCGGGGTCTCCACCTCCAGGTAGCCCAGCCCGTCCAGGTGCTCCCTGATCGCGCGCACCAGCGCAGACCGCGCCCGGAACAGCGCCCGCACCTCCGGGTGCACGGCCAGGTCCGCGTACCGCTGGCGCGCCCGCTGCTCGGTGTCGGCGAACGCCGAGTACCGCACCAGACGGCCGTCCACGACCTGTTCCTTGGCGATGGGCAGCGGGCGGAGCGCCTTGGACAGGAGCGTGAGCGCCGTCACCTGCACCGTCGGCTCCCCCGTGCGGGTGCGCATGAGCGATCCCGTCACCCCCACCCAGTCCCCCAGGTCCAGCTCCGCCAGCCCCTCGAACGCCTCGTCGCCCAGCCCGTCGCGCCGCAGGTACAGCTGGATCCTGCCGTCCATGTCGGCCAGGTGGGCGAACGCCGTCTTTCCCTGCCCCCGCCACGACACCAGCCGACCGGCCACCGACACCGCCGGGCCCTCGGCGCCCTCTCCCAGCAGCGCCAGCGCCTCGCGCGTGGTGTGGGTGCGGTCGTAGGCGTAGGCGAAGGGCTCCCGCCCCGCCGCGCGCAGCCGCTCCAGCTTCTCGCGGCGCACCCGCATCACCTGGTTCAGCTCGTCGCTCACGCGCCGGCCCCCGCGACGCCGCTCGCGCTCTCCTGCTTCAGGTACGCCTGGATGAAGGGATCAATCCCGCCGTCCATCACCTTCTGCACGTCGGCGATCTTCAGCTCCGTGCGGTGGTCGTTCACCATGGTATAGGGCTGGAAGACGTAACTGCGGATCTGGCTCCCGAAGGTCACGTCCTGCTTGTTGGCGTCGAATGCCGCCTTCACCGCCGCCTGCTTTTCCGCCTCCAGCTGGTAGAGCCGGTTCTTGAGCATCTTCAGCGCGGTGGCCTTGTTCTTGAACTGCGACCGCTCCTGCTGCGAGGCGGTCACGATCCCCGTGGGCAGGTGCGTGATGCGCACGGCGGATGACGTCTTGTTGACGTGCTGCCCCCCGGCGCCCGAGGCGCGATACACGTCCACCCGCAGGTCCTCCTCGCGGATCTCGATGTTGATCTCCTCGTTCACCACCGGATAGACGAACACCGAGGCGAAGCTGGTGTGGCGGCGCGCCTGCGAGTCGAACGGGGAAATGCGCACCAGCCGGTGCACCCCCGACTCGGGGCGCAGGAACCCGTACGCGAAGGGGCCCTTGATTTCGAGCACGGCGCCCTTGATTCCCGCCTCTTCCCCCTCACTCAGGTCCAGCACCTCGATGCCGTACCCCTTGCGCTCGGCCCACCGCGTGTAGAGGCGCAGCAGCATCTGCGCCCAGTCCTGGGCCTCGGTGCCGCCCGCCCCCGCCGAGATCTCTAGCTGCGCGTCGCGCTGGTCGTCCTTGCCCCGCAGCAGCGTCCGCAGTTCGAACGCCTCCAGTTCCTCGACCACGCGGCGCACCTCCGCGTCCAGCTCGGCGGCCATGGCGTCGTCCGGCTCCAGCGCGAGCAGTTCTCCGAGCTCCTGCGCGGCCGCCACGCGGCCGGTGAGCGCCTCGTGCGGCTCCACCCACCCCTTCAGTTCCTTCACCTGCTGCACGATGTCGCGGGCGCGATCCTGGTCGTCCCAGAAGGCCGCCTCCGCCATCTCGGCCTCATACCCGTTCAGCGTCGAGCGCTTGGCCTCGACGTCAAAGATACCTCCGCATGTCGTCCAGCCGCGTGGCCGCCGACGCCAGCATCCGGTCGCGTTCGCCGTCCTGCATTCCGTGCCTCCCCGCACAGCGCGGGCCGCCTTCCGCGCGGGAGGGCGGCCCGAGGATCGATGGCTTGTCCGGGGCGCCTGCGTGCGCCCGGCTCCAGACGGAACCTAGGCGGTCCGGGCGCGCGCGACCAGCGCCGGACCGTCAGAAAAGGGCGCGCCCGCCGGCCAGGATGTCGTTGAGTGCATCCTGAAAGTGCCGCGTCCCCTCCGCCAGCTCCCGCCCCACCTGCTCCACGTACTCCTCGTAGCTGCGCCGGATATCGTCACGGAACAGCTGGCGAAGGGTCCCGTCCCGCACGCCCTCCTCCCGCTTCTGCGGATGGTACGCCACGAGGTCGGAAACCAGCGCCCGCGCCAGACGGCGTGCCCGCGACTCGG
>JAGWYS010000112.1 GCA_018969225.1 Gemmatimonadota bacterium | reverse complement strand
AGCAGCGTGGCCCCCTGCAGGTCGATCACCCGCGTGCCGTCGCCGCGCAGCGCCAGCGCCCCGGAGTCGCTCCCCACGTACACCAGGCGCCCGTCGCGCACCGCCACCGCCGTGGCGTCGTGGTGCCACCCGGTGCTGTCATGCGGGGCGTTGGGGGCCGGTGTTCCGTCCGTGGCAGGATCGTCCCACGCCAGCGTGTAGGCGCGGGCGTTGTGCAGGATGAGCTCAGCGGGGGGTTCGGCGGATCCGGCGCACGCGGCCAGCGCGGCCAGCAGCGGGAGGGCGGCGGCGAGGATGGGGCGGTGGGGCATGGATGGCTTCGACGCTGGGGAATGAAGCGTGGCGGGGACATCCGAACATGCAACTGACGGCGCCCTGCCGCTGAGCTGGAAACGCCACACGGGCACACCAACAGGTTGAGCGTGACCGGCAAACCGATCACTATTCGTGGCATGCCCACGGTGTCCAAGAGCCTGCTCAAGGCCCGTATGTTTGCGCTCTTCCGCCAAGTGGAAGAAACCGGGGAGCCACTGGTGGTCACGGACCGCGGCCGACCAGTCCTGCAGGTGGTGCGAATTCCCTCGGCGAAACGTCCGGCCGACGAGGTGCTCGCCGAGTTTCGCGCGCGCGCCGCAGGGCCGCTCCGGTTTGTCGGCGATCCGGATGAGCCCACCACGGACGAGTGGGCGGATCCGTGGGGAGAGCAGCCGCTGGCTTGAAGGCACGCAGGAGGTCGGGGGCGGTGTGCCGCCCCCGCCCTCTACGGCCGCCAGAACGGGTCGCGCGCTTTCACGAGCACCACCGGGGGCGCGGGCTGCGCCAGTGCGGGGCGGAGGGGGACGGCGGCCAGGAGCGCCGACAGGGCCAGCAGCGCGGGGGGGGTTGGGAGCATGGTCAGAATGTACGGGCGCCAGCCGCGCGCCGCCCCGGCCGCTTCCCGCAGGACGCCCGGACGCTAGCATACAGAGTGTCCCGCCCTCACTGACGCTCCCTCCCGCCGTGACCCGCCCCGTGCGCCGATTCGCCGCTGCCCTCGTGGCCTGCCTCGCCGCCGCGCCCACCCCCGCCCACGCGCAAGGCCCCCGCCCCGACGCCGACCCGCGCATCGCCGCGCTCGTGGCCGCCGTCTCGCAGGAGCGCCTCCAGGCCACCGTCACGCGGCTCGCCGGCTTCGGCACCCGCAACACCCTCTCCGACACGGTCTCCGATACGCGCGGCATCGGCGCCGCGCGGCGGTGGATCTTCCGCGAGTTCGCATCGTACAGCCCCAGGCTGCGGGTGTCGTACGACGTGCACCATGTGCTGCGGCAGGGGCGCATCACCCGCGACGTGGACATCGTGAACGTCGTGGCCATCCTCCCCGGCAGGTCGCCGCGGCGCGTGTACGTCACCGGCCACTACGACACCGTGAACCCGCGCGGCACCTCGGCCCCCGGCGTCAACGCCGCCGCCCCCGCCGGCGACCCGCAGATGCGCGCCGACCAGGACTACGACGCCGACGCCCCCGGCGCCAACGACGACGGCAGCGGCACGGCGCTCACCATGGAGCTGGCCCGCGTCTTCGCCACCAGCGGCCTGGAGTTCGACGCCACGCTGGTGTTCGTGGCGTGGGCGGGGGAGGAGCAGGGGCTCATCGGCTCCATGGCGCACGCGCAGGCCATCGCCGCCGACAAGGTCGTGGTGGAGGCCAACCTCAACAACGACATCGTGGGCTCCAGCCTGGGCGGCAACGGCGCGGTGGACGGCGAGTCGGTGCGCATCTACTCTCTCGGCCCCGAGGACTCCCCCCACCGGGCGCTGGCCCGCTACGTCGCGCGGGTGGCGTCGGTGTACGTCCCCAGCCACGGCATCCGCCTCATGGCGCGCGAGGACCGCTTCGGCCGCGGCTCCGACCACTCCAGCTTCACCGCCTTCGACTTCCCGGCGGTGGTGTTCCGCGAGGCCAACGAGAACTACGCCCGCCAGCACAACAGCGAGGACAAGGTGGAGGGGATGGACTTCCGCTACCTCGCGCAGAACGCGCGCGTGAACGCCGCCGCTGCCGCGTCGCTGGCGTTTGCGCCCCCGGCACCGCGCGTCACCACCGACCGCGGCACGGTCACCCTGGGACGCGGCACGGGGGGGTACGACGCCGCGCTGCAGTGGCAGCCCAGCCCCGGCGCGGCGGGCTATCGCGTGTACTGGCGCACCGCGTGGAGCAACGACTGGGAGCGGAGCCAGGCGGTGGGGAACGTCACCCGCTTCCTGCTCCCCAACGTGTCCATCGACGACTGGGTGTTCGGCGTGGCGGCCGTGGGCGCCGATGGCGCCGAGAGCCTGGTGAGCGCCTACGTATCGCCGGTGCGGCGCATGCAGGAGATCAAGGTGCGGAAGTGAGGGGCCCCCTCACCCCTCCGGGGGCGCCGCGCGCCGCGTGAGCCGGTACCGGAAGTCGCAGTGCGTGGCGCCCCCCATCAGCGTCTGCGTCCGCTCCAGCTGCACCGCCGGGTTGAACCCCTCGATCAGCGCGGCGTCACGGTTGCACGACAGCAGCGCCCCCAGCTCCGGGATCCCCAGCGCGCGGTACATCTCGGCGTAGCGGCACCGCGTCACGTCGACGTCGAACCCCTCCGCATCCTGCCGCCGCACGGTCAGCTGCAGCGCGTCGTCGGCCGTCCACCGGTCCAGCGTGCCGGCAAAGGCCGCCAGCGAGTCGCTGCCGCACCCCTCGGCCATCGCCGCCCCCTGCGTGCGCGCCACCTCGCGGATCACGTCGGCAGCGATGCGCAGCACCGCCTCGCGCCCGAACTCGCGCCCCAGCGCCTCCAGCACCGGGGCCAGGATGCGCGCCTCGATGGTGCGTCGCTTGAGCACCCCGATGGCATTGAGCTCGGCGTCGGAAAAGGCCGTCATGCGGCGGAAGGTAGCGACCGAGGCCTCCGCCGGCATGGCCCGACGGCGTCCCGGGGCTTTGATTACCGGAAGTTCACCCCCATTCCCCGCCCGCCCATGACCGCTTTGCACCGCCGCTTCGCCGCCGCCGCGCTCCTGACCCTCCCGGCGCTGTCTCCCATCACGGTGGCCGCCCAGCCCGCCGACCCCGTGCTGGAGCGCATCTACCGCCTGGGCACCGACAGCTCCCACCTGGCCACCAACGCGCAGGTGTTCTTCGACGCCATCGGGCCGCGCCTCACCGGCACGCCGCACCAGGACGCGGCCAGCCGCTGGGTGCTGGGGCTGTACGAGCAGTGGGGAGTGGCCGGCCGGCGCGAACAGGTGGGCACCTGGCGCGGCTGGCGGCGCGGCCACTCGCACATCGACCTCCTCACCCCGCGGGTCCGCACCCTCGAGGGGACCATGCTCGCGTGGAGCCCCGGCACCCGCAAGAAGGACCTGGTCGCCTCCACCATCATCCTCCCCCGCTTCGCCGACAGCACCGAGTTCGTGCGCTGGCTCCCGCAGGCCAAGGGGAAGTTCGTGCTGGTCTCCGCCCCGCTCCCCACCTGCCGCCCCACCGACAACTGGCAGCAGCACGCCTCTCCCGCCTCGCGCGCCCGCATGGACTCGCTGCGCGCCGCGGTGGCCCGCGAGTGGGGCGGGCAGAACGTGCGCGGCACCGGCTACTCCAATGCCCTGGGCACCGGCAGCCTGGGAATGCGCCTGGAGGAGGGGGGCGCCGCCGGCGTCATCACGTCGCGCCCCAAGAACGCCTGGGGGACCATCGACGTCTTCGAGAGCTACAACGTGAAGGCCCCCGCCATCGCCCTCTCCTGCGAGGACTACGGGCTGGTGTTCCGCCTCACCGAAAACAACCAGGGGCCCACGGTGCGCCTCAACCTGGACGCCGAGCTGCTGGGGGAGCAGCCCATCCACAACACCGTCGGCATGCTCAAGGGCACCGAGAAGCCCGACGAGTACGTGGTGCTCTCGGCGCACTTCGACTCCTTTGACGGCGGGTCGGGGGCCACCGACAACGGCACCGGCTCCATGATGATGCTGGAGGCGATGCGCCTGCTGGCCACCGCCTACCCCAAGCCCAAGCGCACCATCCTGCTGGGGCACTGGACCGCCGAGGAGCACGGGCTGGTGGGGTCGCGCGCCTTCTCCGAGGACCACCCCGAGGTGGTGAAGGGGCTGCAGGCGCTCTTCAACCAGGACGGCGGCACCGGACGCGTGACCAGCATCGGCGCCGGCGGGCTCCCCAACGCGGGCGTGCACCTGCAGCAGTGGCTGGCCAGGCTCCCCGCCGAGGTGCGCGCCCAGATCACCCCGCGCATCCCTGGCGCCCCCAGCGGCGGCGGCAGCGACGACGCCAGCTTCGCCTGCCACGGCGCCCCCGCCTTCGGCATGGGTGGGGTGAGCTGGGACTACGGCAGCTACACCTGGCACACCAACCGCGACACCTTCGACAAGGTCGTGCTGGACGACGTGCGCTTCAACGCCACGCTGGTGGCGATGCTCGCGTATCTCGCGGCGGAGGACCCCGAGACCATCACGCGCGAGCGCGCCACGGCGGAGCAGATCTCGCCGCGCGGCGGCCCCGGCGGGCAGGGGGGCGCGTTTGCGTGGCCCACCTGCCAGCAGGCGCCGCGGAAGACGAGCCCGCGGCTGCGGTGACGGTGCGGGCCCCGGTCCTGGGCGCCCTCGCGCTGCTGGGCGCCCTGCGCACCACCCGTCCCGCGACGCTCGTCGCGCAGGTGCGCCCGGCGCCGGCCATCGCCCGGCCGGACACCCTCCGCGGGGTGGCCTACGACAGCCTCGCGGGGCGGCCGTTGCCGGGGGCGTTCATCACCGCCGAGCCCGGCGGCGAGACGGCGGTGGCCGATTCGCTGGGGAGCTTCGTGCTGGTCAGCGCGCGCGCCGTGCGCCGTCTGGTGGCCTTTCACGATCGCGCCGACCAGCTGGGCTTTGGCGAGCTGTCGGCGGTGCGCCCCGATTCGGCCGCCCCCTGGGTGCGCCCTATCGTGGCCATCCCCGGCATCGCCACGGTGTGGAACCGGCTCTGCACCCCCGCGCGGCGCCCGGGCGGGCTCATGGGCGGCATCGTCATGGGCACCGTCACCGCCGCCGACCGCCGCACCCGCGTGGGGGGGATCGGCTTGGTGCTGCAGTGGCAGGCCATGCGCAGCCTGGTGGACTCCGTGCCGCGCTTGGAACAGCTCACCACCCGCACCGACTCGCTGGGGACGTTCGTTTTCTGCGGCGTGCAGGACTTCGGGCCGGCCGCCGTGGTGGCGTCGTCCAGCGCGTGGCGCAGCGACAACGTGCTGGTCCCTGCCGACCCGTCATCGCTGCGGCGCGTGGACCTGCTGGTGGGGCCCGTGACGGGCGTCGGGGCCACGGCCACGGTGCAGGGGCGCGTGGTGGATGAGACGGGCGCCTCGCTCCCCGCGGCCACGGTGAGCATCGGGGGCTACCCCACCGAGATCCTCTCCGGCCCCAACGGCCGCTTCACCCTCACCAACGTCCCCACGGGCAGCCGCATGGTCGCCGCGCGGCGCCTGGGGTACCGCTCCGCCGACCAGCGGCTCGACGTGGCGCAGGAGGGCGTCCGCGACCTGGTGCTGGTGCTCGAGAAGTCGGCCACCCTCGACCGCGTGGTCACCCGCGCCGAGCGCCCGCGGTCGCGCGACGCGGTGGAGCTGGACGAGCGCGCGCGGGCCAACAAGGGGCGCTTCCTGGACTCCACGCACTTCAGCAAGTACGAACGCGTGCGGCAGGCGCTCGACGTGGCTCCGGGGGTGCGCACGCAGGTGGGGCGCTCGCCGGGGGATTTCGTGCTGCGCGGCCGCGGCGACTGCCTCGTGACGCTCTGGGTCAACGGCGTGCGCGAACCCAACACCTTCGACAGCATGCTCGCCCGCCTGGGTCCGGACGACATCGCCGCCTTTGAGGTGTACCCCAGCGAGGTGCTGGCCCCGCCGCGCTTCCAGACGCCGGGGAACCAATGCGCGGTGGCGCTGGTGTGGACCAAGCAGCACCTCGCCAGGGGGCGGTAGCACCCACGACAGCCGGCGCACCGTGTGGTGTGGCAGGGGCGCCACACTCACGGTGCCGATGGCCGGTAGTGTGGCGTGCGCACCACAGCGGCCGCCTGCGCTAGCCCGGGCGCCGCGCCGTGCCGCGGTACCGACAGAACCCCGCGTGCACGGGGCAATCCCTTGCGGCGCATGGCGTTCCAATTCACGCAGCACGCACGGCGGTCAGGCGCCTCCCCACTGGCATGGAACCTGACATATGCCCCTCGCGAATCGACCCATTCACCGTGAGGAGCCACGCATTGACGAACCTTGTGCAGAAGGCGGCGGGACGGGCGTCGGTAGTCTGGCGACGCCGGGTGGAGCGGGCGCGCCTGGCGCCGCTCTATGCCCGCAACGACCATGACCTCGACCTCGAGCGCCATCGACTCGAGGCGTTGGCATGGCTCAAGCGCGCGCAGGACGCCGGCACCGACCGCGGCGTGTCCTACGGGGTGCCGTTCGGCGGCGACTTTGACGTCAGCTACCCGGAGACCACCGGCTACATCTGCCAGACGTTCGTGGAGCAGGAGGAGCTGACCGGCGATGCCGAGCTGCTCGAGCGCGCGATCGCCATGGCCGACTGGGAGATCGCGATCCAGATGCCGATGGGCGCGGTCATGGGCGGGAAATTCAACCTCCAGCCCACCCCCGCGGTGTTCAACACCGGCATGGTCCTCCTGGGGTGGGCCGCGTTGATCCATCGCACGGGGGAGGAGCGGTTCAAGGCGGCGGCGCGCCGCGCCGGCGACTGGCTGGTGTCCATCCAGGAGCCCGACGGAACCTGGGTGCGCGGGCACTCGCACTTCGCCGCCCCCGGATCCACGCTGTACAACGTGAAGGCGGCGTGGGGGCTGTGCGAGGCGGGCTTCGCGCTCGGGGAGGAGCGCTACATCAACGCCGCCCTCCGCAACGCCGAGCACTGCCTCGCGCGGCAGCGCCCCAATGGGTGGCTCCCCGACTGCTGCCTGTCGGACCCGCAGGCCCCGCTCCTCCACACCCTCGCCTACGCGATGCAAGGGCTCCTGGGGATCGGCCAACGGACCAACCGCGGCGACCTGGTGGCCGGTGCGCGCCTCCTCGCCGACGCGGAGATCGGCGCCATGCGCGCGGACGGGTTCCTCCCGGGGCGGCAGCGCGAGGACTTCTCGGCGGCGGTGGACTGGTGCTGCCTCACCGGATCCGCGCAGACGTCGGCGGTGTGGAGCGACCTCCACGCCCGCTTCGGCGACGAGAAGTACCGCACGGCCGTGCGCCGGGTCAATCGCTACCTCATGGCGCGGCACGACATCCGCAACCCCGACCCGCGGCTCCGCGGCGGCGTCGCCGGGTCGTGGCCCGTCTGGGGCGACTACGGCCGGCTGCAGATCCTGAACTGGGCCACCAAGTACCTGGTCGATGCCCTGACCCGGGAGCAGTTGATGGCGCCCTGACCGGAGACGCGTCCGGCTCTCGCCTCGCGGCGGGATCCGGTGGCGCGCCGCCCCGCCACCGGGCGGCGCGCCACGGGTGGGGGGCCGTCCCCGGCGCACGATGGCACCACTGGTCAATGCCAGCCGCAATGATTGTCCCAGTGATTGCACGAATGATTGCCAGACGGCCCCTCGCCTCCCCGCAGGAGGCGAGGGGTTTGTGCGTCGGGGACCGTCAGGCGTAGCTGGCGACGACCTGGAATGCATCGACGCCCCCGCTGTCACGCAGCGGGGGCGTCGAGCGGCGGCAGCCCGGTCGCCAATGCGTTCCGGCGTCGCCTGGCGCCCGGGCAGGGCGCTCGCGATCAGGGGCTCACAGGATGGGGCGGAGGGCGCGGGCGAACGACGCACCGACCGGGTTGGCCAGTGCCAGCGCGGGGGCGAAGAACGGCTGGTTCCAGTGCTTCGGCTTGGCAAAGCGCTGGAAGAGCGCCAGCGCGGCGCGCCACTCCCCCCAGAACCCCAGGACGCAGGTGGTCTTGAAGGCCCGCGTGGCCAGGAAGGCTTCCAGCAACTCCTGCAACGGCGGCGGACAGGCGACCCGCATCAGCTCGGGGTGCGCAAGGAACGGTTCCACCGGACGCACGCGGGAGCGGCCGATGCTCAGCGCCGACGCCTCGCGATGGTACTTGACCCCCGGCGTCATGATGAAGCCGATCTGCTCGTTCAGCAGCAGCTTGAGCCAGAGGAAGGCGTCCTCGGCGTACAGGCACCGATCGCGGTCGTAGAAGCCGCCCCATTGCAGCGCCGTCTGCCGGCGCACCACGGTGGACCAGCAGGACATGTAGGCGAGGAACGCCACCAGCTCGGCCGCGGTGTGGCGCGGGGACAGCCGCAGGACCCCGTCCGCGATCCCCCGCCGGCGCCACATCGGTTCGGTGGACACCCCCGACGGGTACTCCAGGTACCCCGCAGTCACCGCCGCCACGGAGGTGTGCCGGTCGAGGAACGCCACGCTCTCCTCGAGATAGTGGGGCAGCCATTCGTCATCGGCGTCGAGGAACGCGCACAGCGAGCCGCGGGCGGCCGCCATGCCGGTGTTCCGCGCCGCGCCCGGCCCGCGGTTGGGCTGTTCAATCACCCGCAGCCGTGCGTCCGCCTGCTGACGCACCACCTGCAGGCTGTCGTCGGTGGACCCGTCGTCCACGACCACCAGCTCGAAGTCCTCGAAGCTCTGGTCGTAGATCGACCGCAGGCACCGCTCGAGGTAGGGCGCCTTGTTGTACACGGGAACAATGACGGAGACTTTCACAAGTCGGCCGGGCAGAAGGGAGCGAGGCGGGCAACGGAGCCCGCGACGCACCGGCCTCTACATCACGTTCCGTGCCGACCGGTCCGCTTGGGAACATGGCGTCCGCGGCTGTCGGCTAACATGTTGCCGTGCATGGCGATGCAATGCCTGTGCGCGCCAGCGCGCCCCCTCGGCCGGTCACGGCCACTCCTGAACGGGCGTGTCGCCTGTGGCGCACGTCCAACAAGCGGATGGACCTTGGCGCATATTGTGGCGTCGATGCCACAGCACAGGCGCTCGGCATGGTCGGTGCAATGGTCCGTCCCGTCGTTTTTCCTCGGGGTGAACGCGTCGACGACGTCCGCCTCTCGCAATGGGATGTCACGGAGGGTGCATGGCGGTGGCGGGCACCCCCCCTTGGTCGTCTCCCTGCCGACCGGGGCGCTTCCCCGAGCCTTCACCGTGTGGATCCCCACCCAGGCCGTGATTCCCAACCCCTTGCCGCGCACCACTTCCCCGCGATCTGGAGCGACGCCGTGACCCACGCCGCCACGGCCGGCGCGCCCATCGCGGCGCGCGATGACCTTTGGCTCGATCGGTGGGCACCGGAGGTGGCCGCCGGCCCCCGGCTGCTCGTGGTCACGCACTACTTCCCCCCCATCCCCGAGGCCGGGTCGGCCCGGTGGGAGGGGCTGGTGCGGTGGCTGGCACCCCTCGGGCTCCCCGCCGACGTGGTGCTGCTGCACCCGTCCACCTACGACGCCCCGGACTGGGGACGGCTGGACACCCTCCCCGCCACGACGCGGCTGGCCGGGATCCCGATCCCACCGCCCCCCGCGTGGTTTCGCCTGCTTAGCGGCGCCAAGCGGCGCCTGAAGGGCCCCCCCAAGGGGGCCGAGCAGCTTGCCACCAAGGTGACCAGCGGAGGGAACGGGGACGCGCGCCCGGTCGACCTCACCACCCGTCTCGGGTTGGCCGCCCGCGCCGACCGCATGCGCCGCTGGTCGGCCGCGGCCGTCGAGTTTGCGGTGGCCCACGCCGCACCTGGAACCCTGGCGGTGGTCTCCTCCTCGCCACCGCACTTCATCCACCGCGCGGCGCACCGCATCAGCCACCGGCTGGGGTGCCCGCACGTGATGGACCTGCGCGACCCCTGGCCCGCGGACGAGCTCGACGTGAACGGCCGCGTGGTGGATGCCGCGGAGCGTCGCCGGATCATCTCCGGCGCCTCCCTCATCCTCGCCAACACCGAGTCGGCCACCGCGCGCGTCCGGGAGGAGTTCCCGGCGCTCACGAACCGGCTGATGACGCTCATGAACGCCGTGGACCTGCCCCCGCAGCCGCGCGAGGCGGGGGCGGCGTTCACCATCGCCCACTGCGGCACGCTCTACCTGGACCGCGATCCGCGCCCGCTGCTGCGCGCCGTGCGGCGCGTGGTGGACGCGGCCCAACCGGCGCACCCCATCCGCCTGGAGCTGATGGGGCCCCCGGCCATGGTCGAGGGGGCGCCGCTCGAGGCGCTCATCGCCGACCTGGGGCTCGCCCCCCACACCGTCCACCACGGCCAGCGCCCCCGGGACGCCGTCTTCGGCCTGCTCCGGCGCAGCGCCGTCGCCGTGGCGCTGCAGGGGAAGGGGCACCCCACGCAGATCCCCGCCAAGGTGTTCGACTACATGGCCTTCCCGCTGCGCATCCTCGCGCTGGTGGGCGAGGCCTCCGCCACCGCCGACCTGCTGCGGGGCACCTCGGCCCTCGTGCACGACCTGGACGACGAGGACGCCATCGCCGCCGCCCTCACCCGCGCCTACGCCGAGCATGTGCGCGGCGAGGCGCCCGACCCCATCGCCGTGGACCCCCGCTTCTCCCGCCGCGCGCAGGCGGAGCGCCTGCACCGCCACCTCCTCGCGCTGGGCTCCCGCTGATGTGCGGCTTCGTGGCCGTGCTCACCCGCGAGGGCGCGGTGCCGACCGAGGCGGTCGCGCGCGCCGCCGCCGCCATCGCGCACCGCGGCCCCGACGACAGCGGCATCGAGACGCGCGACCGCGTCTGCCTCGCCTTCCGGCGGCTCGCCATCCTCGACCTCTCCCCCTCGGGGCACCAGCCGATGCTGTCCCCCGACGGGCGCTACGCCATGGTGTTCAACGGGGAGATCTACAACTACGTCGAGCTGCGCGACGAGCTGCGCGCCCTCGGCCACCCGTTCCGCTCCTCGGGCGACTCCGAGGTGCTCCTCCGCGCCTACATGCAGTGGGGGACCGACGCGCTCCGCCGCCTGCGCGGCATGTTCGCGCTGTGCATCCACGACCGCGCCGACGGCTCCCTCCTGCTCGCGCGCGACCGCTTCGGCATCAAGCCCCTCTACCGCTGCGAGGCGGGCGGGCACCTCCTCTTCGCCTCGGAGCTCAAGGCCATCCGCGCCAGCGGCCTCTGGCACGGCGACCTCAACCACCGCCACTTCGCCACGCTCCTGGCCTACGGGCGCAGCGACATGCTCCCGGAGGGGGAGGAGACGCCACTGGCGGGCGTCCGGCAGGTCCCCGCCGCGCACTACCTGCACGTGTCGCGCGACGGCCGCATGCGCACCGCCCCCTACTGGGACCCCGCCGCCTTCCGCCGCGACCCCGCCGGGGGCGACGTGGCGCGCTTCCGCGAGGTGTTCGACGGGGCGGTGCGCCTGCACCTGCGCGCCGACGTCCCCGTCGGCGTGATGCTCTCGGGCGGCATGGACTCCACGGCCATCACCTGCACCATGGCCGGCATGGTGCGGGAGGCGGGCGCGGACGACTTCGCCCTCCACGCCTTCAGCTACCGCACCGAGCGCTTCGACGAGGAGGAGCAGATCGCCGACACGCTCCGCCAGACGGGCGCCATCGCGCACGTCCTCGGCGACGAGGACGCGACGGCGATCTGGTCCCGGCTCGAACGCGTCATCTGGCACCACGACGAGCTGGTCCACTCCCCCACGGTGCTCGTGGGCTACCAGCTGTACGGGCTCGCCGCCGAGGCGGGGATTCGCGTGGTGCTCAACGGGCAGGGCGCCGACGAGTCACTGGGGGGCTACTGGCCGCTGGTGGAGCACGCGCTCTACGACCGCTTCCGCGACGGCGCCCCGGAGCTGGACCACGAGCTGGAGCTGGCGGCGGCGTTCATCAACACCTCCACCGAGCGGTTGCGCGCGCGGATCCGCATCCTGCGGCGCACCGACTGGCTGCGGCGTGTGCCCGGCTATGCCCGGATCTCCGCGGAGCGCCGGCTGCGCCAGACCGGGGCCGCCGACATCCTCACCCCGGAGTTC
>JAGWYS010000111.1 GCA_018969225.1 Gemmatimonadota bacterium | reverse complement strand
CCGACACCTACTGGATCGGCCGCACGCTGGGCGCCGAGGCGCTGGCGGCCGCCACCTCGGCGGTGTTCTGGATCTGGCTGGTGATCTCGATGGGGGAGCTGGTGTCCATCGGGCTGGACGCCGTGGCCGCGCGCCGGCACGGCGAGCGCCGACCGGCTGAGGCGGCGCGCGCAGCCGGGGACGGCCTGCTGCTGGCGCTGGCGATGGGCGCCGTGGTGGCGCTGGCCGCGCCGTGGCTGCTGCCGGGACTCTTCGCCGTGATGCACACCGGCGAGGCGGTCAGCGCCATCGGGCGCCAGTACCTGGGCACCTACCTCGTGGGGACGCCGCTGCTGTTCGGCTTCTTTGCCGTGGACGCCACCTTCCGGGCCAAGGGAGACACGCGCACGCCCCTGCAGATCCTGGCGGTGACCACGGCGCTCGCGCTGCTGCTGGATCCGCTGCTCATTCGCGGGGTGGGGGCGCTGCCGGCGCTGGGGGTCCGGGGAGCGGCACTGGCCACGCTGGTGCCGCGGGGGATCGGGTGCGTGGTGGGTGGGTGGCTGCTGTATCGTCGTGGCATGCTCACGGTGGCCGCTCCCCGATGGGCGGTGATGGCGGCCATTGCGCGCATCGGCGCGCCTGCGGCAGCCACCGGGGTGGCGTTCAGCGCCATCTACGTGGCGCTCACCCGCATCACCACGCAGTTCGGCACGCCGGCGCTGGCGGCGCTGGGGCTGGGGTTCCGCATTGAGAGCGTGGTGTACGTGGTGTCCGTGGGGGTGGGCGCGGCGGTGGCGGCGGTGGTGGGGCAGAGCCTGGGGGCCAGCGACCCTGAACGGGCGCGCCGGGCCGGGTGGATCGGGACGCTGGCGGTGAGTGTCGTGGGGGTGCTCATGGCCGTCGTGTGCCTGGCCATCCCCGAACAGTTGGGGGCGGTGTTCTCCGAGGATCCCGCCGTGGTGGCGGAGGCGGCGCGCTACCTGCGGATTGCGGCGTTCATGCAGCTGTTCATCGGGGCCGAGGTGGTGCTGGAGAGCGCGATGGGGGGAGCGGGGTGGACGCTCATCCCCATGCTGGGCTCCACCGGGATCACCGCGCTGCGGTTGCCGCTGGGGGCCTGGGCGGCGGCGCACTGGGGGGTGACGGGGCTTTGGGTGACGCTGGCCGTCACGGCGGCGGCGCGCGGGCTGCTCATGATGGCGCTGTGGCAGTCGGGGCGCTGGCGGCGGAGCACGGTGTGAGTTGGCGCCTCGCACCGCCAGGGGGGGGGCTGGCCGGTCGGGCGCGACGCCCGCGCCTGATTCGCCGTAGCTTTGGTGGACCATGACGCCACCCATCACGTTGCTCACCGACTTCGGCACGGCCGACGGCTACGTGGGTGAGGTCAAGGGGGTGCTGAGCACGCTGGCCCCCCACGCGCCCCTGGTGGACATCTCGCACGACCTCTACGCGCAGGATGTGGAGGGCGCGCGCCTCGCGGTGGCCCGCTACTGGCGCCGCTTCCCGCCGGGCACCGTGCACCTGGTGATCGTGGACCCCGGCGTGGGGACGGCTCGGGCCGCGTTGGCGGTGGCCAGCGAGGGGCGCTATCTGGTGGGCCCCGACAACGGCGTGCTCTCGCCGTCGCTCTTTGCGCTGGACGCGCGGGTGGTGCGGCTGGCTGAGCCGCCGGCGGCCGCGCCCACCTTCCATGGGCGCGACGTGTTTGCGCCCGTGGCGGCACAGTTGGCCATGGGGGGGCCACTGGAGGCGCTCGGGGAGCCGCACCCCGAGCCCGTTCGACGGCGCACCCCGCCGCCGGTGCGGCATGGCGACGGGACGCTGGAAGGGGAGGTGCTGACCTTCGACCGGTTCGGCAACGCCGTCACCAACCTGGTGCCCGCGCGTCCGACGCCCCCTGGCACCACCGTGGTGACCATGGGTCAGGAGATCCCGCTGGTGCGCACCTACGGTGACGTGCCCCCGGGGGCACCGCTGGCACTGGTGGGCTCAAGCGGGCTGGTGGAGATCGCCGTCCGCAACGGCAGTGCCGCGTCGCGCTTCGGCATGGCGCGCGGGCAGCGGGTGGTGCTGACAGCGAGGCCCTGACGCCGTGCTTGCTGCCTGAGGGGGCGTCAACGGCTGGACGGACGGGCGCCCGTTACCCTCCCGCGCCGCCGTCTTCCGCGCTGGCCGGTCGGCGCGCGGCCACCACGCCCTGCACGGGGGTGGGGGTGTCCCACTCCACCCGTGCCACTTCATTGGGGTCGCGCGGGCGCTCGGGAGCGGGCCATCCGGCGCCAGCGCTCGGCGCGCGCCCCGTGCTGGCCGTCCACCGCCCCACCACACCGCCCGACATCCGCTGGAACGTGAACGTGGCGACCCCCAGCCGCGAGCGCACCACGGCGCCCAACCCCACACTGGCCACCGCCCACGTGAACGAGGCCGCCGCCAGCCGTCCCCACCAGCCGGCCTCGGCGGCGGCGACCCATGGCAGCATGAGCAGCAGCAGCCCCAGCACCAGCGCCCGCCACGCGGCGCCCCGTTCGGTGCGCGCCCCCAGCCGACCACCCACGGCACGCCCCACCACCACCCCCACCGCCATGAACCCCAGGGTGAACGCCCCGGCATAGGCCAGCATCCACGCCAGCACCACCACCGGGATAGCGAAGATCCCCACGATGGTGATGGCGCACGCCAGCGCCATCACCGCCAGGATGGGGCCTGCCAGCAACTGCCAGAGCACGCCGGTCCAGAAGGCCTTGGACACGTCCTCCGCCACCGAGCGCGCGACCGCGGTGATGATGGGCTCCCCCGTGAGGAGCAACACCAGCCCGATGAGCACCCCGACGGTGAACACCCCGGCCACCGGGAGCAGCGCAGCGGAGAGCATGAGCGTCTCCCTACCGGCGGCTTTCGGCCGCAGCCATGGACCGCAATCCTGCCACAGCCACACCGGACACGGCCACGAACCCTCCAACCCACAGGGCGAGCACTTCGGGCGAGGCCCCTCGCACCACCGCCTCCCCGCCGCTCCCCAGCACGGCCGCCACCACACTGGCGAGGCTGTCGCGCAACTGCCCCCGGAGCTGGTCCATCCCGAATTGGGCCAGCAGCACCGCCATGTCGGCCCGGGCCAGCATCCAGGTGGCGGCCGCCGTCACCCCCCCCAACCCCAGCGCCGCTGCCATCCCGGCGGCCAGCTGCGCCCCCCGCGACGCCGGCACCAGCGGCGCCACCGTGCGCCCCAAGGCCGCATGCCAGGGTTCGAACACCTGCACCTGACTCATGACCCGGTCGGCAAACCCCGCCGCCGGCGCCAAATCGGGGAGGGTGTCCAGCGCGGCCATCACGGCCTGCTGGGCCGCCAGCTCCTCGCGACACGTGACGCACTCCGCCAGATGCTGGCGCAGGGGCGCCACGCCGAACCCCTCCTCGCTGTCGAGGAGCAGGTCGAATTCGTCGGGACGGAGGTGGCGGGTGGACATGGCGGGGATGGTCTCTCCGGGGTGCTACGCACGGGGGCGCCCACGGGTTTCAGCTACGCGAACCCGGGTGGCAAGAGGGGGGCGCCGCGGGGGGCGCCCGGGCAGGGGGCGGGGGCCTGGTCGGCCCGGCCCCCCGGCACGGTCAGTCGCGCACCCCCTCGAGCGCCCGCCGCAACTCGTGCCGTGCCCGGTGGATATACGTCTTCACGGTCCCCAGCGGGAGGTCCAGCGTGGCCGCGATCTCCTCGTACGACCGCCCCTCAACGTGGCGCAGCATGATGCACGCCCGGTATTGGGGGCGCAGCGCCCCGATGGCCCGCTCGATGGCGCTCCCCAGCTCCCGCGACGCCAGCTCCTCCAGCGGCGACTCCCGATCGACCGCCAGCTGGATGGTGGAGGCCTCCACCTCCGACGCCGTGGTGGCGTCGGGGGCGCCGTCAATGCTCACCGTGTCGAGCCGCCGCCGCCGCAGGTGGTCGATGGCCACGTTGTTGGCGATCTTGAACAGCCAGCTGGAGAACTTGAACTCCGGGCTGTACCGGTCGATGTGATTGAGCACCTTGACGAACGTGTCCTGCGCCAGGTCCTCGGCGGCCTCCCGGTCGCGCACCATCCGGTAGACCAGCGAGAACACCGGTCGCTCGTAGCGGCGCACGAGCTCGCGGAACGCGGGCTCGCGCCCCTGCTGCGCGAGGCGGACGACGTCGGCATCAGGGAGGGTACCCAGCGTCTCGGCGGTCATCGGGTGGCAAGCTAGCGGAGGAACCCGTCCCCCCGCACTCCCCCGGCCGCCCCGCACAGGCGACATTTCGCCCCATGTCCGCCCCCCCGGCCCCCCCTGCCGACCCCATGGCCCGTGCCGCCGCCGCCGCCCGCGGCGAGGACAAGCACGCCTACGTGCAGCGCATGTTCGCCGACATCGCGCCCCGCTACGACCTGCTGAACCGCGTGCTGTCGCTGCGGATCGACGTGGCGTGGCGCCGTGCGGCGCTGCGGGCGTTGGCGTGGGACCGCCACCCGGCAGGACGCTACCTGGACCTGTGCGCCGGGACCCTGGACGTGGGGGCAACGCTCGTGCACCAGGCGGGGTTTGCGGGGACCGTGACCGGCGCCGACTTCGCCCTGCCCATGCTGCGCCACGGCGCGGGCAAGGCGCCCGCCGAGCGGCTGGCCCCCGTGGGCGCCGACGCCCTGGCGCTTCCCTTCGCCGACGGCGCCTTCGACGGCGCCATCGTGGCCTTCGGCATCCGCAACGTGGCGCGGCTGGACGCGGCGTTGCGCGAGGTGCGCCGCACGCTGCGCCCCGGCGCGCGCTTCGTGATCCTGGAGTTCTCCACCCCCCCCAACGCGCTGGTGCGTGCCGCCTACCACGCCTACTTCCACCGGGTCCTTCCGTGGGTGGGGCGCCTGGTGAGCGGGCACCAGTCGGCCTACGCGTACCTCCCCCAGTCGGTGGCGCACTTCCCCGCGGAGGAGGCGCTCGCCGCCCGCCTCCGCGACGCCGGCTTCCGTGACGTCACGTGGCGACGCCTCACGCTGGGCATCAGCGCCCTGCACGTGGGTGTCGCCTGACCCTCCCATGGCCCTCGACACCCTTTCCGACTACATCGCCGCCATCGACCGGATCGGCGAGCTGCACCGCGTCACCGAGCCGGTCTCGGTGCATCTCGAGCTCACCGAGATCGCCGACCGCGCCAGCAAGCTCCCCGGGGGCGGGCCGGCGCTGCTGTTCGAGCACCCGGTGCTGCGCGACGGCACGCGGTCGCAGTTCCCCGTGGCCATCAACCTCTTCGGCTCCATGCGGCGCATGGCGCTGGCGCTGGGGGTGGACAATCTCGATGACATCGGCGCGCGCATCACGCAGCTGATGGACCTCAAGGTGCCCGACGGCTTCCTGGGGAAGCTGTCGCTGCTGCCGCGGCTGCTGGAGGTGAGCAAGTTCCCGCCGCGCGTGAAGGGGGGGACCCCCGCCTGCCAGGAGGTGGTGTGGCGCGGGGATGAGATCGACCTGGACCGCATCCCGGTGCTGCATTGCTGGCCCGAGGACGGCGGCCCGTACGTCACGCTCACGGCCGTGGTCAGCAAGGACCCCGCGCGCGGGATCCGCAACGTGGGGATGTACCGCGTGCAGCAGCTGGGGAAGCGGCACGTGGCCATGCACTGGCAGCGGCAC
Organism: Gemmatimonadota bacterium; assembly: GCA_018969225.1. Classification (GTDB taxonomy): domain Bacteria; phylum Gemmatimonadota; class Gemmatimonadetes; order Gemmatimonadales; family Gemmatimonadaceae; genus Gemmatimonas. The sequence continues at coordinate 6,452 of JAGWYS010000111.1, read as the reverse complement.
AAGACGGGCGCCGAGCACCTGCGGCAGATGGCCGAGCGCGGCGAGACGATGCCGGTGTGCATCGTGGTGGGGAGCGACCCCGCCAGCATGTACTCGGCCAGCGCGCCGCTGCCGCCCAACATCGACGAGTTCCTGTTCGCGGGGTTCCTGCGGCGCGAGCCGGTGCGGCTGGCCAAGGCGGTCACGAATGACCTGGAGGTCCCGGCCGACGCGGAGTTCGTGATCGAGGGGTACATCGACCCGGCGGAGCCGCTGGTGATGGAGGGCCCCTTCGGCGACCACACGGGGTTCTACAGCGAGGCCGACCTGTACCCGCGGGTGCACGTGACCGCGGTGACCATGCGGAAGAACCCGGTGTACGCCACCACCATCGTGGGGCGCCCCCCCATGGAGGATTTCTACCTCGGGCACGCCACCGAGCGGATCTTCCTGCCGCTGCTCAAGCTCACCACGCCGGAGATCGTGGACTACCACATGCCCGCCGAGGGCGGGTTCCACAACCTGGTGTTCGTGAGCATCGACAAGAAGTACCCCGGGCACGCCGACAAGGTGATGCACGCGCTGTGGGGGCAGGGGCTGATGTCGCTGGCGAAGGTGCTGGTGGTGGTGGACAAGGAGGTGAACGTGCGCAACCCCGTGGAGGCGTGGTGGGTGGCGCTCAACAACATGGACCCCGAGCGCGACGTGCGCTTCACCATGGGGCCCGTGGACGTGCTGGACCACGCCAGCCGCGCCTTCACCTATGGCAGCAAGATGGGGATCGACGCCACGCGGAAGTGGCCCGAGGAGGGGTTCACGCGGGCGTGGCCCAAGGTGATCACAATGGACGACGCCACGCGGCAGGCGGTGGACGGAAAGTGGGGGCGGCTGGACATCGCCGCGCGGTGGCGCCCGTGACCGCGGTGGCGCCGCCCCCCGGCGCGCGCGACGGGCAGCTGCTGGCGGGGGGCTCGCTGGCCGTGCGGCTGGCCAACTTCGTGAAGCTGCCGCACACCGTGTTCGCCATGCCCTTCGCGCTGGTGGGGGTGGTGCTGGCCAGCGCCGTGGCGCCGCTCCCCGCCGCCACCGTGGGGTGGGTGGTGGTGGCGTTCACCGCGGCGCGCTTCGCGGCGATGGCCTTCAACCGGCTGGTGGACCGCGATGTGGACGCCCTCAATCCGCGCACCGCGCAGCGCGAGCTGCCGGCGGGGACGCTCACCGTGGGGCAGGCGCGCGCCGGCATCGCCGGGGCCAGCCTGCTGTTCGTGGTGGCGGCGTGGCGTCTCAACCCGCTGTGCCTGGCGCTGTCGCCAGTGGCGCTGGGATGGGTGCTGGGATACAGCTACACCAAGCGCTTCACGCGGTGGTGCCACCTGTGGCTGGGGCTGGGGCTGGCCATCGCCCCGGTGGGCGGCTACCTGGCGGTGACGGGGAGCTGGAGTGACCCCTGGTGGCGGCTGTGCGTGCTGGCGCTGGCGGTGCTGTGCTGGAGCGGCGGCTTCGACATGATCTACGCGCTGCAGGACGAGGGGTTCGACCGCGCGCACGGGCTGCACAGCGTGCCCGCGGCGTTCGGGGTGCGCGGCGCCATCCGGATCGCGCGCGGACTGCACGTGGCCGCGGTGGCGTGCCTGGCTGCGCTGGTGGCGTCGCAGCCGCTGGGGGCGGCGGGGGGCGCGGCCGCGGCGGCGCTGTGGACGGGGGTCGGGGTGGTGGTGGTGCTCCTCCTCTGGGAGCATCGGCTGGTGCGCGCCGACGACCTGTCGCGCGTGGACGCCGCCTTCTTCACGATGAACGGGCTGATCTCGATGAGTTTTCTGGCGGCGGTGGTGGTGGCGCGGGTGCTGGCGGGGAGGGGGGCGTGAGCGCCGGGACGGCGGGCGCCGGGCTCCCGGTGGTGCTGGCCATCACCGGCGCGTCGGGGGCGCCGTACGCGGTGCGCCTGCTGGCGGAGCTGGTGCGGCTGCGCGTCCCCACGTGGCTCATCGTCTCCTCGCACGGCTTCCGGCTGCTGGCCACGGAGAGCGACCTCCCCGACCTGGCGGCGCTGCGCGCGCACGTGGGGGCGGAGGGGTTTGACGCCTGCGTGCGCGTGTTCGACGACAGCGACCGGGGCGCCACTCCCGCCAGCGGCTCCGCGCGCACCCGCGGCATGGTGATCTGCCCCTGCTCCATGGGGACGGTGGCGGCCGTGGCGCACGGCACCTCGCGCTCGCTGGTGGAGCGCGCCGCTGACGTGGCGCTCAAGGAGCGGCGCCCGCTGCTGCTGGTGCCGCGGGAGACGCCGCTGTCGCTCATCCACCTGGAGAACCTCGCGCAGGTGACGCGCGCCGGGGCCACGGTCATCCCCGCCGCCCCCGGCTTCTACCACCGTCCCGCCACCATCGACGAGCTGGTGGACTTCATCGTGGCCCGCATCCTGGACCACCTGCAACTGGAGCACGCGGTGGGCCGGCGGTGGGGCGCATGATGGCGCCCGCCACCCCCGCGCGCGGGGGCGCCACGGTCATCGGGCTCATCTCCGACACGCACGGGATGGTGCGTCCCGAGGTGTTTGCGGCGCTGGCGGGGGTGTCGCAGATCCTGCACGCCGGGGACGTGGGGCCCGCCGAGGTGCTGGCGGAGCTGGCGGCCATCGCGCCGGTGCGGGCAGTGCGGGGGAACACCGATGCCCCCGGCCGCCCCGAGCTGGCCGAGCGCATCGAGGACGTGATTGACGGGGTGCGCATCGTGGTCACCCATGGGCATGAGCTGGGGAGCCCCACCCCTCCCAAGCTGGTGTCGGCGTACCCCACGGCGCAGGTGATCGTGTACGGGCACACCCACCAGCAGCTGGTGGTGAAGGCGGCGCGGCGCGTGGTGGTGAACCCCGGCGCCGCCGGGGCGCGCCGCTTCCGGCTGCAGCCGTGCGTGGCGCGCCTGTACCTGTGGCAGGGGCAGGCCGACGTGGAGCTGGTGCCGCTGTTGCCGGACGCGGGAGAGCCGGAGGGCGGCTGAGCGCGCTGGCGCCGGTCAGGGGAGCGGGGCGCCGGCCCTGGTGAACAGCGCCAGCGCCTCCTCCACGGTGGGGGCCGTCCACTTGAGGGCGTCGGGGCGCAGGCGGAACCAGGACTCCACCATCAGCAGCTCGTCCAGCTGGGCCACCGCGGCGGCCGACGGCACCGCGGCGGGGGTGGACGCCTGCGCCTGCGCTTGCAGCGCCGTCACCGCGTGCGGCTCCCGGCAGCGCGCCTCCCCCACCACCCGCCCCTGGCGCACCAGGTACAGCGCGTCGTCGCCGTCGCGCCCGGGGACGGCCATCACGAAGCTGGGACGCGCCAGCGCCTCGCGCACCCGCGCCAGCTGCGCCTCCAGCCCCTGCAGCGCCGCCAGCCGGTCGCGCAGCCACCCCGCCCGCTCGTAGCTCAGCGACGCGCTGGCCGCGGCCATCTCGCGCACCAGCTGCTGCTGCGGCGCGTCGTCGCGCCCCTCCAGCACGCCACGCGCCCGCTGCAGCTGCGCGCGGTACTCCCACGCCGAGGCCGCGCCCACGCAGGGGCCCAGGCAGCGGCGCGTCTCGTAGCGGTGGCACCCGGGGGTGCGCTGCAGTGCCGGCTCGGCGGGGTCGAACAGCTCGGCCACCTCGCGCAGCACCATGGGAATGCGGTCCCCGCAGTCGCGCAGCCCGAGGGCGTCGTTAAGCACGCGCAGCGCCTCCACCAACGGACGCCGGCTGGAGAAGGGGCCGATGACCTGCGCGGCCGCGGTGCTCCGCAGCGCGGCGCTGGCGCGCTGGATGCGCAGGCGCGGCGCCACGCCTCCCCCGATGGTGATGACCCACCAGCGGTCGAGCGGGCGCGCCGAGCGGATGTTGTGGCGCGGGAGGTGGGCGCGGATGAGCCGCACCTCCCGCAGCAGCGCGGCAAACTCGCTGGGGGTTTCCTCGACCTCGATGGACACCGTCTCGCGCAGCATCCGGGCATGCCGGTGCTCCGGCCACGGCAGCCGGAAATACGACAGCACCCGGGTGCGCAGCTGGGTGCTCTTGCCCACGTACAGCACCTCGCCATGCGCCCCGCGCATGAGGTACACCCCGGGTAAATTGCGGAGGGTGGGGGCCACCCGGGCGCGCAGCGCCGCCACATCGCCTTCGACGGAAGCCACCCCCAGCGTCAGCTGCGTGGCCAGCGGGGGAAGGCGTCGCCGTGCGGGGCGGGCCGGCGGGGCGCCCGCCAATCGGACGGGAGGACGGCGCGGGGCGGGGGAGGACGGGGCGTGCCGGGGCGGTACAAGCTCAGGGGCACCCCCGCTGGAGGTCCCCTCGGGCGGATCAGCGCTGGCAGCCGGGGCAGAAGACGGTGCTGCGCCCGTCAACGGCGTGGGTCCCCACCAGCGTGCGGCCGCACCGGGGACAGGGGTGTCCTTCCCGTCCGTAGGCGACCAGGGACTCCACGTACCGGCCCCGCTGGCCACGGGCGTCCCGGTAATCACGGAAACTGGTGCCCCGCGCCGCGATGGAGGCGGTCAGCACCTCCCGCAGCGCCTGCCGCAGCGCCCCACACTCGGCCGGGGTGAGCCGACCGGCCTCCCGCGATGGATCGATTCCGGCGTGCCACAGCGCCTCGTTGGCGTAGATGTTCCCGACCCCGGCCAGGCGGCGCTGGTCCATGAGGACCACCTTGATCGCCCGGCGCGAACCCCGAAGACATCCCGAAAATGCGTCGTCATCCAGCGTCGGGTCAAGGGGTTCGGGCCCCAATGCCCCGCTATAGGCGGCAAAACGGGGCGGGGACATCAGCGCCACGGTCCCCAGCCGCCGGACGTCGCGGTAGTGCACGGCGCGCCCATCGGCCAACCCCACCGTCACGGCCACGAACGCCCGCTCGGCTTCGGCGAGGGTGCCGTCGTCCAGCACCAGCCCCCCGGTGAAGCGGGGCTGGACCACCAGGTGCACCGGCGCGCCCGACGGCGCATCCCCGGGCACCAAGTCCAGCACGACCAGCTTGGCCCGTCGCCAGACGCGCGCAATGGCGCGCCCGGTGAGCGCCCGCGCCAGTCCATCGGCATCCACCTCGCGCAGCACGTCCGGGCGAGGGACGGCGACGTGGCGGACCACGGCCCCGCGCACCAGCGCCTCCAGGTCGCGGGCGATGGTTTCGGTTTCCGGGAGCTCTGGCATGACCGCTGGGCGCCGAAAAAGCGCTAAATGGCGTGGTGCTGACGCAAATGTGCTGCGTGCATGGCGCTACTGGTTCACGGTTCGCGCGATTTCGCGCCACCCGATGTCGCGCCGCAGCTGCGCCCCCGGGAACGCCACGCGCTCCGCCACCGCGCGGCTCTTCATCTGCGCCTCCGCCATCGTGGGGGCCACCGCCGTCACTGCCACCACCCGACCCCCGGCCGTCCGCAGCACCCCGTCGGCCCCGCGCGCCGTGGCGGCGTGGTACAGCCGGACCCCGTCGGGGAGCGACGGCAGGGTGATCTCGTCGCCGGTGCGCGGGGCGTCCGGGTACCCCTCCGCCGCCACCACCGAGGTCACCGATGCCCCCGGATGCCACCGGAACGGCGCGGCGCCCCGCAGCCGCCCCCCGTGCGCCACCGTCAGCATCGGCTCCAGCAGCGAGCTCGCCAGCAGCGGCAGGATCGCCTGCGTCTCTGGGTCGCCAAAGCGGCAGTTGAACTCCACCACCTTGGGACCCTCAGGGGTCAGCATCAGCCCCGCGTACAGCAGGCCGGTGAACGGCGTCCCCCGCTTCCGCAGCGCGTGCAGCGTGGGGAGGAAGATCCGCTCCGTCACGTCGTCCACCAGCGCGGCGGTCCCCAGCGACACCGGCGTGTACGCCCCCATCCCGCCCGTGTTGGGCCCCTCGTCGGCATCCAGCAGCCGCTTGTGGTCCTGCGCCCCCACCATGGGGAGCACGTCGTGCCCGTCGGTCACGGCAAAGAGCGACAGCTCCTCTCCCGTCATGAACGCTTCCACCAGGCACTCGGCGCCGGCCTCGCCGAAGGCCCGGGCGTCCAGGATGCGGTCGATCGCCGCCTCGGCCTCAGCCACGGTCTGGCACACGATCACGCCTTTCCCGGCCGCCAGCCCGCTGGCCTTGATCACCACCGGCGCCCCGAACCGGGCGTGCACGGCGGCCTTCGCCTCGGCGGCCACCCGGTGCACCTCGGCGCGCGCCGTGGGAATGCCCGCCGCCAGCATCAGCGCCTTGGTGTCCGCTTTGGAGGTCTCCACGGTGGCGGCTTCCATGGTGGGGCCGAACACCGGCACGCCCCGCTGCCGCAGGTGGTTCACCACCCCGGCGGCCAGCGGCGCCTCCGGGCCCACCACCACCAAGGCGGCGCCCTCCGCCTCGGCCAGAGCGGCCACCGCCGCCGGGTCGCCCACCGCCACCGGACCCACGCGCCCCAACTCGGCGATCCCGGGGTTGCCGGGGGCCGCCAGCAGCTCCACCCCCGCCGGTTCACGCATCAGGGCGTCGGCCAGCGCG
>JAGWYS010000110.1 GCA_018969225.1 Gemmatimonadota bacterium | reverse complement strand
TGCGGCTATTGCCAGGAGGTGTGCCCGGAGGAGGCGATCCACGTGGGGCGCCATTACGAGAACGCCGAGCTGGACCGGTCGGCATTCGTCTACGACCTCGAGCGGCTGACCGCGCAGGCGCACCCGGTCAGCGAACTGTGGGATCCCGCCGACCCGAAGGGCGAATGACCGGGTTCTACGCCTTCCAGTTCTACCTGTTTGCGCTGCTCGCGATCGCGTCGGCGCTGCTCTTCGTGACGCGGCGCGCCCCCGTGCCCGCGGCGCTGTGGCTGGTGAACGTGATGTTCTCGCTGGCCGGCCTGTATGTGATGCTGGACGCCCCCTTCGTCGGCGCCGTGCAGGTGCTGGTGTACGCCGGCGCCATCATGGTGGTGTTCGTCTTCGTGGTGATGCTGCTCAACCTGGGGCGCGACGGCGTGGGCGACCTGCGTTCGGCGGGGCCCCGGGTGGCCGCCGGGGGCGTTGGGGTGGCCCTGCTCGCCGCCCTGCTCGCCGGTGCCGGTCCGAGGCTGCCGGCGGTGGCGCCGGAGACCGTGACCGACAACGTGGTCACCCCCGTGGCGGCCAGCCTGTTCACCGACTACCTGGTGGCCTTCGAGCTGACCAGCGTGGTCCTCCTGGTGGCCGTGGTGGGTGCGGTGCTGCTGGCCAAGAAGCGGGGGACGCCGTGATCACCGAGGCCCTGGTCGTCTCCGCCATCCTGTTCGCCATCGGCCTGGTGGGGGTCCTCACCCGGCGCAATGCGATCATCCTCTTCATGTGCGTGGAGCTGATGCTCAACGCCGTGAACCTGTCGTTCGTCGCGCTCGCCCGGCAGCACGGGGTGGCCGGGCACGTGTTCGTGGTGATGGTGATGACCATCGCCGCGGCCGAGGCCGCCGTCGGGCTCGCGCTCATCATTGCGGTGTTCCGGCACTTCGGCACCGTGGACCTCTCCTCGCTCCGGACGCTGCGCGAATGATGGCGCCGTCGTTTTCCGCGCTGCTCCAGGCGGCCGTCCCGCCCCATCCGCTGGCGGATGGCCCCGCCCGGTGGTTCCCCGTGCTCATCCTGCTGCCGCTCCTCGGGGCGGTGGTCAATGGCGCCGTCGCGCTGGCCCGCCGCCCCTCGAGCGCCCGGCACCCGCTGGTCACCCTGGTCGGCCCCGGGGTGCTGGCGGCCGCCTTCGCCTACGCGGTGCAACTGTTTGCCGCGATGCGCGCCGCCGGCGACCGGCTCACCGCGCCGTTCATCGTCGGCGCCGACGTGCCGTGGATCCGGGCGGGCGGGCTGTCGCTGTCGCTGGCGCTGCAGCTCGACCAGCTGTCCGTCCTCATGGTCCTCGTCATCACCGGGGTGGGGACGCTCATCCACGTGTATTCGGTCGGCTACATGCGCGACGACCCGGGGTACGCCCGGTACTTCGCGTACCTCAACCTGTTCGTGGCCTGCATGCTGGTGCTGGTTCTCGGCGCCAGCTATCCCCTCCTCTTCGTCGGCTGGGAGGGGGTGGGACTGGCGTCGTACCTCCTGATTGGCTTCTGGTTCACCGACCTGGCGAATGCGCGGGCCGGGCAGAAGGCGTTCATCGTCAACCGCATCGGTGACGCCGGGTTCCTGGCCGCCATGGCGGTGATGTGGGCGGCCACCGGCGCGCTGGACTTCGCCGGGGTCCAGGAGGGGTTGGGGTCGCGCGCGGGGGACGGAGTCGTGTCGGCGGTGGCGCTGCTCCTCCTGCTCGCCTGCGCGGGGAAGAGCGCCCAGCTGCCGCTGTACGTGTGGCTGCCGGACGCGATGGCCGGTCCCACCCCCGTGTCCGCGCTCATCCACGCCGCCACGATGGTCACCGCCGGCGTGTACCTGGTGGCCCGATCGGCCGCGCTGTTCGCCGCAGCACCCGCCGCCTCGCTGGCCGTGGCCGCCGTGGGCGCGCTGACTGCGCTCTTCGCCGCGACCGTGGCGCTGCGACAGTGGGACATCAAGCGGGTGCTGGCGTATTCCACGGTGTCGCAACTGGGGTACATGTTCATCGGGGTGGGGGTCGGCGCGTACACGGCGGGCGTGTTCCACCTGGTGACCCACGCCTTTTTCAAGGCGCTGCTCTTCCTGGGTGCCGGGTCGGTGATCCACGCGATGCATCACGCCTATCACGCGGCGCACCGCGAGGATGATCCGCAGGACCTCCGGAACATGGGCGGGCTTGTCCGCCACCTGCCGGTCACCGCGGCCATGATGCTGGTGGCCACGCTGGCCATCGCGGGCGTTCCGCCGTTGGCGGGCTTCTTCTCGAAGGACGAGATCCTCGCCGCCGTGGTGGCGCGCTCGCACGGCACCCCGCTGGCTGACGCCTCGCTGCTGGGGATCCCCGGATCGACCGTGCTGCTGGCGATCTACGCGGTCGGCATCCTCACGGCGTTCCTGACGGCGGCGTACATGACCCGTATGCTGGTCTACGCGTTCTTCGGCGCCAATCGCAGCGGGGAGGACGCCAGCGCCGCCCTGCACGAGGTGGCCCCCGTGATGACGGCGCCGGTGGTGGCGCTGGGCGCGCTCTCGATCGCTGGGGGGTGGCTCAACCTCCCCGCCCTGCTGCCGCTTGGGCCCGTGGGGCTGCTGGACGGCTGGCTGGGGCCCGTCACGGGCGCCGCCAGCCGGAAGCTGGGAGGCGACGGGCACTTGGCGCACAACACGGAAGTGATCCTCGTGGGGGTGGCCGTCACCGTCGCCGTGCTCGGCATGGTGATGGGGGCGTGGCGCGCCCGAGGACCGCTGCTCCCCAAGGCGTTGGCGCCTGAGGACCGGTCGCTGCTGGCGCGCGCCTACGACGTGGATGCGTGGCTCGACCGCCTCGTGGTGGGCCCGGTGCGCCGCCTCGCCGAGCGCGGGCTCGCGGCCGGCGTGGAACGGGCGCTCGACGAGGGCGCGTCGGCGGCCGGGCGCGCGCTCGTGCGCGGCGCGCGCGGGATCGGGGCCCGGCTGCAGGACGGAGACGTCGGGCGCTACAGCTGGTGGCTCGCCGGCGGTGCCGTGGCGCTGGTGGCCCTCTTGGTGGCGAGGTGACCGTGGCTGACCGGATGTTTGCGGCCTCGGCGACGACCTGGGTGCTCCCGGCCATGCTCGTGTGGCCCGCGCTGGCCGCCGGCATGGTGCGCTGGGTGGGCCGCGACCCAGGAACCGATGAGGACCCGGCCGGGTGGCGCGACGCCCGGCGACTCACGCTGGCAGCGCTGGTGGTCGAGGCGATCCTCGGGGCGGCGCTCGCGTTGGGGTTCGACCCGGCCCGCACCGGGTGGCAGGCCCTCGTCGACGTGCCTTGGATCCCCGAGATCGGGGCTGCGATCAGCCTCGGCGTGGACGGGATGTCGCTCCCCCTGGTGCTCATGGCGGTCTGGCTTCTGCCGCTGCTGCTGCTGGGCGCGTGGGAGAATGTGCGGGTGCGCACGCCGACGTTCGGCGCGCTCCTGCTCCTGCTCGCCAGCGGCGTGGTGGGTGCCCTCACCGCGCTCGACCTGCTGCTGTTCTACGTGGCGTGGGAGCTGATCCTGGTGCCGATGTACTTCCTCCTCGGCATCTGGGCGCTGGCTGGGCAGTCGCGCGCCGCGCTGCGGTACGTGCTCTTCACGCTCGTCGGTTCACTCCTCATGCTGGTGGCCATCGCGGCTCTCTGGGATGCCGGAGGGCGCGGGTCCTTCCACCTGGACCATCTGCTGGCGGTGCCGCTCCCCGTCCGCGCGCAGCTGTGGATGTTTGCGGCGTTCTTCGCGGCCTTCGCGGTGAAGTCCGCCCTGGTGCCGTTCCACGGGTGGTTCCCGCCGGCGCAGCAGGCGGCGCCCACGGTCGTGGCGGTGCTGCTGGGGCTCAAGGTGGGCGGCTACGCGCTGCTCCGCTTCGCCGTGCCGCTGTTCCCCGCTGCCGCGTTGCACCCCACGGTGCGCCTGCTGATTCTCATCCTGGCGGTGGTGACGGTGCTGTACGGGGCGCTTGTGGCCATGGCCCAGGGCGAGCTGCGGCGGCTGGTGGCCTACGCGTCCATCAGCCACCTGGGCTTCATCATGCTGGGCAGCTTCGCGCTCACCCCCGAGGCGGTGAGCGGCGCGGTGGTGGCGATGGTGCACAGTGGCGTGGCGTCCGCCGTCCTCCTCCTGGTCGCGGGGATCCTGGAGGACCGCACCGGGTCCACGACGCTCGCCGATTTCGGCGGCATGGCGTCCGGCGCCCCCTTGCTTTCCGTGGTGCTGGTGGTGGGTACGCTCTCCACGGTGGCGCTTCCGGGGACCCTGGGTTTCGTGGGCGAGTTTCTCATCCTCATGGGGAGCTACCCGGAGGCGCCGGCCCTCACCGTGGCGGCGACCATCGGCGTCGTGCTGGCCGCGCTGTACGGACTGCGCGCGCTTCAGCAGCTCCTGTTCGGGGCGCCTGCACCGCTGGTGGCCCGCGGCCTCCCGGACCTCGGGCGCCGTGAGCTTGGCGTGTTGGCCGTGCTCGTCACGGCGCTGGTGGGGCTGGGGGTGGTACCGGCCCCCGTGCTGGCCCCGATGCAGGGCGCCGTGCGCCAGGTCGTGGAAGGCGCCCGCCTCGGCCCCAATGCGGCGCCTTCACCGGCCCCCGCCTCGACGGGGCCGTAACCCATGGCAACCTCCCAGATGATGGCCGCCGACCTCCTGCGGGTCCTTGCCCCCGAGTTGCTGCTGCTGGCGGGGGCGATGGCGCTGCTGCTCGCTTCGGTGTGGCATCCGCAGGGGCAGGCGCCCGACGGGGCGGAGGGGGCCGAGCGCACCGGGGCCATGGCCCGTGCGGCGATGGCGTGGTGCGCCGTGGTCGCCTTGAGTGTGCTGATTGCGTGGGGCGACGGTGGCGCCGGCACGGCCGACGGCCGCATCGCCGCCGATGGCTTCCGCTTCACCCTCGACCTCGTCCTGCTGGGGGCCACGGTGCTCGGGTTGGCGCTTGTGGAGGTGGACCACGCCCGCTTCCGTGGCTACGGGCCCGAGGTGCCGGCGCTCATGCTCCTCGCGTTGAGCGGCATGATGGTCCTCACCGCCGCGCGCGACCTGCTGTACGTCTTCCTGGGCATCGAGCTCATGTCGCTCGCCGTCTATGTGCTGGCCGGGGTGCAGCGCCGCAGCGCCCGCGGCACCGAGGCGGCCATCAAGTACTTCCTGCTGGGGTCGGTGGCGAGCGCGTTCCTGCTGTACGGCATCGCCCTCCTGTATGGCGCCACCGGGAGCACGCGGCTGGCCGATGTGGCGCAGTGGCTGGCCGTCCATCGCGACGGGGCCGGCCTCGTGGCCGCCGGGCTCGGGTTGCTCCTCGTGGGGCTCGGCTTCAAGGTGGCGGCGGCGCCGTTCCATGTGTGGACGCCCGACGTGTACGAGGGGGCCCCGCCTCCTGTCACGGCCTTCATGGCGGCAGGCGTCAAGGCCGCGGCGTTCGCCACCCTCGCGCGGACGCTCCTTGAGGGGTTCCCGGGCGCGGTGACCCTCTGGCATCCGGCCGTCTGGTGGCTGGCGGTGGCCACGATGGTCACCGGCAACGTCCTGGCGCTGGCGCAACGGCGGCTGGTGCGCCTCCTCGCCTACTCCAGCATCGCCCATGCGGGCTACCTCCTGGTCGCGCTGGCCGCCGCCTCGCCGGCCGGCGCGTCGGCGGTGGCGTTCTACCTGGCCACGTATGCGCTGGCCACGATGGGCGCGTTCGCCGTGCTGGTGGTGGCGCGCCCCGCCGACGACCGGCCTCTCGACATCGAGGACCTCGCCGGGCTGTGGTTGGTGCGCCCCGGCCTGGCGGCGTCGATGGCGGTGTTTCTCCTCGCCTTCATGGGCATGCCCCTGCTTGGCGGGGCCGGCTTCTTTGCCAAGTGGCTGGTGCTGGACGCGGCGCTGGGGGCCGCGGCCCCGCAGCGCGTGCTGGCCGTCGTGCTGGCCCTCACCAGCTTCGTGTCCGCCGGCTACTACCTGTCCGTGATTGGCGCCATGTTCCTCCGGCCTCGGCCGGCCGACGCGCCAGCGGTGCGCGTCCCGCCGCTGGCTCAGGGCGTGGTCATCACCTGTGCCGCGCTGCTGCTGGCGCTTGGGGTGTACCCCTCGCCGCTGGTCGCCCTGGCGCGTCGCGCGGTTCCGGCCACCGGCCAGGCGGCGCGTCAACCCGCTCCCGCCGTCGCCGCGCCCGCCTGGCGTGCGGCGACGGTCCACTGACCCTCCACTCTTCCGTCCCCATGTCGATCAACGCCACCATCTTCCGCCAGTACGACGTGCGCGGCATCGTCGGCCGCGACCTGACCGCCGAGGTGGCCCTCGCACTGGGACGGGGCTTTGCCGCCCTGCTGGCCGAGCGCGGGATCACGGGCGCGGTCGCGGTCGGCCGTGACAACCGCCCAAGCGGCGCGATGCTCCGCGACGCGCTGGTGGACGGGTTGACAGGGTGCGGCGTGGACGTGGTGGACGTGGGGATCGTGCCCACGCCGCTGCTGTACTGGACCCTGCACCACGAACCGGTGGTGGCCGGCATCCAGATCACCGGGTCGCACAACCCCCCCGAGTACAACGGCTTCAAGATGTGCGTCGGCACCGCCTCGCTGCACGGCGAGGAGATCCAGCACCTGTACCGGCTCATCACGGGGGGCGCCTTCCCGGCGGGAAGCGGGACGGTCCGCCACGCGGCGGTGATCGACCGGTACGTGGCCGACATCGCCGCGCGCATCGGCCCGGTGCGCCGCGCCGACGGGTCCGCGCCGCGCGTCGTGTATGACTGCGGCAACGGTGCGGGGGCGCTCGTGGCCCCGCAGCTGTTCGCGGCGCTGGGGGTGGAGGCCACGGGGCTGTTCACGGAGAGCGACGGCACCTTCCCCAACCATCACCCCGATCCCACGGTCCCCGAGAACCTGGAGGACCTGATCGCGGCGGTGCGGCGCACGGGGGCGGAGATCGGGGTGGCGTTCGACGGCGACGCCGACCGCATCGGGGTCGTGGACGGGGCGGGGCGCATCATCTGGGGCGACCACATCCTCATCCTCTACGCGCGGGACGTGCTGGCGCGCACCGGGCGTGGGCAGCCGATCATCTTCGACGTCAAGTGCTCGCAGGCGCTGTCGGACGCCGTCGCGGCCGCCGGCGGGGTGCCCGTCATGTGGAAGACGGGGCACTCGCTCATCAAGGACAAGATGAAGGAGGCGCACGCCCCCATCGCCGGCGAGATGTCCGGCCACATGTTCTTCACCGAGGGGTTCTACGGGCACGACGACGCGCTCTACGCCGCCGCGCGCCTGTTGCGCATCGTCGCCGACGCCGGGCGCCCGGTTGAGGCGCTGCTGGCGGACGTGCCGCCCTTCGTGTCCACCCCCGAGCTGCGCATCGACACCGACGAGTCGGTGAAGTTCGAGGTCGTGGCGCGCGCCGCCGCCCACTTCCGGCAGCACCATGACGTGATCGACGTGGACGGGGTGCGCGTGCTGTTCGGCGATGGCTGGGGGCTCCTGCGCGCCTCCAACACCCAGCCGGTGCTGGTGGCCCGATACGAGGCTGCCACGGCGGAGCGGCTGGCGGCCATCCGCGGTGAGATGGAAGGATGGCTGCGCAGCCAGGGCATCGCCCCCTGAGCACGCGCGCTGCCGACGCCGCGCCCTGACATGACCCCGCGCCGCTGGCTGGTCTGGGGGCTTGCCGTGGCGGCCGCGGTGCTCGCCGCCGGGCGCGTGCTGTCGGCCGTGCTGGTCGAGCAGGCCTGGTTGGCGGCGCTCGGCGTGCCGTCCTTGCACACCGAGCGGTGGGTCGACCAGGTGCTGCTCCAGGGCGGAGCGTGGGTGGCCGGGACCGCCTTCGCGTTTGCCAACCTGCACGCCGTGCGGCGCACGATCCTGGCGGTGGCCGTGCCGGCCCGTGTGGCCAACCTCGAACTGACCGCGATGGTCCCCGCGCGCCGCCTGCGCATGGCCACCGCGGTGACCGCCGCCGCGGTGGGCGCGCTGCTGGCCGCCCCCATGGACCAGTGGCCGCTGGTGGCGATGGCCCGCCACGGGGAGCCCTTCGGCGAGATCGAGGGGATCCTCGGGCGCGACCTCGGCTTCTACGCGTACTGGCTCCCCCTTGAGGAGGCGGTGTACGTGTGGGCGCTGGTCACGGCGGTCACGGTGACGGCGATGGTGGTGGTGCTCTACGCCCTCACGCGGAGCCTGCGCATGGAGGGCCGGCGCCTTGCGGCGTCCACCCATGTCCGTCGCCACCTTTCAGTCCTGGGCGCGCTGGTGCTCCTGCTGCTCGCCTGGAGCTACCGCCTGGACGCCTTCGACCTGCTCCAGGCGGGCAGCGGGCCGGACGGGCTCTTCACGCCCGTGGACCACCGCGTCACGCTGCGCATCGACGCGGTGCTCTCGCTCACGAGCGCCGCCGCGGCGCTGGTCGTGGTGCGGGCCGGGTGGGTGGGACAGCTGCGCGCGGCCTTCGCGGCCCTCTCGGTGGTGCTCGCGGCGGCGTTCGGCCTGCGGCAGGCGGTGCCGTACGTGCTGCACCGCCGCGCAGCCCGCCACCCCGACGCGACGCTCGCCGACTATCGGACGATGCGGGCGCTGTTTTCCCGCCGCGCGTACGGCGTGTCGGGGATTCGACAGGGCGGCCTTCGGGTGACCGGGCCGCAGCTTCCCGAGGTTCGGCTCCCGGATGCGGTCGCATGGCCCGGCATGGCCACCACGACGCGGCGCATCGCCTCCCGTGATGGTGATGCGCCGCCGCCGGCGTATGTGGGGTGGCGTGCGCGGGACGGCGCGCTGGCCGCACTGGTGGCGGTCCCGCCGCCGACCTCCGGACAGGAGTGGCGCCTGCGGCGCGTGACGTGGGCCTCGGTGGGCGCCGCCACCGAGGTGGCCGCGCTTCCCATGGCCGACCCCGTGGTGGTCGCCCCTGGCGCGTCCGGTCATGCCGTGGTCGCGAGCGGGGTGCGGCGCGGCGTCCGCGGCGCACCGCTGTGGGGGCTGGCGTCGCGTGTGGCCCATGCGTGGGCCCTCCGCGACCCGGACCTCCTGCGCGACGGACCGGTTGCCGCCGGCGCTGTCATCCTGCTCCACCGCGACGTGCGGGAGCGGGTGCGCCGTCTGGCGCCGGTGTTTGCGCAGGGACGCGAGGTGGTGCCCGTGGACTGGGGGGGGCGACTCGCGTGGGCCGTCCACCTGTACGCGGTGGCGGACCGTTTTCCGCTCAGCCAGCGCTGGCCGCTTGGGGGCGGCAGCGTGGCGTATGCGCAGCTGGCGGCCACCGCCGTGGTGGACGCGGGGACGGGCGCGGTCCGGCTGGTGCCTGCCGCACGCACCGAACCCATTGCCCGCACCTGGCTCTCCCTGCTGGGGCCGCTGGTGGCGGCACCGGGCGGGGATGAGGCCTTGGCGCAACCGCTGGCCGGGCTCCCACCGGCCAGCGATGGAGCGATGCTGCAGCTCCGGACCGTGGCGGAATACGGGGCGGCCTGGAGTGCGCCCGGTGCCGTGCGGCTGCCCGACAGCGTCTTTGCGGGAGGCGGGCCGCCGGCATTGGTCGTCCGGCTGGATGGGACCCCGCTGGTCGGGTGGAGCGTGCCGCTGCTGGACCGCGAGGACCGCATCGTCGCCGTGGCGACCGTGGTCGGCGGGGGCACGCGGGCCACGTGGCGATCGCGCATCGACACCACCGCGCCGCGGTGGCCCCTGGCGCGACGGCGGCTGGTGGAGGCCATGGGGGGAGGCGGCGCGGTCGGGGCGGGGTTCCCGGTGGTCGTGCCCGGCGAGAGCGGCCTGCTCGTGGCGGCGGTGGCGGGCGCGGGAGACCGGGTTGCCGTGACGGATGGGATCGGGGTCGGCGTGGGGCGCACGGTGGCCGAGGCCATGCGTGCGATGCGCCCGGACGACGCGCGCTGGCGCCAACCGCCGCCGTCGGCCCGCGACGCGGCGCCGTCGCTGGTCGCGGCGGCCCGGCAGGTGGACCGCATGCGCGAGGCGATGCGCCGCGGCGACTGGAGCGCCTTCGGCACCGCCTTCGACAGTCTGGCGCGGGCCGTCGGGCGTCCGCCCCCCTGACGGGGCGGCCCCGTCCGGCGCGACGGGGCGTGTGGCGTGGTGGCGGGAGATGGTGCGGTGCGGCGGTCGCCCCCGGGGGGCGCCGTCGAGACAGGTGGGCCGGCAGTCATCCTTCGATTCGGAGAGCGCGTGAACCTACACGAATACCAGGCGAAAGAGCTCCTGCGGGCGGCCGGGGTGCCGGTGCCGCCCGGCGACGTCGCGACCACCCCGGCGGAGGCCGAGGCCATCGCGGCGCGCTACGGCGTGCCGGTGATGGTCAAGGCGCAGGTCCATGCCGGCGGGCGCGGCAAGGCGGGGGGGGTCAAGTACTGCCCCGACGCGGCGACGGCACGCGAGAAGGCCGCGGCCATCCTCGGCATGACCATCAAGGACCTCACGGTCGAGAAGGTCCTGGTCACCGTGGCCGCCGACATCGGCTCGGAGGCGTACGTCGGCATCATCGTGGACCGGGCGACCAAGAAGCCGGTCTTCATGGTGAGCGCCGCGGGCGGGATCGACATCGAGGAGGTCGCGGCGAGCACCCCGGAGAAGATCCTCTACCACCCCGTGGACACCCGCTACGGCCTGCTGCCGTTCGAGGCCATGCGGATGGGCTTCTTCCTGTACAAGGACGTGAAGCTCGCCCGGCAGGCCGCGCGGATCATGCAGCAGCTGTACGGCGCCTTCATGCAGGCCGGGTGCTCGCTGGCCGAGATCAACCCGCTGGTCATGACGCCCGCCGGGGAGCTGGTGGCGGTGGACGGCAAGATGGTGATCGACGACAACGAGCTCGATCGCCGCCCCGAGATCGCGGCGCTCCGTGACGAGTCCTCGGAGGCCCCCAGCGAGGTGGACGCGCGCAACAGCAACCTCACCTTCATCAAGCTGGACGGGAACGTCGGCTGCGTGGTGAACGGCGCGGGGCTGGCGATGGCCACGATGGACCTGGTGAAGTACTACGGCGGCGAGCCGGCCAACTTCCTGGACATCGGCGGTTCGTCGAATCCCGAGAAGGTGGTGAACGCGCTCCGCATCATCACCGCCGATCCGAACGTGAAGTGCATCCTGTTCAACATCTTCGGCGGCATCACCCGCACCGATGACGTGGCCAACGGCATCGTGACGGCGACCCGCGCCAACCCGCTGAAGGTGCCCATCGTCATCCGGCTCACCGGCACCAACGAGGAGATCGCCGTGCGGATCCTGCAGGAGAACGGCTTCTCCGCGTCCAACGACATGGACGCGGCCGTGCAGCGCGCCGTGCAGCTCGCCACCGCGGGAGGTGCCGCATGAGCGTCTTCATCGACAACGGCACGCGCCTGGTGGTGCAGGGGATCACCGGGCGTGACGGCTCCTTCCACGCCCGGCAGATGATGGAGTACGGGACGCAGGTCGTGGCCGGCGTCACCCCCGGCAAGGGGGGGCAGCACTTCGAGGGGACGGTCCCGATCTTCGACACCGTCCATGACGCGGTGCAGGCGACCGGCGCCAACACGTCGGTCATCTACGTGCCCCCCATGTTCGCGGCGGACGCGATCATGGAGGCCGCCGCCGCCGGGGTGCAGCTGATCGTGTGCATCACCGAGGGGGTGCCGGTGCTGGACATGACCCGCGTGTACCCGTACGTGCGCGAGCACGGCGCGCGACTCATCGGCCCCAACTGCCCCGGGCTCATCACGCCGGGGGCGTCGAAGGTCGGGATCATCCCGGGACGGATCTGCGCCCCGGGCCCGGTGGGGGTGGTCAGCCGCTCCGGCACCCTGACGTACGAGGTGGTGAACGCGCTGACGCGCGCGGGGATCGGGCAGACCACCTGCGTGGGGATCGGCGGGGACCCGATCAACGGCACCAACTTCATCGACTGCCTCGCGGCGTTCGAGGCGGATCCGCACACCCGGGCGGTGGCGATGATGGGGGAGATCGGCGGGACCGACGAGCAGGAGGCGGCGCGCTTCGTCAAGGAGCACATGACCAAGCCGGTCGTGGGGTTCATTGCCGGGCAGACGGCGCCGCCGGGGCGCCGGATGGGGCACGCGGGCGCCATCATCTCCGGCTCGGCGGGGACGGCGGCTGAGAAGATCGAGTCGTTCCGCGCCGCCGGGATGGGCGTCGCGGACCGCCCGGTGGACTTCGTGGAACTGATCCGGGCCCGCCTCGGATAGGACCGGGGGTTCCACCCCGGTTATCTTGCGCGCGGCGGGGGCGATGGCT
>JAGWYS010000109.1 GCA_018969225.1 Gemmatimonadota bacterium | reverse complement strand
CCATCGAGATCGACCACCACACTCACGTACTGATGGCGCTTCAGGAAGCTCTTCTCGTCGATGCCGAGATGCGGGACGACCGCCGGCTGGCGGCGCGCCATCCCGCGGCGGACGGCCCGCACCATGATGCCGCGCGCCTCGTCCCACGACAACCCCAGGCGACGCGCCACGGCGCTCGGCGTGGCCTCGCGCAGCCACGCGATCGCCAGGCGCTCGAAGAGCAGCGTGAAGCGCGATCCGACCTCCGCCCAGGGGACGCGGGTGGTCCGCACGCCATGCGTCGGGCAGCGCACCCGCGGAACCCGCGCGCACAGCACGGTCCGAAACTGACAGGTGTCCAAGTGGCGCCAACGGCGCTCGACGTGATCATGGATGGGGCTCGGGGCGGCGCACTCGGGACATCCGAACGCCGTGTCCCCAGCGGCCGCGACCCAGACCTCCACTTCGCCCGGCTCCATCCGCAGCGCGACCTGCGCCACCTGCCACGGCGCCTGCAGCCCCAGAATGGCCTGATACAACGCGCGATCGTCCACCGCTCCTCCTGGCTAGGTCCCCTTGCCAGAAGCTACTCACCCACTCCAATTCCTGAAGAGCCACTTTTTGATTGTACCTCCGGCGTGATCGAGGGGTGCAACAACAAGATCAAGGTCCTCAAGCGCGTCGCCTACGGCTTCCGTGATGACGCCTACTTCTTCCTCAAGATCCGGGCGGCGTTTCCCGGAATTCCCGGATGAGCCGTTTTTCTATATGGCCGCTACAACTTCATTGCAGGATCCGGGCTCAATGACCAGATTGCGGACTACTCCCTTTCGCGATTGCTCGTCAAGGATGGTGGCCTTCCCCAGTAAATAGGCTGTCCGCGCGCTCTTGGCCGAAAATAGAGCCGAGTCCCGAAGGTTCTGTGAGTGGATTGAGCGAACTAGGTCCGAGCCATCATCGTGATTGAGGCCCCAGTCAAGGTAGCCATTGACGCTATCAACGATCGCCTGACCGACCTTGGGGTACGTGGCCGACGAGTCGAAGATGTCCGGATGATCGGTCTTCGCGTTCCTGCCAAGAGCTGCTTGGATCTTTTGTGACATGGTGTACGGCTGTGCGGGTGAATCTGCGGTCTAACGCTAGCTTCTGCAGCGGGCGATCAAATCAAACGCGAGCGAAGCGAGCAACCGAAGACGCCCGTCTGCAGCAAGCATCGTTCGGCCCGCGCCACGCGAAATGCGCGTCGGAAGAGGTCGTCGCGCCGTGGAACGCGGGCGGCCTGCGCCGGAGTCGACAAGTCTTGGACGCTGCTGTGACTCGGAGCGCCGATGGCCGAGCCGATGCCCGCGTTGAACAGATCGTCGCGCCTCCGATCCGATTGCACGTGACGCAGCGGTATATATCGGTGGCGATTCACACGTGCGACAGGGTCGCCGTCACCTCTGGTTTCAGGACGTCGCGTCTCGTTTCGCAATTCCACCATGCGTTGACACGTTCAACGCATGGCACGGAGAAACTCTGCGCTGTTCCAGCGCACTCGAACAATCGCGGGGTACTCATCGAGCGACACTCCAACGAGATCGTCGGCCCGGCCGGTAAGTACGTTCAATCCGATCGGCAAGCGCAGGCTGGCCCGATACGCGCCCGAGGTGGCGTTGTAGACGTCGAGCGTGCGACCGTCGAATGCGTCGCCGGCCGGGATGATAAACAAGTACGCGCCGAGAATGGCGGCATCACGGATGGCGGGCTTGGTGCCGGCCGGGAACCCAGCCACGACGAGCCCGTTGTCTCCCGCGAGCGGAACACGCGGCGGCAACGGTCGTGCATCCAGGCCGTCCACACCGGAATCAAGGTGGAGAGCCGCCCGAAGCGGAAACATTCGTCCGGTGACGGTGCTGACCGCCGTGACGAGCCCACCGGCCCCCGACGCCACGCGCAACTGGGTCGCGAGTCCCGACGCGGAATCCGGCCATCCGACCCATCGCAACCGGCGAAGCGGCGCGAAGCTGGAATCGAGCAGTGTTGCGGTGGGGCGACCGTTCTGCCCCCCAAAGGCGATGAAGGTGGCGCCGGGCCCTGGCGCTAGGCGCTGCGGGATATCGCTGGTCGACACGAGACGAACAAAGCGGCCGTTTGCGTCAAGCCGCGTAAACCGTGAGGACGCGCCATCGACCACCGCGACGCCCCCTCCACGTACGCCTGTTATGGACGTAGGATTTGCCCACTCGTTTGGCCCCTGACCGCGCCGCCCGGCACGCCAGAGCAGTCGTCCACTGCTGTCGATCGCACTGACGCGGCCGTCGCTGTAGTCGTAATAGTAGACGCGGGTGCCGTCAGCCGTCAGCAGCAGCGGGCGAGCAAGCGTGTCATCTCGTGCGCCATCGCGTAACGTGTCGACGCGAACGGTGAGCGAGATATAGCGGCGGGTCTGCGACGGCGCCGTGGTCGAGCGGCCGCGTTCCCCCCACAGCAACGGGACGAACGCGGCATAGATCCATGTCAACCGCAACACAGCCAGCATGGCTACTCGACCCAATAACTGTAACAACCCGCCTTCGTCGTGCACGGGTCGGGGCCACCCCCGCATCCGGCTTTCAGGCACTCGTCATTCGCCAGCGAACACGGTGACGTGCCGGACGCCGAGATCGCCAAATTGGGTGTCAGCACCACGGCAATAGCAGCAACGAACAATCTTGATAGTCGCATTCTTGGTATCCCCAGGGAAATGGAGTATGGCTTCAACTGCGCATATTGACGATGCCTCGAGAGTGGCGCGAGAGCAAGCAAACTGTGCCGGCGAAACTACACGAACTGGAAAAATTCCGAATCGTGAATGAAGCTATAGCTTCTCAAACTTCGCCACGCGTGTGGCCCCTTTACGGTAGTACCGTCGACCTCTTTCGGCGTGGCCACGTCGGTCGGTGGCTGCACGTCGCACAATCCCACGGTCGTGAACTGGCGCGACGTTTCGGTGAGCACTGATCGTTCACCGCGATCGCGTGCGGCTCCTGCCGATCGCCCTTGAAACATAAAGGCGATTGCCCGGTGGCTCCCGCGAGTCTTCGACGCTGGTCACCAACGCAACGTACTCAAGTTTGCGGGACCGATTGCGAACCGCTTGCGCGGCAAACAACGGCGGGACCGGCTTAGCGACCTTGTCGATATCGATGGCTTGCATGCACGTATGCAAACGCGACTTGACGATAGGCCAGTGCACCCCGTCACGTGACGCATGTCAAGCACGCACTTTCTCGCTTGCCGAACGAGTACTGGACTGCAGGCCTTCCCTGCAGAATCGCACACTATACCGCTCCCCCCCGCAGTCTATCGCGACGGGACCCCGCAGCCCCCAGGCCCGCAACCGGCTGGCCCACAACACCTTGCAACCCGGACAGTCGCCCGTCGCCCCAGGATTGGATGGCGGAGATCGCCGTCTAACCTTCAACCCCGCCGAGGGGGTCGCAATGGAGAGGGCCGTGCGCCGGGGGGGTCGAGGTGCAGCGGGCTCCGGCCCCCGAACCCAACCGCCCCCCCCAGCGACAACCTGCAGTGCTACGGCACGATGGACGGGGACCCGCGCACGAAGGCGCTCACCGCGTCACGGCACCACCGGCCCCGGCAGCGTGTGGCGCACGATCCACTCGTGCTCCCGCTTCACCTTGTCGATCTGGTGGTAGTACTCCGACAGCCCGTGCCCCTCGCGCGGGTAGAACACCAGCTCCGCCGTCTTGCCGCGGTCGCGCAGGTACCGGTAGTACTCCATGGGCTGGCCGATGGGCACCCGCTCGTCGTTCCCGCCGTGCAGCATCAGCAGCGGCGTGGTGACCTTGTCGCTGTAGGTGATGGCCGAGCGGCGGCGGTAGAAGTCCAGCGAGGCGTTGGAAAGCGTGCCGTCCAGCTTCGGCATGCCGTCATAGAAGGTGCCAATGTAGCCGGGGATGTCGGTGGTGCCGTACATGCTCACCATGTTCACCAGCCCGGCGCCCATCATGGCGGCCTTGAAGCGCCCCGTCTGCGACACCACCCACCCGGTCATGTAGCCGCCGTAGCTCCACCCGGTGATGGCCAGCTTGGCCGAATCAGCCACCCCGCGGCTCACGAGGGCGTCCACGCCGTTCATGATGTCGCGGTAGTCGCCGCCCCCCCAGTCCTTGATGTTGGCGCGCATGAACTTCTCACCGTACCCCGTGCTGCCGCGCGGGTTGGGGTACAGCACCGCCCACCCGCGCCCGGCCCAGTACTGCCCGGGGTTCCCCCAGTTGGCCTTGAAGCCGTTGGTGTGCGCCCCGGTGGGGCCGCCGTGCACGTCCACCAGCAGCGGCACCTTGGCGCCGGGACGGTACCCCACGGGCTTGAGGAGCACCCCCTCCACCTCGACGCCGTCGGTGCTCTTCCAGGTCACCACCTCCGTCTCCCCCAGCGCCACGCCGGCCAGCTGCGGGTTGGTGGTGGTGAGGCGCCGCGGCGCGGCGAAGTCGGCGCCGCTCACATAGACCTCGGCGGGAGCGTCAGGGCCGTCCTGCAGGTACGCCACCGTCTGCATGTCCGCCGAGTACGACGCGCCGCGCACCATCCGCCGCGCCGTGAGCGGGGTCACCCGCCCCGAGGCCGCCTCCACCCGGTACGCGGTGGACCACACCCGGTCCTGCGCGGTGAACACCAGGTGCGTCCCCGACGGCTCCCACCGCGGGGTGCCCACGCTGTTGTCGAAGGTGGCGGCGGTGAGCACACGCCCCTGCCCCGACGCCACGTCGTGCAGCACCAGCACCGTGTTGCGCAGCGACCGCGTGGGAATGCCGTCGCCGGCGGTGATCGCGTCGTCCTGCAGCGCCCCGTAGGCCAGGGTGCGCCCGTCGGGAGACCACACGCCGCCGAACTGCGGGATCATCTTCGCCGGGGGCGCCAGCCGCACCTTCTCCCCGGTGGCCACCGTCACCACCCACGCGTCGCGCCGCTCGTCGCGGATGAGCGGCGTGGGGGAGGTGAGCAGCGCCAGCCGGGCGCCGTCGGGGGACCAGGCGGGGGCGCCGCGCACGGTGTACGCCCCGCTCGTCACCTTGGTCGCCGCGCGGGTGGCCACGTCAATCACCCACACGTGGGAGAGCCGGAGGTCCCCCTCGAACGGCTTGGCGTCGTCGCGCCGCCGCGCGCGCGCCTCGGCGTCGCGCGTGAGCGAGTCGGAGGTGAGGTAGGCGACGCGCTTCCCGTCGGGGGACCAGCTGTAGGCGCTCACCCCGTCGCGCGCGCTGGTGAGCGGCATCGCCTCGCCCCCCTCGGCGGGGAGGAGCCAGAGCTGCGGGCGCGGCCCCTCGTCGCCAGTGGCGGTGCCGCGCGCCGCGAGGAAGGCGATGAAGCGGCCGTCGGGGGACCACTGGGGCTGCGACTCGCCGCGCTCGCCGAAGGTGATCTGCCGGGGCGTGCCGCCGGCGGCGGGGACCATCCACAGGTGCGACCGCTGGTCGTGCCGGTCCCCCTTGCTGGTGTCGCGGGCGGCGGGGTGCTCCCAGGCGGACACCGTGTACACCACGCGGGCCCCGTCGGGGGAGAGCGCGGGGCTCCCCACGCTGCGCAGCTCCATGAGGTCGTCCATGGACATGGGGCGCGGGGCGGCGCCCTGCGCGGCCAGCGACAGCGGGGCGGCGAGGGACAGCACCGTCAGGCGGACCGCACCCCAGTGACGAGGCAGGGTGATGGCAGGCATCGGATGGCGGAGGGAGGGTGGGTGGATGAAGGACATGGAACGGGACAAACGGCTCAGCGCGGCGCGGGAGCGCGCTCCACGTCGCGCAGGAACGCGCGCACCGCGCCCTGATACTCGGCGGGCTTCTCGCGGTAGGTGCCGTGCGCGGCGCCGGGAATGGTCACCACGCGCGCCTGGCGCATGGTCGCGGCGAACTCGGCCAGCGTGGCGGGGCGCGCCTCGTCGAACTCCCCGGCCACCAGCAGCGCGGGGATGGCGAGGTCATCCAGGTCGGCCGCGCGGTCCCACGTGCGCAGCGACCCCGTGCTGCGGAACTCCGTGGGTCCCCACATCTGGCGGTAGATGGTGTCGTTGCCGGCCACCCCGGCGCAGCCGGGCTCCGGGGGGGTGGCGATGCGCGACACGTGCCGCGCATAGAACGAGTCGGTGGCCGCCTTGTACTCGGCGGCGTCGGTGGTGCCGTCGCGCTCGTGGCGGTCCAGCGCGTCCCGCAGCGGCGCGGGCATCGCCGCGCGCAGCGCGTTGGCATCGGCAATCCAGCGCGGCGTGGAGAGGAGCGGGCTGCTGAGGATGACCGCGCGCACCGCCGGGCGCGGCGCGGTGAGCAGGTACTCCGTCACCAGCGCGCCCCCCCACGAGTGCCCCAGCAGCACCAGCGAGTCGAGCCCCAGCCCGCGGCGCACCGCCTCCAGCTCGTCCACGAAGCGCGCCACCGTCCACAGCGCCGTGTCGGCCGGATGGTCGGAGCGCCCCGACCCCAGCTGGTCGTAGTAGATGACCGGCCGCTCGTCGGCCAGCGGGGCCAGCGCGGCGAAGCGGCAGCTCGTCCCCCCGGGGCCCCCATGCACCGCGAGCAACGGCAGGCCGGGGCCGCCCCCCATGCGCCGGTACCACACGCGGCCGCCCGGGACGTCCAGGTACCCCTCGGTGGCGGCCGCGGTGTCCGATGCCGCCGCCGGCGCGCGCTCGGCGGCGGGGGTGCAAGCGGCGAGGGTGGCGAGGGTGGCGAGGGCGCAGAGGCGCCGGCGGGGGCGCACGGAGGTGAGGGGGATCATGCGGGGGAATCTGCGCCGCGGCGCGGCGTCCGGCACGGAGCCAGCCACCTGCTCAGGCGCCCCCCGGCCGGTCCAGCCGATACCAGCAGTAGGGCACCATCACCCCGTTGGCCTCGCGCTCCCCCTCGCGATCCAGCACCGCCCCGATCTTCTCCGCCGCCCTGCGCGAGCGCCAGTTCTCGCGCCCGATGTGCAGCCAGACCGTGTCCACATGGGCGAAGGCGTGCGCCAGCATCAGCGCCTTGAATTCGCCGTTGGTGCCGCCCCCCCAGTGCGAGCGCGCCACGAAGGTGTAGCCGATGGCCACGCTGCGCGCGGCAGGGTCGAGGTCGTAGTAGCGCGAGCACCCCACCAGCCGCCCCGTGGCGCGCTCCTCGGCCACCACGGCGGTGCCGCACGCCAGCGCACCGGCGAAGTATTTCTCGAACACCGGGCGCTGCCAGCGCGTGGGCTCGGGGTGCTGCGCCCACAGCTCGGGGTCGTTGGCCGCGGCGTGCAGCGGCTCCAGGTCGGCGGCGGCCAGCGGCCGCACGCGCAGCGCGGGGCCGTCAACCGTGGGCTGCCAGAGGGAGACGTTGGAATCGGACATGGGGGCGACGGCGAGAGGGGCTACGGGTGAACCCGTTGAATGTACCGCCGTCGCCGTTGGGCATGCAGACCAAACGGTGACAGGGCGCATGGGGAATCGTGACCGAAGGCCGGGAATACCATGACGGAGCCGCGCCACTCTTGCCAAGTCCCCAGATCCGTCCGGTGTGACGTTCCCTCTTTCCTCATCCTGCCCCCATGCGCATCCCCGCCGCGCGCCGCGCCCTTCGCGGCGGCACCCTCGCGGCGCTCCTCCTGACTCCGTCTGTTGCGCTCGCGCAGCAGGCCGGGGCCAGGGATTCCGCCCGGACCCTCAGCACCGTCACCGTCACCGGCGTGACCGGGCGCGGAAGCGCCCGCGCCGCCTCGGCCATCGACTCCGGCACCCTGCGCCGTAACGCGCCCGGGACCAGCGCCCTCAAGGTCATTGAGCGCCTCCCCGGCGTGAACATGCAATCGGTGGACGGCTTCGGCATGTACGAGTGGTCCAACCGGATCACGATGCGCGGCTTCCAGACCGGTCAGATCGGGCAGACCATGGACGGTGTGCCGCTGGGCGACATGTCCTACGGCAACTGGAACGGCCTGGGGGTGGGACGCGCGGTGGACGCCGCCAACCTGGAGTCAGCCGCCGTCACCCAGGGGACCGGCGCGCTGGGTACCGCCTCGGCCAACAACCTGGGGGGCGTGGTGCAGTACGCCACCGCCGAGCCGGCCGCCAAGCCCCGCCTCACGCTGCAGCAGATGGCGGGCCAGTACGCGGCGCGGCGCACCATGCTGCGCTACGACCTGGGGCTCAAGACCTTTGGTGGCAGCAACGGCGTCTCCGCCTATGTGTCAGCCTCGCGCTTCGACACCGACAAATGGAAGGGGAGCGGCGACCGCCAGTCCAGCTTCCCCGGCGAGCAGTCGCTGCTCTTCGGCCAGCGCGGCTTCCTGGGCGGTTCGGGCGACACCTGGCACGAGCAGGTGAACCTCAAGGCCAACCTGTTCCTGGGCTCCGCCAAGTTCACGGCGTTCTACAATCACGCCAGCCGCAAGGAAAGCGACTTCATGGACCTGTCGCTGGCGGTGTTCAACGGCACGGCGCCGGGGAGCAGCCAGTACGGCTTCGGCCCGATGTTCGACTACTTCGAGAGCTGGGCCACGTCGCGGCAGTTCGCCGAGGCCAGCATCCCCACCTACACCCCGCTGACTGACGCCGCCTACTACCGCTCCGCGCAGGGGGCGCGCATGGACCACCTGGCGTACCTCAAGGGGGAGTTCCGGGTGAATGACCGCGTGCGGGTCGAGGTGCAGCCGTACCTCCACCTCAACCGCGGTGGCGGCGACTGGCACGCGCCCAGCTACGGTGCCGGCTACAGCCCCGACCCCATCATGTTCCGCCAGACGCAGTACCGGGCCAACCGCACCGGCGCGATGGCCAAGGCGGTGGCCTCGTTTGACGTGGGCGGCACGGCCAACCAGCTGGAGGTGGGGGGCTGGCTCGAGTCCAACGAGTCGAGCAACCGGCGCCCGCGGTGGCGGATGCGCAACTACCAGACCGGCCCCGAGGTGGACTTCGGCAACGTGCTGCGGCTGGACTACGACCGCACGGCCACGGTGACCACCACCATGGCGTACCTGCAGAACACCAGCCGGCTGCTGGACCGCCGCCTGGCGCTGACCTACGGCGCCAAGCTGTTGCGCGTGGATGCGGATTTCGTGAACAACGGCAGCACCCTGACCAACGGCGTGGCGGCCAAGGCGTTCGCCGACGCCGCGCGGCCGGCGCTGTCGCTGTCGCTGGACGGGGGGGTGCTCCCGCAGGTGGGTGCGGTGTTCACGGTGAACGACCGCACCGAGCTGTTCGCCAACTGGTCGGAGAACGTCAACCAGTTCCCCCTCAACCCGGCGAGCGGCGTGTACAACACGGCCATCACGACCTTCGACTTCTTCAAGTCGTCGGCCAAGCCGGAGCGCGCCACCACGCTGGAGGTGGGGACGCGCACGCGGCGCGGGCGCGTGGAGGGGGCGCTTACCGCGTACGCCATCGACTACCGCAACCGGCTGCTGGGGATCCAGCTGTGCCCGCAGACCGTGACCTGCGCCTCGGGGTTCGGCAACGTGGGGTCGGTGAGCACCATGGGGGTGGAGGCGGTGGCCAACGCGACTCTGGGCAACGGCTTCACCGCCTTCGCCTCAGCCACCTTCAACCGCTCCCGCTTCGAGGATGACTACCTGCCCAACCCCACCAACCCCGCCACCCGGGTGAACACCAAGGGGAAGACCGTGCAGGACGCCCCGCAGCAGATGCTCAACGGCTCGCTGTCGTGGACCCGGAAGGCGCTGGCGCTGTCGCTCTCGGCGCGTCATGTGGGGGAGCGGTACTTCACCTACACCAACGACCTGGCCACCGCGGGTGACGGCGCCGGCAAGGTGCCCGCCTACCTCGTGTCCGACCTGTCGGCGCGCTACGCGCTGGGGCGCATCGGCGTGATCAAGGCGCTGGAGCTGCAGCTCAACGTCAACAACCTGCTGGACGAGCGGTACATCGCCACCATGGGGAGCGGCGGGTTCGTGCCGATGGGCGATCTCCCCACGTTCCTCACGGGGGCGCCGCGGCAGCTGTTCCTGTCGGTCAACGCGACGTTCTGACCGTCCGTCGGGGGGGCGTTCCGCACGGGCGCCCCCCCGACGCGTTGCGCCTCACTCGGCGGCGGTCCCGGCGGCGGCGGCGGTCGCGCCGTCCCACTCCGCCACCAGCTCCGCCACCGTGCGGAACTGCCGCGCCTCGTCCGTGGCGTACCAGGCGCGAAAGTAGTCCAGCCCCGCCTGGTGTTGCTCCTCGGTGAACGCCTGCAGGGCGTCGGTCACCCACACCAGGTCGAACCCCAGCTGGAAGGCATCGCCGCTGGTGTGCCGCGCGCAGCAGTCGGTGTGCAGCCCGGTCACGTACAGCGTGGCAATGCCCCGGGCATGCAGCTGCGCCGCCAGGTCGGTGGCGACGAAGGGGCTATAGGTGCGCTTCTCCACCACCAGGTCCCCCGCCACCGGCGCCACCACGGCGGGGATCTCGGCTTCTGGGGTCCCCTTCATGGCGTGCGGGGGCCATTTGGCCAGCTCGGCGTCACCGGGCTCGTGCGCATCGGTGACGTAGGCCACCAGCACTCCGGCCGACCGCGCAGCTGCCAGCAGCGCGGCCATGCGCGGCAACAGCGCCTGCGCCCGGGCGCGGTACTCGGCGCCCCCGGCGGTGGCGATGGTGCCGGGTTCGAAAAGGAAGTCATTGGCGAGGTCGATGACCAGGAGGGCGCTGTTGGTGTGCATGAATCGAGTGGGGCGGAGAGTGACGGAACGCCGGCGGCAGGATCGCACCGCCGCCGCCCCGAAGGGCAACCATGGCGGCCCCGTGGGCGCCAGCCCCGCGCCGCACCAACTGTGCAACAATCCCCGCCGCCCCTCACCACCCCACGGTCACGCGCACCACCACCGCGCGCCCCATCGCGTCGGCGAACTCCTTGTAGCGGCTCATGTGGTCACGGTACGCGGCGTTGAACAGGTTGCGCATCGACAGGTCCACCACCGCCGGCCGGCCGCCCAGGGTGAGCACGCCGCCCGCGGCGAGGTGCGCCAGGGCGTATCCCGAGGGGGCGACGTCGCGCGTCTCGATGCGCCGCTGCCGGCGGTGCGCCTCCGCCGTGGCGCCCGCGTACGGGCGCTGGAGGGTGAGGCCCCCCGGCAGGCGCAGCCGCCCCTCCTCGACGCGCGCGCCGGCGGTGCCGCGCAGCGGCGGGATGAACAGCAGCGGGTCGCCGGTGGCGGTGTTGGTGCCGCGCACGTAGTCGGCCCCCGCCTGTAGCGTCACGCGGCGCCCGGGGCGCCACTCCCCGGCCGCCTCGAAGCCCGTGAGGAGCGCGTCCCCCTGCACCACCGCCAGCGAGTCGAAGCGCAGCCCGCCGCGGCCGAAGGGGCGCAGGTACAGGAAGCCGCGCACCGTGTTGCGGTACACGCTCACCTCCCCCCGTGCGGCGGCGCGCTCCACGCGGAGCCCCAGGTCGGCGTTGCGCGACGTCTCCACCCCCACCGCCGGGTTGCCGCGCTCGAAGGCGCGGCTCCCCTCGTGGAAGCCGTTCGCCCACAGCTCCTGCGCGGTGGGCGCGCGGAAGCCACGCCCGAGGGTGGCCGCCACGGCGACGCCGTCGCGCAGCAGCCAGCTGGCACCCAGCGAACCGGTGGTGGCGCCGAAGCGCCGGCGCTGCGCGGGGAGCGCCAGCTCGGCGTCGCCGTCGGTGGCCAGCCACTGCAGGTCGTGGCGCACCCCGACGGAGAGCGACAGGCGCCCCGCGTCGCGCTGCTCGAAGGCGAACACCCCCACCGCGTCCTGCCGGTTGCTGGGGATGAGCGTCTCGCGCCCCCGCTTGGCGAAGCGCCCGCGCAGGGCGCTCACGCCGACCGTGCCGCGCCACCCGCCGCGCGGGGCGTGCGTAAAGGCGAGGCGTGCCGTCCCCTGGTGCGCCAGGAGCCCCAGCACCGGTTCCGCGGTGTCGTCCACCGACTCGAACTCGCGCCGCCAGTTGCGCTCCATCCCCGCGCGCAGCTCCAGCTGGCCGCGGGGGCCGGCGCGCTCCACCCGCAGCGCCGCGCGGTCGGTGGTGATGCGCTGGAAGCCGGTGAACCCCGGGGCCTCCACGGGGTCGTCGAGGATCTCGATGCGTTCGTCGCGCCGGGTGACGGTGCCCTGCGCGGTGGTGGCGCCCCCCGCCCACCCCAGGGTGAGCTCGCCGGCGCCCGCCTGGTTGCCGGTGTTGGCCAACGCCCCGACGGGGGTGCGGATGTCGCCGGAGCGACGCCCGGTGAGGGAAGAGCGCCACGCGAGGCGCCCGGTCCCGCCCTGCAGCAGGAGGGTGA
>JAGWYS010000108.1 GCA_018969225.1 Gemmatimonadota bacterium | reverse complement strand
GGCGGTCACTGCACCGCCCCATCACCCCGCGCGCAGCCAGTCCAGCGTGTCCTGCCACAGCGACGCGAGCGGCGGCCGGAAGTACCCCAGATGCCCCACCGACGCCACCCCCAGCGCGCGCGGCTCCAGCGTGACGGCGTCCACCGCGGCGTTGCTATACGCAGCCATGAAGGCGTCGCGCGACGCCGGCGGTGCCCACCGGTCATCCAGGGCGTTCACCGCGCGGATGGGCGTGCGCACCGCGGCAAACTGCTCGGCCAGCCCCGGCAGGTCGGGGTCGTCGAAGAAGTAGCGCGGCCACTGGCACCACCGGCGCCACTGCAGGAACAGGTCGCGCGGCAGGTCCTCCCCCATCCCCAGGCGGCTCCACGACAGGTAGCCCGTGGTGCCCACCAGCAGCGGCCCCAGCACCCGCCACAGGAAGCGCACGCGCAGCCGCTCCAGCGGCGGCATCCAGCCGTGCCACCCCGCGCCGGTGGCGAAGGTGGCCACGCGCCGCACCCGTTCGTGCCCCGGCAGCAGCCCGAAGGCGTGGCCCCCGAACGAGTGCCCCACCATCCAGATCGGCCCGTCCCCCTGCGCCTCCACGTGCGCCAGCAGCGCCGCCAGGTCCAGCCGCGCCCAGTCCAGGTAGTCCATCCGGAAGCCGCGCAGCGTGGCGGGGCGCGAGCGTCCCACCCCGCGATAGTCCAGGGTCCACACGGCGATCCCCTGCGCGGCGGCAAACTGCGCAAAGCGGGAGTAGAAGCGCTGCGGGACGCCGGTGGCCCCCGCCACGAACAGCCGCCCCGCGGGATCCCCATGCGGCGCGTAGTGCGTGGCGTGCAGCGGGTAGCCGTCCGCGGCGTGCAGGGTGACGGGGGTGGCCACGGTGGCGGTCATGGGCGGTGCCCCGCCGCCGTCACCGCTTGGGCCGCCAGATCGGCGGCGCCGGCGTGGGCTGGTGGCGCGGCATGACCACCCGTCCCCCCTCCACCACCACCCAGCCGTCGCGGATCACCAGGTCCACGCGCGCCAGGTCGTCCAGCGACTCGTCGGGGCGCCCCTCCACCACCAGCACGTCGGCCAGCTTCCCCGCCTGCAGCGTCCCCAGCTTGTCGTCCATGTCCAGCAGCTCCGCGCTGGTGCGCGTGGCCGCCACCAGCGCCTCGGGCACCGTGTAGCCGATCTCGGTGAAGTACTTCAGCTCGTTGATGTACGGGTGCGGGAGCGAGCGGAACCAGTCCACGATGAGGTCGGTCCCGACCCCCATCTTGATCCCGGCCGCCTTCATGCGCCGCGCGACCTCCAGGTTGAGGGAGTCGCCGAAGAAGAAGCGCCGCGAGGTGGAGCCGAAGTAGCCGCCGCCCAGGCGGCCGAAGAAGTAGGTGTAGATGTACAGCGTGGGATCGGCCTCCGTCCCCTTGGCCGCCATCAGCCGGATCGTCTCGTCGCTGCGCGGGAGCGGGTGCTCGATCATGTCCACCCCGGCCTCCACGGCGCGCTGGATGTAGAACGTCTCGCAGTCGCAGGTGACCTTGAGCCCCAGCGCGTGCGCCTCGTCCACCGCCGCCGCCACCTCCTCGCGGGAGAAGTGCGAGGCGATCTTGATGAGGTCGGCCCCGCGCGCAAAGAGGTCGCGCACCGCCAGGCGCCAGGCGTCGGCGCCGGTGCGCTCCATGATCGACCCTTCCACCGGCCGCTCGCGCCCTTCGGCCCCGTGGCCGCCGCGCCCGGTGAGCAGCTGCCCCGCCGCGAACACCCGCGGCGCGGGGAGCGCGTTGCGATCGACCCACCGCTTGAGGATGAAGGGCGCGTTGCCGTTGCTGGCCACGTCGCGGACGCTGGTGATGCCGCTCTCGACATAGTACCGCAGCCGCTCGGCGCCGCGCAGCACCGCCTCCGGATCGTCGGGCCCCTCCGCGGTGGAAAAGGGAGGCTCGATGTACGTGAGGTGCGTGTGCAGGTCGATGAGCCCCGGCAGGACGGTCTTCCCGGTCACGTCGATCACCCGTGCGTCGCGCGGCCAGTCCTGCACCCCCGGGGCCACCACGCGCGCGATGCGGTTGCGCTCCAGCACCACCGTGGCCGGGCGGGCGGGGGCCCCGGTGCCGTCAAACACGCGCCCCCCGCGCAGCACCGTGACGCCGGCCGGGCCGCGCGGCGTGGCCGGCACGGGAATGCGCCGCGGGTCGTCGGTGGTGACCTGGTCCGGCGCCAGGTAGCGCCGCCGGTCGCGCGCGCGCTCCTGCGCCGCCAGGTCGGCCACCGCACCGCAGAGGAGGAACGCGCCAAGCAAGAGCGAACGAGGAGACATCAGGGCTCCAGGGGACGGGAGAGGGAGGGGCGCGGTGCCCGGAACGCCGCCACCGTCAGAAGGTACGCGTCCATGGGCAACCGCGCCCCGTGGATTTGGAGTGGACCCATCAGCGTCCGGTCCCGGGATCAATGTACGAGCGCCGCGGCGCTCGCGCGGGAGCCACGCGCGCGCCAGCTTTGCCATGGCGGCGGCGCGGCCGCGCGCGGATCCACTGCCCCCGGAGTGCCCGGTGTCCCTCACTCGCTGGATTGCCCTCATGCTTGCCCCCGCCGCGGTTGCCGGCGCCGCCCTGGCCCAGCCGGCCCCGCTGACATACCCCAAGACCGCCACGGTGCCCCACGTGGACGACTACCACGGCACCAAGGTGGCCGACCCCTTCCGGTGGCTGGAGGACGACACCGCCAGCGCGGTGAAGGCGTGGGTGCGCGAGCAGAACGCCGTCACCTTCGCGCACCTGGCCGCCATTCCGTACCGCGGCGCGCTGCTGGCGCGCCTGCGCCAGCTGCAGGACTACCCCCGCGAGACCGCGCCGCTGCGCGACAAGGGGTGGGTGCTGTACAGCCGCAACAGCGGGCTCCAGAACCAGGGGGTGTTCTACATCCAGCGCGGGCTGCGCGGGACACCGGCGGTGCTCATCGATCCCAACGCGCTGTCCAGGGACGGCACCACGCGCGTGAGCGGCTTCGCCTTCAACCGCACCGGCTCGCGCCTGGCCTACCTGCGCTCCGAGGCCGGCTCCGACTGGCAGGAGATCCGCGTGATGGACCCCGCCACGCGGCGGCACCTCCCCGACCGCATCCGGTGGGTCAAGGTCTCCGGGATCGCGTGGCACGGCGACGGCTTCTACTACTCACGCTACCCCACCCCCGCCGACACCCTCTCCGCCCTCAGCTCCCGCAACGAGGACCACCGGGTGTACTTCCACCGGCTGGGCACGCCGCAGTCGGACGACCGGCTGGTGTACGCCGACGCGGCGCACCCGGCGCGCTTCCACACGGCGGAGGTCACCGACGACCAGCGCTTCCTGGTGCTCAGCATCGCCGACCGCGGGCAGGGGTTTGACGGCAACCAGCTGTGGGTGCGCGACCTGGCCCGCACGGACACCACGTGGTACCGCATCGGCCGCGGATTCGCGAAGGAGCTGGCCCTGCTGGACAACGACGGCGGCGCGCTGCTGGTCCTTACCAACGAGGGGGCGCCCAACCGCCGCGTGGTGCGCATCGATCCCCGGCGCCCCGACCCTGCCGACTGGGCCACACTGGTCCCGGAGCAGCCGGAGGTGCTGGAGACCGCGGCCGTGGCGGGGCGCCGCGTCATCGCCGGCTATCTCAAGGACGTGACCAGCCGCCTGGTGCCGTACCGCTACGACGGCACGCGCGAGCGCACGGTGGAGCTCCCGGGCGTGGGCACGGCCTCGGTGGTGAGCGCCAGTCAGCGCGTGACGGACGTGTTCTACACCTTCACCAGCTTCACCGCCCCGCCCACCACCTACCGGCTGGAGCTGGCCACCGGGAAGAGCACGGTGCACCGCGCCGTCACCCTCCCGTTCGACCCGTCGGCGTACGAAACACGGCAGGTGTTCGCCACGTCGCGTGACGGCACGCGGGTGCCGATGTTCATCGTGGCCCGCAAGGGGATCGCGCTGGACGGGCGGCGTCCCACGCTGGTGTACGGCTACGGGGGGTTCAACATCTCCCTCCCGCCGGCCTTCAGCGCCAGCCGCATGGCGTGGCTGGAGCAGGGGGGCGTGTACGTGCAGGTGAACCTGCGCGGCGGCGGGGAGTACGGCGAGGCGTGGCACCAGGCGGGGATGAAGGAGCGGAAGCAGAACGTCTTCGACGACTTCATCGCCGCGGCCGAGTGGCTGGTGGCCAACGGGTACAGCAGCCCGGCGCAGCTGGCGATGCAGGGGGGCTCCAACGGCGGGTTGCTGGTGGGCGCGGTGATGACGCAGCGTCCCGAGCTCTTCCGCGTGGCGCTCCCGGCGGTGGGGGTGATGGACATGCTCCGCTTCCAGCGCTTCACCATCGGCTGGAACTGGGTGGCCGACTACGGCTCCAGCGACACCCCCGACGGGTTCGCGTACCTGTCCCGGTACTCGCCGCTGCACAACCTCCGCGACGGCGTGGCCTATCCGGCCACGCTGGTCACCACCGCCGACCACGACGACCGCGTGGTGCCCGCGCACTCGTTCAAGTTCGCCGCCCGGCTGCAGCAGGCGCACCGCGGCGACGCCCCCGTGCTCATCCGCATCGAGACGCAGAGCGGGCACGGCAGCGCCAGCCTCTCCAAGGCGCTGGAGGAGACGGCCGACGTGTTCGCGTTCACGATGCACCACCTGGGGATGCGCCCGGAGTTCCCCGGGGGGCGCTGAGCGCTCGCCCCCGATCGGCCCCCGCCACCATCCACCGTCCCCCGCCCATGGACCGTCGCTCCGCCCTCGCACGCGCGGCCGCTCTCGCGGCCGCGTCCTGTCTTGCGGGTCCCCGCGCGCTGCGGGCACTCGCGGCGCCCGGTGATGCCCCCGACTACCGTGCGGCGGCGCTCGCCGCCGAGCGCTGGATCGCCGCCAGCGCCGTGCGCGACCGCGACGGGGTGCGGTGGCCCGTGGACCCCGCCGTCCCCTCCGCCATCGACCAGGGGCTCTACAGCGGCAGCGCCGGGGTGGTGCTGTTCTACCTCGAGCTGCACCACGCCACCGGCGCGCGCCGCTACCTGGACGAGGCGGTGGCCGGCGCGCGCGCCCTGCTCGCGGCCGCGTCGGCGGCCGCCGCCGGCATCACGGGGGAGGGGGCGGGGTTGTACACGGGGGCGGCCGGCACCGCGTACGTGGTGGCGCTCGCCCGGCAACGCGCCGTGACCCCCGAGGACCAGCAGGCGCTCGACCGGGGGCTGGCGCATCTGGCCGCGCTGCTGCGCCAGTCGGCGCGCGACGCGGATGCCGGCGTCACCTGGAACGACTCCACCGACATCATCTCGGGCACGGCCGGCATCGCCCTCACGCTGGCGTGGCTGGGCGCCCGTGTGGCGCCGTTCGCGGACATCGAC
Source organism: Gemmatimonadota bacterium (assembly GCA_018969225.1). GTDB lineage: Bacteria > Gemmatimonadota > Gemmatimonadetes > Gemmatimonadales > Gemmatimonadaceae > Gemmatimonas. The sequence continues at coordinate 6,896 of JAGWYS010000108.1, read as the reverse complement.
CCGCTCCTGCGCGGCGCCGCGCGGTCGCTGCTGGCCGCGGGCACCCCCGCCGGCGACGGCCTCACCTGGGCCATCTCCCCCCGCATGCCGCGCCGCTATCCCAACTTCTCGCACGGCGCCGCCGGAGTGGGGTACACCTTGGCCACGCTGGCGCAGCACGGGGCGCTGCGCGGCACCGACGGCGGCGCCCCCGCCACCGCGGCGCGGGAGGGGGCGCTGGCCGCCGCGCGCTACCTCGACGGCATCACCACGCGCACCGGCGGCGGCGGGCGCCGCATCTTCCACTCCGAGCCCGGGGGGGAGCAGCTGTTCTACCTCAGCTGGTGCCACGGCCCTGCGGGCACGGCACGGCTCTACCGGCAGCTCGCGCGCCTCACCGGCAACGCCGCGTGGAACGCGCGCCTCCCCGAGCTGAGTCGCGGCATCATCGACAGCGGCGTCCCCGAGCACCACCCCGACCGGTCGGGGTTCTGGAACAACATCTCGCAGTGCTGCGGCAACTGCGGCGTGGCCGAGTACTTCGTGGCGCGCCATGGCGTCACCCGCGACCCCGCCGACCTGGCGTTCGCGCGGCGCGTGATGGACGACACGGTGGCGCGCGCCACCGCCGAGGGGGACACGCTGCGCTGGGTGCAGGCCGAGAACCGCGTGAGCCCGCAGGAGGTGAAGGCGCAGACGGGGTACATGCAGGGGAGCGCCGGCGTGGGGGTGGCGCTGCTGCACCTGGACGGGGCGCTGGCGGGGCGTGCGCCGCTGGTGGTGCTCCCCGACACGCCGGCGTGGTAGGCGGCGACCCGGCGCTGCGCAGAGTGCCGATCATCCGCGTCCACCAGCGCGATGATGGCCCCGGTGTCCGCCACGATCATGGCGTCACGTCACCGCAGCCGTCGTTGGCTTCTCGGTGTCGCCCAGTCGCGTGCGCTGGGGGTCATCCCCGCCGTCGAGGTCGTGTGCGGTCCTGATGAAGTCCGACATGTGATGACCGTACGCGATAGGTGAACCGAAACACGGCGCGATGGAAAGCGTGCCCTCGCCGGTTCACAGCACCACAACGTGCGCCGGCGTGGCCCCGACCACGGCGCTCGCCGGTATCGCGCGGTCAAAGGTCACCAGCCGTCCGCCGTGCCGCATCGCCAATGACAGCAGGTAGGCATCCGTGAGCGTCCGGGCGCCGTGAAGGCGGGACAGGTCGAAACGGACGGGATCCAGCAGGCTCACGTCATCGGGCCAGAACACGTGGGCCGGATGCGCCGTGGCCTCACCCAGGCGCCCCGCCACCACAGCCGCCGACCGGGCGTTGGGGTACCCCGCAGAGGACATCACGCGCACGCAGCCGTTCTGCGTGATCGGGCAGGACGCCCAGCCGGTGGCGCCGTGCTGCGCGAACCAGTGCATGGCCGCGGGATGCGAGGCGTGGCTGGCGTCCAGCAGCGCGATGAGGACGTTCACGTCGAGAAGCGCGCGCATGGGAGCCTAGTACGCGTCGTCGCGGCGCAGGTCGTCGATGAGCGCGTTGGTGACCACCGTGTCCCCCGGAGGAAAGGGGCGGAAGCCGTGCACAGGCGCTGGCTCGCGCACCGCCCCGGGGTGGTGGGCGGGTGCCGTCAGCGCTTGCCGCAGCAGCGCCGACACCACCTGCCCGGCCGTCTTGCGTTCCCGACGCGCCCGCTCCTTGGCGGCCTCCAGCACGTCGTCATCGATGTCGAGGGTGGTGCGCATGCATCTGATGCTACTGCATCACGCATCTCCGTGGAAGCCCCCGCCAGGGGGTGAACCTGAACCCGACCCGGCGTTCGGGGCACTCCACGTGGACCGATCCGTCGGTCGTATCGCTCACCGAGGCCACCCGCCTGGCGCTCGCCGAGCGGCTGGCCCGCCATGGGCGCCCGGCGCGCCCCCACCCCATGCGGGCGGCGGCGCAGCGCCTGCAGGAGCGCCTCGCCGCCCTCCCGGTGGTCGATCCCACCGCTGGCGCCGAACGAGTGGTGGATGCGCTCGAGCCCCTCGCGCATCGCGTGGTGGCCGTTGGCACCGTGCCGGAGCTGTCGCTGGTGCTGCAGCCCCGTTTCGGCAGCGCGGGCGACGTGCTGGTGGACGAGCTGGTCCGCGACCTGCGCCTGGAGGTCGTCGCCTGCGACGACCCCCAGCTGGCGCTGGCCCGCGATGGCGCGCGGCGGTTTGGTAAGGGACGGCACCTCGCCGCGCTCAATTTCGGGGACCCGTTCGCCTACGCCCTGGCCGCCGATCGCGCCCTGCCGCTGCTGGTCGTGGGGGACGTCTTCCCCCACACCGACGGGGAACGGCTGGCGATGTAGGGCGCGCTGGGGGAGGGCAGGTGTGGCCACGGCCATCCGGACCAGGCGAGGCACCCACGCGTCCGCCGTCAATGCGCCGGCGCTCCGGACGGGAAGCCCCGATGGCACCTGTCACCACTCCGTCACGCCCCATCGGGCGTGCACCCGACGTGTCACGAGTGCATACCGAATCAAGGGCGAGTGACCGGCGGCCATTGTTCAGCGTGCCATGCGCCGGGAGGTTGCGGGGACTCCAGCCGAGAGATGTGCATGCTTCCCGCCTCGCCCCGCATCGCCATCGTGCTCATGAGCGCCCTTGGAGACGTGATCCTCGGCGTGCCCGTGGCGACCGCCCTTCGGCGGGCCTTCCCGGGGGCGCGCCTCACGTGGGTGGTCCAGCGCGGCCCCGACGCCGTCGTGCGCGCCTCGCCGCACGTGGATGACGTGGTGCTGTTCGATCGGCGTGGCGGGCTGGCGGGGTACCAGGCCATCGGTCGGACCCTGTCTGCCCGGCGCCTCGATGTGGTGCTCGATCTGCAGGTGGCGCTCAAGGCCGGGCTGGTGACGTGGCTGTCGAGGGCGCCGCTCCGCGTCGGCGTGGATCGGCATCGCAGTCGTGACGCCAACGTCCTGTTCACCACGCACCAGTTGCCGCCGGCGCCGCGCGCGCACATGGCCGACCAGCACCAGGAGTTCCTCCAGTTCCTTGGCGTCGCCCCCGGGCCCTTGGCGTATGACCTGGTTGTTCCGTCGAGTGCCCGGGTGTGGGCGGACCAGGTGATCGGCAACGACGACCGACCCGTGGTGGCCGTGGTGCTGGCCTCCAGTCACCCGGACAAGAATTGGATGCCGGACCGCCTGGCGGCGGTGTGCGTCGCGCTCGCCCGTGACTTCGGCGCGCGCGCCGTGCTGTGCGGGGCGACCTCGCCAACCGAGGTGGAGGCGCGCGCACGGATCACCGGCGCCTGCCGGATGCTTCCGGAGCGCGACCGTCCCATCGACGCCCTGGGCTCCGGGATCCCCAACCTCATGGGGCTCCTGTCACGGGCCGCGCTGGTGATCAGCCCCGACACCGGCCCCTTGCACCTGGCGGGGGCATTGGGACGGCCGGTGGTGGGGCTGTACGCGACCACCAATCCCAAGTGGGTGGGACCCTACCGGCACTCGGCCGACCTGCTGGTGGACCGGTACGGGGAGCCCGGGGAGGAGTATCTCAGTAGCAGTCGTCGGCGCCCGGGGCGCATGCCACGCATCACCGTGGACGATGTGCTGGAACGGGTGGACCGCTGGAGAGCGCGGGTCGAGCCGGTGGCGCGTCCGCTCACGGCGTCGGCCGCCGGCTGAGCATCGCCTCCACGGCATCGCGCACCTGCCGCACCGACAGCTCGCGCATGCACCGATGGTGCCCAAGTGGGCAGCGAGCCGGTCCGTGGTGATGGCAAGGGCGGCAGGCCAATGACTCCACCTGCAGGACCACGTGGTGGACTGCCATGGGGCCGAACCCGAACGCCGGTACCGTCGGGCCGAAGAGCGCGACGGTCGGGGTGTCCGTGGCGCTCGCCACATGGACCACCAGCGAGTCATTCGACACCACGGCGTCTGCACGGGCCACCAGGGCAGTCGTCTCCAGCAGCGACAGCGTTCCGGTGAAATCCACCGCGTCCGGCGCCTGCTGGCGGATTGCCGTCGCGAGGAGTCCATCGGCGGCACCCCCCACGACGGCCAGCCGACACGGCTCCCGAAGCACCCGCGCCAGCTGCGGGAAATACGACCACCGCTTGGTCCCCCACACCGATCCCGGGGCGAGCACCACCATCGGGCGCGGGTCGCGCCACCAGCGTGCCCCAGCGGCCGGATGGCGCTCGATCACCACGACCTCGGCGGCGCCCGGGTGCAGGCTGGGGCGTGTCTGGTGCGGCACCGCATCTTCGGGGGCGGCGGCGAGGGCCATGAGGCGGCGGGCATGGTGCCCGTGGGCCGGAAATGGCACCGTGTGGGTGTAGAGCGCGCTGGCCGGCCAGCGCTGCGTCCAGCCCACCCGGACCGGGATGCCGGCGAGCCTGGGGATGAGCGCGGACCGCAGGGAGGCATGAACCAGATAGGACACCGACGCATCTCGCGGCTCCCCTGAGACCCGTTGCCGGACGCGCCGCACGAGCCGCAGCAGGCCGGCGAGACCGCGATCTCGGCCACGCTTGTCGTACGGGATGATGTCCCGCACGGCTGGATGGCCCATCAACAACGCGGCCGCATCCGCGCGCACCACGACGTCCACTGGTCCACGCCGTGCCAGATGCGCCAGCAAGGGGGTCGTCAGGACGGTGTCCCCCAGAAACGCCGTCTGGACAACCAGGGCCGGACGCCCCTCAGGGCGCAGGAGGTCATCCACGGCGCGCTTCGTCACGGGACTCACGCCAAGCGCGGAGCCCGGTCGTCACCCGGCCGGCCCGGCGACCGACCGCCTGCCGGAGCACGGCTTCGGTCCGCTCGACGGTCCGATGCACCGTGAACTCGCGATGCACGCGCACCCGCGCCGTCTCGGCCCACCGGCGCGCCACCTCGTGATCGGCCAACGCCTCCTCGATGGCACGTCCCCACGCCGCATGGTGCAACGGCGGAAGCAGCCGTCCGGTCGCGCCGTCCTCGATCAGGTCCGCATTGCCGCCAGCCCGCGACGCCAGCACGGGCACCCCGACCCCCATGGCCTCAAGCACCGCCTGCGACAACCCCTCGATGCGGGACGGCAAGGCGAACAGGGTGGCCACGCGATAGAGGGGAAGCGGGTGCTGCACCTCACCCAGCCATTGCACCGTGTGCCGCCGCGGCACCGCGGCCGCCAGCGCCGCCAGCGGCGGATCCTCGGCCACGCCGGCAAACACGAGGCAGATGGGGGTGCCCACGAAGTGCGCGGCGCGGAGCAGCACCTCCTGGTCCTTGCGGCGCGCCACCATCAGCACGATGGGTCTCCCGAGGGCCGACGCGCGCACCCGGTCGGCCAACTGCTCAGCGGCCGGCGGCTGCGGCGCGTCCAGACGCTCCAGGACCACCCCGTTGTGGACCACCTCCACGCGGGTCGAGGGGTGCCCGCGGCGGGCCAAAGCGCGCGCCACGGCGGGACTGACCGCGATGGTGCGGTCGGCGGCATGCCCCACCCACCACAGCTCCGGGAACCACGTCAACGGCATCGTGCGGCGCGTGACCACCAAGGCCGGTGCCAACGCGCCCTGCCAACGCAACCAGGCGCAGGCGCGCCGATCCACCGTGGATTGGCTGACGATCACGTCCACCGGGTCACGGGCCAACAGGGCGCGGAGGTCCCGCGCCAGCGCGAGCATGCCGCCAAAGGCCAGCGGCAGCGGAGCGAACCCATCGGCAGTGGCCAGACGGTCCAATAGCCCACCGGCATCCCGTCCGAGCCGCACCGTGTGGCCTCGGTGCCGAAGCCCCTGCGCCAGGTTGAGCACGGACTGCGTGGAGCCGGCAATACCGGTCCCCTCGGCGAGCAGCAGGATGGAGAGAGGCGCCGACACGCTCCCAACATGGCGCGGAAGCTCCCTCGGCACTCGCCGGATGCCGTGACGGTCCGGTCACTCGTGCATCACGGACGTGCGACGGCGCGCTGCTCGCGGGGCGGGACGCCGCGGCCTATACTCTGCCCAAGGACCGTGGAGCGCCCACGGTCGGTCGGCCTTTCTCCCGGAGAACCCGTGGCCCCCGTGCCTCCCGCTGCCCGCCGTCCCCTGCACGTCGTCCTGCGCGCGGCCCTGCTGGTCGGCGGCGCCCTCGCGCTGTCGCTCCCCGTCCGGGCGAGCCACGCCCAGCAGCGCTCCCTCGAGACGCGCGATCCGCAGCAGGCGCAGGATTCCACCTTCGCCCGGGCCTACGCGGAATGGACGGTCAACCCGCGCCACGGCAGCCCGCTGGTGGACCACCTGCCGCTCGTGCCGGGCGTCCCCACGCCGCGCGACGTGCTGGGCTACCACATCGGCGCCCCGCGCACCCTCACCTACTACGCCGACCAGCTGAAGTACTACCGCGCGCTGGCCAAGGCCACGCCGCGCGTCCGCGTGGAGACCATCGGACGCTCCGACGAGGGGCGCGAGCTGGTGGTGGTGTGGATCTCCAGCGAGGCCAACCTCCAGCGCCTGGAGCAGAACCGCAGGAACCTGGCGCGCATCGCCGACCCGCGCGCCCTGAAGGAGGCCGACGTCAAGGCGCTGCTGGCCCAGACCAGGCCGCACTACCACCTCATGGGCGGGTTGCACAGCGGGGAGACGGGGCCCTCCGAGATGCTCATGGAGCTGGCCTACCGGCTGGCCACCGAGACTTCGCCGCTCATCAGCCAGATCCGCGACGAGCTGTTCGTGTCCCTCACCCCCGCCGCCGACGCCGACGGCCGCGACCGCAACGTGGACTGGTTCAAGCGCAACCTGCTCCTCAACCAGCCGACCGCCACGGCGCAGGCGCCCTCGGCGGCGGCGCCGAATGACACCACCCGGCGCCCGGCGGCGGGAGTCCCCGGGGCCGCGCCGGCGGTCGGTCCCGAGGCGCGCCCCGCCTCCGGCGGCACCGTCCCCTACTGGGGCAAGTACGTGTACCACG
>JAGWYS010000107.1 GCA_018969225.1 Gemmatimonadota bacterium | reverse complement strand
CGGCCACCAGGCGCCGCACGAGCGTGTGCGTGGCCAGCCGGATGCGCCCCGCCCGCACCAGCGCGTCAAAGGTGAAGTCCGGCGAATACTTGGCGCCGCTGGGGCAGATGGGGTAGCAGGTGTCGCACCGCTGGCAGGTGCCGCGCCCCTGGTACGGCACCGAGTTCTTGGCGCTGGGCTGGCTCCACATGGTGATGCCGGCCTTGGCGGTCCACGCGCGCAGCTGCTGCAGCGTGGGGCTCAGCGGCAGCGCGGGCATGGGGAAGGGCTTCCCGCGCGGATCCATCTCCGGCGGCCCCTGCTCGCCGGCAATCCCCATGCGCTCCTCGGCCTCCTGGTAGAACGGGTCCAGCTCGTCGTAGCTGATGGGCCAGTCGTCCCCCACACCGTACAGCGACTTGAGGCGGAAGTCCTCCGGCGAGTAGCGCGGCGTGACGCCCCCCCAGTGCATGGCCAGCCCCCCCACGTGCATGCTGGGGGAGTAGCCATAGGCGGTGCCGGTGACGTTCTGGTCCTGCAGGTGGTCGGCGCCCCACGGCGTCTCGCCGTACTGCTGCCACCGCACGCGGCGCAGCGCCCGCTCGCGGAAGGGGGTGGTGTGCCCGCCGGCCTCCACCACGAGGATGCTGGCCTTGGTGGTGGCCGCCAGCCGCTCGGCCATCATGGCCGCCGTGATCCCGGCGCCGATGATGCAGATGTCCGCCTCGAGGTCGCGCGCGGCGACCGTGTGGATCGCGCTCACGGCCGCCCCTCCCCGGCCAGCGGCAGCGGCACGCGCGACACCCCGGCCAGCCCGCGGCACTCGCCCGCCAGGATGCGCGCTCCCTGCGCCAGGTCGGTGGCCTCGGTGGAGGCGGCCCAGTGCGCCAGCACCGCCACCGCCACATGCGTGGCGTCCAGCGGGTTGGCCGGCAGTCGCGTGCCACCGTGGCCGCGCAGCGCCACCTCCAGCACTGCGCGCCGCTCGGCCACGCCAAGGGCCGCGAAACCCTTGCGCCGCGACCGCCGCGCCAGCGTGTCCACGCCGCGCAGCTGCGCTTGCCACCCCGGCGCCGGGTCTGGTGGCGTGTAGGTGATCTCCGCGTCGCCGTAGCCGTGCATGGCCTCGGCCACGGGCTCATAGCGTGCCAGCCACGTGGCAAAGGCCCCCACCGCGCGGCGGCGCCCCGCGGCGCCCAGCGACTCAGGGAGCACCGCCTCCCCCACGGCGGCCAGCAGCATGGGGTCCAGCACGGTCTCCGGCGTGCGCGCCGGTTGGGCAGCTGGCGCGCCCTGCGCATCGAGGGCGGGCGGGAGGGCGGCCGAGGCGGCGGCCCCCGTGGCGGTGAGGGCCGCGCGGGCCAGGAAGTCGCGACGGGAGGAGGTCATGGCGGGGGGGGCGGTCAACGCGTGACGATGGGGAGCACCACGTGCGACGGCCAGGGGGCCGAGCGGTGCACCGTGTGGGTCTGCGCGCGGAAGTCGCCGTCCTTGGCGTTGAAGATGTTGGGGACGAAGACCTGCGGGTTGCGGTCGATGAGCGGGAACCAGCTGCTGTGCACCTGCACCACGATGCGGTGCCCCTTGCGGAAGGTGTAGTTCTGCGTGTGGAGGCTGTAGCGGATGGGGGTGACCGCGTTGGCCACCAGCGGCGCGGGCTTCTCGCGGCTGGTGCGGTATCGCGCGCGGAACACCTCGTTGGACACCATCAGCTGGTAGCCGGCCATGCCCCAGTTAGCGGCATACTGCTCCGGATAGGCGTCGATGAGCTTCACGATCCAGTCGGCGTCGGTGCCGGTGGTGGCGGCGTACAGCTGCGCCACCACCTCGCCGGCGATGGTCACATCCTCCGCCAGCGGCTCCGTCTCGTAGATGAGCACGTCGGGGCGCCCGTTCAGGAAGCGCTGGTCCTCCACCAGCCACGTGGGCCAGCGGCGCGCGTGCGGGCCGTAGGTGGGCTCGATGGGGAGCTGCCGGTAGGGGACCGGGTGGGCGGGGTCACTGACGAAGCGGTCGGCGGCGCGCGGCGCGGCGGGCCTGGCAAAGCCCAGCGTGCCGCCCGGGCCGAAGTAGAGGGGGCGCGCCTCGACGCCGGCGCGCGCGGGCCAGGCGTCCCAGCGGCGCCAGCGGTTGCTCCCCGCCTCGAAGGTGAGCGCCTCGGGGAGGTCCAGCGTCCCCTTGTCCTTGAGCCAGTAGGCGAACCAGGGGGCCTGGATCCGCTCGCGGAAGTGCGTGGCGGTGGCCGAGTCGAACGAGATGGGGCCGAGCGAGCGCCCCTCGCCGGCGGACCACCCGCCGTGGTTCCACGGGCCCACGACCAGGTAGTTGATCCCCTTGGTGTCGGTCTTCTCCAGCGCCTGGTAGATGGCCAGCGGCCCCCAGAAGTCCTCCTGGTCCCACCACCCGGCCACGTTGAGGGTGGGCACCCGCACCGCCCGCAGGTGCGGGAGCACCGTCTGCGCCCGCCAGAAGGCGTCCCAGTCGGGGTGCGCGACGAAGTCGTTCCAGGTGGGGATGCGTCCCTGGAGGTGGCGCGCGTTGACGTTGGCCAGCGACCCGAGGCGCAGGTACCACTGGTAGGTGTCGAAGCGGTCGAAGTTGAAGAGGTCCAGCTCGCGCGACCCCTCCACCCGCACCGCGTACTCGAAGCCGTACGAGAGGCGGAAGGCGCCGTTGTGGTGGAAGTCGTCGCCGATCCACATGTCGGCGGGGGAGGCCTGCGGGGAGATGGCGCGCAGGGCGGGGTGCGGCTCGGTGGCCGCCATGATGGTGGTCCACCCGTCGTAGGACACGCCCAGCATCCCCACGCGCCCGTTGTTGCCGGGGACGTTGCGCAGCAGCCACTCGATGGTGTCGTGGGTGTCGGTCCCCTCGTCCAGCGAGGTGGTGTCGCCGCGGGGGCGGGCGGGGCGCTGCATGACGAACGTCCCCTCCGACTTGAACTTCCCGCGGATGTCCTGGAAGACGAAGATGTACCCCTCGTCGGCCAGCGCCTTGAAGTACGCGGTGAAGTGGCGCTCCGCGTTGGCGATGCCGTAGGGGGTGCGCAGCATGATGAACGGCAGGGGGCCGGCGGCGGCCTTGGGGACGAAGATCCGCGTGTGCAGGCGGACGCCGTCGCGCGCGGGGATCATGGCCTCGCGCACGGTGAAGCGGTCGGCCACGGTGGCGGCGGGTTGCGCGCCGAGCGGGGCGGCCAGCAACGCGCCCAGCAACGCGCCCAGCAGCGCGCCCGGCAGCGCGGCCACCAGGGACAGGGTGCGGGTGCGGGTGCGAACGCGGGGGGCGGGGGAGCGGCTCAACATGGACGCGACGGGAAGAGGGGAGGCCCCGCAGCGTGGGGGCGTCCCGGGGATGTTGCGCCCGGCGCCGCCTCCGCGCAACAATTCACGTTTCCCCTTTCCCGGACCTGACTCGTGTCCCGATCGCCCCTGGCGGGGCTTGCCGCGGTGCTCGCAATGGCGGGCGCCACCTGCGGGTGGATGACGCTGCGCACGCGCACCCCCGCGACGCCGGTGCCGCGCTTTGCCCCCGGGCAGCGCGTGCTGCTGGACGGGCACAACGCCTACCCCGAGCGCGGCCAGTGGGGTGACCGCCTGGACTCGGTGCTGGCCACCGGGCTGCCGGTGGCGGTGGAGCAGGACCTGCACTGGGCGCGCCGGCAGGGGGTGGGATACACCTCGGTGGTGGCGCACGACAGCGACGCGGTGGCGGGGGCGCCTACGCTGGAGGCGCACTTCTTCGCGCGCGTGCGCCCGCTGATGGAAGGGGCGCTGCGCGAGGGGCGGCGCGAGGGGTGGCCGCTGCTGGTGCTCAACCTGGACTTCAAGAGCAACGAGCCCGAGCATCACGCGCACGTGCTGGCGCTCCTCAAGCGGCATCGCGCGTGGCTCACCCACGCGCCGCGCACCGCCACGCCCGGCAGCCCGGCGCCGCTGGTGGTGGGCCCCATGCTGGTGCTCACCGGTGCCGACACGGCGCAACGGCGTGCCTTCCATGACCGGGTGCCGGTGGGGGACACGCTGTGGCTGTTTGGCGCCATCCCCGCCACGAAGGTGCCCGGGAAGGACAAGGCGGCGCGCGCCCACAATGCGGTGCAGCTGTCCCCCGCCGCGCTCATCCCCCGCCACGCCGGGAACTACCACCGCTGGGTCAATTTTCCGTGGGGGGTGGTGGAGGAGGGGGGGCAGGGCGCGGCGGGGCGGTGGACCCCCGATGACGCGGCGCGGCTGCGGGCGCTGGTGCGGCGCGCGCACGGGCAGGGGCTGTGGATCCGCTTCTACACGCTGGACGGCTTCACCCCCGAGCAGGACCGGGGCTTCACGGCGAGCTACAACTTCGGGAGCCTGCGGGCGGTGGCGCCCCGCTGGCGCGCGGCGGTGGCCGCCGGCGCCGACTTCATTGCCACCGACCAGTACGGCGACTTCGCGGCGGCGCGGCGGATCGTGCCGCGGAGCGCGCCGCAGTAGCCCCGGGCGGTCGTCGGCCCCCTACGGCACCCGCCGGAACACCCGTGGGCCGTCGGTGGCGAAGCGGGTGCTGTACGTCCCGGTGATGCTGTCCCCCGCCAGCCGCCCGGTGAAGAAGGCCGAGGTGTCGCTGCGGTAGAACCCCGTCAGCACCGCGAAGCGCACGGTGTCGGCGCGGATGGAGCCCAGCAGGTAGCGGTCGGTGCCCCCCACCCGCTGGCGGCCGCTCAGCTGGGCCGTGGCGGTGGGGGCGGCCAAGGCCTCGCGCCACAGCTCCATGGACACCGAGGCCCCCAGCAGCGCGGTGCCGCGCCAGCTCCCCTCCACGGGTGCGCGCCGCACGTCGGTGACCGTCACGTCGCGGCGCAGCAGCATCCGCACGCTGCCGAACACCCCGATCCCCCCCTGCACGGAGCTGATGAGCCCCGTGCCGCCGAAGGGGTCGTTCCCCGAGCGGTTGTAGTCGTAGAAGTTCCGGTCGGCGGCGATTACCGCCAGCGGCTGCGTGAACCCCGGGAAGAACACGTACGGCAGGCCGTCGGCGAAGAAGTTCCGCAGCGTCCCCGCCAGCGCGAAGCGGGTGGAGTCGCTGAAGAGGAACCACGGCCCATTGGGGGTTTCCAGGCGGATGCCGTAGATGGTGGCGTCGGGGACGGCGCCCCACGCCAGCCGCAGCGTGTCGCTGCTGCGGGCGAGCGTCACCGGCTGCGTGGCGACGGCGGGCTGTCCGGGGTTGGCGGCGGGGACGATGGTGGTCCCCGTGACGACCGCCCCCGTGGTGGTGCGCGCGCGCAGCCGGTAGCGGCGTCCCGGCACGATGGCCAGCGCCGCCTGGGGCACCACGTAGCGCCCCGTCTTGCGCCCGCTCACCACCGTCTCGGTGGCGCGCACCCCCACGCTGTCGCCGTCCACCAGCAGGCGCACGTCGGCATCGTTGATGGGGAGTCCGCCGGCGGTGCGCACCGGCTCCAGCGGGTTGTAGCGGATGCCGTCGTTGATGTCGATGCGCCCCACCTGCGTCTCTTCCAGCAGGATCACCTGCTCGGTCGCGTCGGGGTTGAGCACCGCGTGCACCACCACGCCGGGGGTGGGGGACACCACCGTCACCGACCCCAGCTCGCACCCGGCGACCAGGGCCAGGAGCGCCAGCAGCGGCACCAAGGGCGCGTGCCGCATCGGCAGCCGGCGCGTCACCATGAGAGGGACACCCCGACGGTGGGGAGGAGCGGGAACTGCGAGAACGCCGTGCGCGTGGGGGGGTTGTCCTCGAAGTCGAAGATGTACGTGAACACGTTGCGCGCGTTGTAGGCGTTGATGACCGACAGGTACGGCGCCCAGCGCAGCCGTCCGTTCCCTTCGCGGGTGAGGCTCACGTCCAGCCGCTGGAAGAGCGGGAAGCGCGCGCCGTTGCGCGGGCCGCCCACGGGCTCGCGGTTGGTGTCCAGCGCGCCCAGCTCGAAGGTGTTGGTGATGGGGTCGTAGCGGCGCCGCACCACCTGCCCCACGATGTCGGTGAAGGGGGTGCCGGTGCCCACCCCCAGCCGCGCCCCCACGCGATAGCGGGGGTTCACCTGGTAGCTGGCCACCAGGTTGAGGTTGTGCCGGCGGTCCTGCACGGGCGCGAAGCGCCCGCCGGGGCCGTCGCGCAGGCTCACGCCGTACGAGTACGCCAGCCACCCGGCCAGCCGCTCGCTCTCCAGCTGCCGCAGCAGCAGGTCGGCGCCGTACGAACGCCCGGTGGTGACGATGAACTCGTCGCCGCGGCGGTTGGGGTCGTTGGCCAGGTTGGTGGCGGGGAGGCGGGAGTACCGCTTGTGCCACCCCTCCAGCCGGATGAAGCGGCTGCGCCCGAACCACCGCTCGGCCCCCAGGCTCTGCTGCCACGCGCGCGCCACCGGCGTGGTGCGGTTGGCCGTGAGCCAGAAGTCGAAGAGGCGCACGGGCGCCTGCTCGTTGCGGAAGGCCGGCGTCCACTGCGAGGTGGCCCCCGCCGCCGCGGTGACGGCCAGCGACGGCGAGGCGAACCACTTGAGCGACAGCCGTGGCGAGAGCCCCGCCCACCCGGTGCCGGTGACCGTCTCGCCGCGGAGCCCGGCGCGCGCCGCCAGGCGCGGCCACCGCACGGTGTGGTCGGCGTACACCGACAGCGCCGACGGGGCGCTCGTCTCGTCCAGGAACGGCTCGGCCGCCGCCGCTGGCGCCGCCACGCGGTAGGCGGTGCGGTAGGCCGACCACTCGTAGCCCGCGCGCGTCTCACCGATCCCCTGCCAGCGCGTCGCCTCGCCCCAAGCGCGCCATTCGGACAGCCGGTTGTTGAAGGTGAGCGACCCCGACCCCAGGTCGAGCCCGGTGCCGAAGCCGGTGCGGGAGACGCGCTGCATGAGCGCCGCCGAGTCGCCGCCGGCGAGCGCGCGCAGCGGCTGGGTGTACGCCGCGCCCAGCAGCGTGTTCCCCCAGTCGAAGCGGAGGGCGCCCGCGCCCGCCTGCGTGCTGTCACCGAAGGTGGCGAGCGAGGCGGCGAGGATGTCGCTGCCGGTGTAGAGGGTGGCCGACAGGGTGCCGCCGCCGCGCAGCTGGTGGCGGAGGTGCGCCTGCACGTCGGTGAACCAGTACGGCAGCTGGTTGTCGGAGAGGAGCGCCACGAACTTGTCGGCGTAGGTGCGGCGCACGGCGATGCTCCAGCTGGTGCGCCCGCGCGCGGTGCCGCCCAGGGCCAGCGACGAGGCCAGCACCGACACGGCGGCGGTGCCGTGCACCCCCGCGCGCTCCTCCACGCGCGGGGTCACGTCGAGGACGCTGGAGAGGCGGGTGCCGTAGCGGGCGGGGAAGACGCCCGGGAGCAGCTCGAACCCCCCCACGGTCTCGTCGATGAAGGTCCCGAACAGCCCGCCCAGGTGGAACGGGTTGTACAGCGGGTAGCCGTCCAGCAGGATGAGGTTCTGGTCGCTCTCGCCGCCGCGCACGTTGTAGCCGGCGGTGAAGTCGTTGGGGGCCACCACGCCCGGGAGGAGCTGCACCACGCGCAGCACGTCGGGCTCGCCGATGACGGGCACGCGGGTGAAGGCGTCGCGGGTGACCGTGAGGATGCCGGGGCCCGGGGCGCGGCGGAACTCCTCGCGGTCGCGCGGATCGGCGGCCACCTTCACCGCCGCCAGCGCGGTGGTGGCGCCCCGCAGCGCCACGTCCAGGGTGACGGTGGCGCCGGGGCCAAGGGTCACCGTGCGCCGCTCGCTCTCGTACCCCACCCGCTGCACCACCACCGTGGCCGCGCCGGCGGGGAGGTTGGGCAGCCGGTAGCGCCCCGCGTCGTCGGTGAGCGTGCCCAGGCGGGTGCCGTCGAGGCGCACCGTGGCGGCGGGCACCGGGGCACCGCTGGCGGCGTCGCGCACGCGCCCCTGCAGCACCGCTGTGCCCCCCTGCGCGCCCAGGCGCCCCGCCCCGAGGGCGCTCCCTCCCAATGCCGCCAGCACGGCGGCCTTCCACACCCGCTGTCCCATCCCCTTCACGATATCCCCGCAAGGCCGCGGCGCGGCCGATGATCCGTAATGGTCGGGGGCCGGCGGCTCACGCCGACGGGGGGCCCTCCCCGGGCGTCCCCTCCCCCATGCCCATGCTCCGCCGACCGAACGCGCGCCCCAGCGCGCGGGTTTCCGCCTCGGCCTCGTGGAGCATGGGGGCCATCTGCCCCCGCAGGAGGCGCTGCATCACGGCCGACCCCAGCACCATCCGCCACGCCGACGCCACCCCCAGCGACCGCGGCACGTACAGCCGGCGCGGGCGGCGGGCGCAGGCGTCGGCGAAGGCCGCGGCGCAGGCGTCCAGGGTCGTGATGGTCCCGAAGGGGCCGGGGAGGCGCGCCAGCGTGCGGCGGAAGCTCCCCAGGTCCTCGTGGACGTCGCGCACCATGTCGGTGTCGATCCACGTCATGTGCGCGCTCCCCACGTCCACGCCGTGCGGGGCCAGCTCCAGCCGCAGCACGTTGGCCAGCTGCTCCACCCCCGCCTTGGAGGCGGCGTAGGCCGACATCCCGGGCATGGCGGAGAAGGCGGCGGCGGAGGAGACCAGCAGCAGGTAGCCGCGCGCCGCCACCACATGCGGGAGGGCGGCCTTCACCGTGCGGAACACCCCCGCAAGGTTGACGTCGAGCACGCGGCACATGGCCTCGATGTCGGCGTGCGCCACCATCCCCAGGCTGGCGATCCCGGCGTTGGCCACCAGGACGTCCAGCCGTCCGTGGTGCGCCACCGCCGCCGCCACGGCGGCGTCCAGCGCCGCCTGGCTGGTGACATCGGCGTGGTGCCACGAGGCGTGCGGCGCCAGCTCGCCGGCCAGCGCCTGCAGCAGGGCGGGCTCGAGCCCCACCAGCGCCACGCGGGCGCCCCGCGCCACCAGCTGGCGCGCGGTGGCGGCGCCGATGCCGCGCGCCGCGCCGGTGATGAGGACCACGCGATCCGTCATGGGGCCCCGCGATTGGTCAGGCATGGACGGCCTCCCCCTCGTAATGGTCCGCGTGCCAGGCCGCCACGCGGCGGCGGAAGCGGAAGGTGAAGTCGGGCCAGAGGGTGTGGTTTTCCCCCCGGGCGTCCAGGTACCAGCTGTGGCACCCGCCCGCCACCCACACCATGCCGCGCATGCGCGCCTGCACGCCAGCGTGGTCGGCCGCCTGCGCCTCGGGGCGCGGGGCCACCCAGGCCAGCCCGTTGCGGCGCATGTGGCGCATGGCGTGCACCAGGTGCTCCACCTGCGCCTCCAGCATGTAGATGAGCGAGGTGTGCCCGATGCCGGTGTGCGGCCCCGGGATGACGAACAGGTTGGGGAAGCCGGCCACGGTGGTGCTGGCGTACGCGGCCATGCCGCTCCAGTCCCAGGTGGCCGCCAGCGACCGCCCGGCGGCGCCCACCACCCGCGCCGCCTGCGGCGGCACGCCACCGGGGACGAACCCTGTGGTGCACACGAGGACGTCGGCCGGGTGGCGCGTGCCGTCGGCGGCCACCACGCCGTCGGGCTCCACCGCCGCCAGCGCGCTGGGCACGAGCGTCACGTTGGGGCGCTGCAGGGCGGGGTAGAAGTCGTCGCTCACCAGCACGCGCTTGCATCCCATGCCGTAGCGCGGCGTCAGCGCCTCGCGCAGCGCCGGGTCGCGCACCTGGCGGCGCAGGTGCGCGCGCGCCACCAGCGAGGTGACGCGCCGCACGCCGGGGTACCGGAACGGCAGGAAGGTGAGCTCGCGCACCGCGTAGGTGAGCGCACGCATGGCGGTGTCCAGCGGCGGGACCGCCGCGTACAGGCGCCGCCGCCACGCGGGGACGGCGCGGTCGCGGCGCGGGACGATCCACGCCGGGGTGCGCTGCAGCAGCGTGAGGTGCGCCACCTGCGGCTGCAGGGCGGGGACCACCTGGATGGCGGAGGCGCCGGTGCCCACCACCACCACGCGCTTCCCGGCCAGCGCCAGGTCGGCGGGCCACTGCGCCGAGTGGACGGCGGTGCCGCCGAAGGTGTCGAGGCCGGGGACGTCGGGGAGGACCGGGTTCGAGAGCGCACCGGTGGCCATCACCAGCACGCGCGCGGTGACGGGGCCCTGGGAGGTGTCCACGCGCCAGCGGCGCGCCGCCGCATCCCAGCGGGCTCCCTCCACGGCGCAGCCGGTGCGGATGCGCGCGGTGACCCCGTGCGCCTCGGCCACCCGCCGCAGGTAGGCGTGGATCTCGGCGGCGGGGGCGAAGCGGCGCGACCACGACGGGTTGCGCGCAAAGGAGAACGAATACAGCCGCGACGGCACGTCGCAGGCGCACCCGGGGTAGCGGTTGTCGCGCCAGGTGCCCCCCAGGTCGTGCGCGCGCTCCAGCAGCGCCACGTCGGCGAACCCCTCCTGCCGCAGGCGGATGGCGGCGCCCAGCCCGGAGAAGCCGGCGCCCACGATGACCACGTCGTGATGCGGGACGGCGGGGGCCCCGGGCGACGGGGCGGCGGCCATGTCGGGGGCGTGTGCGACGGGCATGGCGCGCTACGCCCCTGGCGGGTGGTACCGCGCCATCTGCAGGTACGGGACCTCGGGGAAGGGCGGGAGGCCCGCGGCGGCGATGATCGCCTCCAGCCCCTCGCGGCGGTGGAACTCCATGCCGTCGCGGTTGACCAGCACGGCGCCCGGCACCGACGGCGCCAGCCGCCGGAACTCGGCGTCGATGAGGCGGAAGCGCTGCACCATGTGCTCCACGTCCTCGTGCGGACGGGCGCGCAGGCGGATGTGCTTCTCGATGGTGTCGGTGCTGGAGGTGAGCACGATGGTGCGGTCGGGGCGCCATGCGTCGCCCGCGGCGAGCACCTCCCGCAGCGCCTCGTGCACCTCGGGGGGGTATTCGGCGATGTGCGCCTCGAGCGTGAGGCGCGCCCCCTCCAGGAAGATCACCTGGTCGGGGGCGTCGTGCGCGGCGGCGTGACGGTAGTTGGCGTCGTACAGCCACGCGAAGTACGCGGTGACCCCCACCGGGTTGCGCCCGGCGCGGATGTCGGCGAGCACGCGCGGGTCCCACACCCCCTGCTCCCCCTCGCCGTACGACCCGTGGTGATACAGGTCGCCCAGCTGCCGCACCAGCGTGCTCTTGCCGATGCCGGGGCCTCCCACGATGGCCACGCGCATCGCGTCTACCGGCCGGCCCGGGGGCTCAGCGTCCCCGTCCGGGGGCGGCGGGCCACGCGTCCACCAGCGCGACCATGCGGGCGCGGGTCTTCGCGTCGGGGACGGCGCCCACGCCGCCGGCGAGGTTGTCCAGCATGTTGGCGCGCTTGCTGGTGGCCGGGGTGATGGCGGTGATGGCGGGGTGCGTGAGGATGAACTTGAGGAAGAACTGCGCCCACGTGGTGGCGCCGAACTCCCGGGCCCACTCGGGGAGCGGCTGCCCCGCGGCGGCGGCGCGCTGGAACAGCGACGTGCGGCCGAAGGGGGCGTACGCCAGCACGGCGATCCCCTTCTCCTGCGCCAGCGGAAGGATGCGCTCCTCGACGCCGCGATTGTCGATGGCGTAGTCGATGCCGATGAAGTCCAGCGGCTCGGACTTCATGACCTCCTCCAGCTGCCCGTACTGCCCGTCGAAGGTGGTGGTGATCCCCACGTAGCGCGCCTTGCCCGCGGCCTTGAACTCGCGCGCCACCGCCAGCTGGGTGGCGGGGTCGCCCATGTTGTGCACCTGCAGGCAGTCCAGTGGGCGCTGGTACAGGGCCAGCGAACGCTCCACCTGCGCGCGCGCCGCGGCGGGGTCGGCGGGCCCGCCGCCGCGCCCGGCCACGTTCACCTTGGTGGCCCAGAACAGCTTCCCCGTGATCCCCAGCTCGTTGGCGATCCCCGCCGCCACCTGCTCCGACGCACCGTAGCTAGGGGCGGTGTCGAACACCCGGCCACCGCGCTCCACCAGCGCGCCCAGCACCTCCTTGAGCGCCGTCACGTCCTCGCTGCGCGCCACCTGCGAGAAGGTGGCGGAGCTGCCGAGGCCGATGACCGGGAGCTTCTCCCCGCCCTTGGGGATGGCGCGGGTGATCGGCGCGTCCTGGCGGAGCGCGTCCAGAAGCCCGGGGGTGAGGCGGAGGGAGGCGGCGCTGCCGGCGGCCAGCGCCAGCCATTCGCGACGGGAGTACATGGCGGGGGGCGGGTGAGGGTGGGAGCGACCGGCGCAATCTACGCCGCCGCCTCCCGCGGCGGGACCGCCGAGACGGGCCTGGTCAGGGCGGGCCCCGTCGCGCGGTCGTCGTCAGGCCGGCACCAACTCCTGGCGGCGGGTTTCCCAGCCGCGCATCCAGTCGTGGATCG
>JAGWYS010000350.1 GCA_018969225.1 Gemmatimonadota bacterium | reverse complement strand
TGCGGGTGATCGCGCCCTTTGGGGGCACCGCGCTGCGCTTTGCCGACGCCACCGTGGTCCCCAGGCAGGTGGGGGGGCGCTACGAGTTCCTGGTGCAGCGCCCCGGGGAGCGGGACACCGTCTATGCGGTGGACGGCGTGATTGGCGGCGGTCACATGGAGGGGGGCGGGACGCAGGGATTCGTGACGCGGTGGGGGGACGGCACCTTGCGGTTCCTCCCCTTCGACTGGAGCCGCCACACCGGGACCTGGTTCTGCCACACGGGGACGCGTCGGAATGCGGGGTGGGTGCCCATCACGCCGACGCTGCGGTTGGGGGAGTGTGGCGACTGGCCCCCCTCGCGGGTGCTGGGGGATGACCCCCGCTTCAGCAATTGCCAAGGGTGCCACGGCAGCCAGATCCAGCTGGCCTATGACACCGTGGCGCGGCGGTGGTCCACGCAGGTGGCGACGCTGGCGGTGAACTGCGAGTCGTGCCATGGGCCGGCGGCGCGCCATGTGGCGCTCATGCGCCAGGGGCATCGTCCCGCCGGGGAGATCGGGCTGGCATCGCTGGCGTCGCTGGACAAGGAGGCGTCGGTGCGCAGCTGCCTGGGGTGCCACAGCCTCAAGGCGCGGTTGCCGGGGCGGACGCCGGCGGGGGCGGACCCGCGCGCGCAGTACGCGCTGTACCTGAGTCAGCTGGGGGAGCATCCGTACACGCCGGATGGCCGGACGCGCACCTTCGCGTACCAGGAGGGGCACCTGGCCAGTGACTGCTATCGGAATGGGGGGATGACGTGCGTGTCGTGCCACGACCCGCACAGCCAGGGGTACCGGACCGCGGACGGGGTGCCCATTCCGGGGCGGACTGACGACCGCCAGTGCACCAGCTGCCACGCCAGCAAGGCGGTGAACGTGGCGGCGCACACCAAGCACCCGGCGGGGTCCCCCGGGAGCGGGTGCGTGGGGTGCCACATGCCCTACCTGCAGCAGCCGGAGCTGGGGACGGCCATCCGGTATGGCCGGTCGGACCACACCATTGCCATCCCGCGCCCGGCGCTGGACTCGTCGCTGGGGGTGGTGACGGCGTGCGCGACGTGCCACGCGGGGTGGTCCACGGCGCGTCTGGAGGGGCAGGTGCGCGCGTGGTGGGGGACGCTCAAGCCGCACGCCCCGGCGGTGGCGGGGGTGCTGGCCGCGCGCGGGGTGACGGACGCGGCGACGGCGGCGCCGTTGCTGCTGCACCCCGGGGTGCGCGACGCGATGGCGCAGGTGGCCGGGGTGGGGGAGTGGCTGGAGCGCTTTGCCACCCCCGACCAGGGGACGATGCCCGCCGAGGCGGAGACGCGGCTGCTGGCGTTGGCGGAGGACCCGGTGCTGGAGGTGCGGGCGGTGGCGCTGGCGGCGCTGCACTACGCGCGCGGGGGGGTGCCGCGGGTGCGGCGCGTGCTGGAGCGGGCGGCGCGCGCGCCCGACCCCGGGGGGGCGCTGCGGCGGCGGTGGGCGATGGTCCTGGGCGGGATGGGGGATGCCGCGCGCGAGGGGGGGCGCCCGGCGGAAGCGGTGGCGGCGTACCGCAAGGCACTGGCGGTGCTCCCCGGAGAGGGCGCGTTGCTGTTGAACCTGGGGTTGGCGCTGGCGGAGTCCGGGGCGGTGCCGGAGGCGGTGACGGCGTACCAGCAGGCGCTGCAGGCCGACCGGTGGCAGGTGATGGCGGCGGTGAACCTCGGGGTGGCGCTGGAGCGGGCGGGGGACGAAGGGGGGGCGGCCGCGGCGTACCGGCAGGCCACGCAGATCGACCCCACCCACGCGTTGGGGGTGCTGAACCTGGGGACGCTGGCGCTGCGGCGGGGGGATGTGCCGGAGGCGGTGACGTCGTTCCGGCGGGGGCTGGCACTGGACCCCGGGGTGGCGGTGGCGCACTTCCAGCTGGCGCTGGCGCTGGTGCAGCAGGGGGCGTT
>JAGWYS010000106.1 GCA_018969225.1 Gemmatimonadota bacterium | reverse complement strand
ACCCGGAGCGGGGCGGGGAGGCCGTCGAACAGCCCGGTGCCGTCGTGCGCCACCCCGGACGGCTTCCCGTGCATGATGCGCCGCGCGCGCACCACAGCGCCGCCGTAGGCCTCGCCGATGGCCTGGTGCCCGAGGCATACCCCCAGGATGGGGATGTGGCCGCCGAGCGCCCGGATGACCGGCACCGAGATCCCGGCTTGCGCCGGCGCGCACGGGCCCGGCGAGATCACGATCGCCTCGGGCGCCATCGCCGCCACCTCGTCCACCGTGACGGCGTCGTTGCGGCGCACCGTCGGCGACGCCCCGAGCTCGCCGAGGTGCTGCACCAGGTTGTACGTGAACGAGTCGTAGTTGTCGAGGACCAGCAGCATGGTCAGGGGCGCGGGTGGAACTGGCGGTGCACCGACCGCAGGTAGTCCCGGTCGACGTGCGTGTAGATCTGCGTGGTGCCGATGTCGGCGTGCCCCAGCATCTCCTGCACGGCGCGCAGGTCGGCGCCGCCCTCCAGCAGGTGCGTGGCGAAGGAGTGGCGCAGGGTATGCGGCGAGACCCGGACGGTGATCCCCGCGGCCGCCACGTGGGTGCGCAGGATCTTCCACGCCCCCACCCGGGAGAGGGGCGTGCCGCGCGCATTCAGGAACAGGCGGCCGTCGGACCGGCCGCGGTCGAGGACGGGGCGCAGTTCCCGAAGGTACACGGCCACCGCGCCAATGGCGTTGCGGCCGATGGGCACGAGCCGCTCCTTCCCCCCCTTGCCCACGACTCGCACCAGGGCCTCCGCCAGCAGCACGTCGCGCACGTCCAGGGTGATCCACTCGGAGACGCGCAAGCCGGCCCCGTAGCCCAGTTCCAGCATCGCGCGATCACGGAAGGCGAGCCGATCGTCCAGCGACGGCGCCGCGAGCAGGCGCATGGCCTCGTCCACCGACAGCACCCCCGGCAGGGGGCGTCCGGCGCGTGGCGGGGTGAGGCGCTCCGTCGGATCCTCCGCGACGACCTCCTCGGCCAGCAGGATCCGGAACCAGCTCCGGATGGCCGACAGCGCGCGCCGGATGGAGCTGCCCGCCAGCCCCTCATCCTTGAGGTGGTAGACATACTCCCGGAGCAGCGCCGGGGTCACGTCTGCCGCCGACGCGGCGCCCCGCTCGCGGAGAAAGGCGGTGCATCGGAGCAGGTCCCGCCGGTAGGCCGCCAGGGTATGCGGCGAGGCGCCCTGCTCCACCGCGAGGGCCTCGAGCGCCACACGAACATGGAAGCCAGGCATCGCATCCAACGCGGCGTCCTCGGTCGCGGTCCCGCCCGCCAGCCGGCGACGCGCCGCATCGCGGCGCTCACCCATGCGACCGGGCCCTGCGCCGTCGCCAGAGCCAGACACCCACGAACAGCGCCGCAGCCACCGCCAGCCAGCGCCGCTGCGCGGCCAGCGCGGTCAACAGCGCCTCGGCATTCCCACCGGCCCGGAACGCCAGCGCGCACACGAGGGCGTACCAGACGCCGGACGCCGCGGCCATGGCGAGGGCCGCCGGCGCGAGCGGCACGCCCATCGCGCCCGCCACCGGGGGGACCAGCGCCCGCACCGCCGGGAGGAACCGGCTGGCGGCCAGCGCCCAGAGCCCGTGGCGCGTGAACGCCTCGCGCACGCGCTCGGCCGTGGAGGGTGGGAAGAGCCGCGGCGCGCGGCGGACCAGCCACGCCGTGCCCACGCGCCGCCCCACGCCGTACATCATGAGCGCGCCACCCACGTTGCCCACCATGGTGGCCAGCCACACACCGGGCGCCGACCCCGGCCCCCGTGCGGCCGCAAAGGCGCCCAAGGCGATCACGGTGTCCGCCGGCAGCGGCGGCACCAGATTCTCCACGCAGGCGGCCAGCGCCAGCACGGCGTAGAGCAACGGCGCGGGGAGTGTCCCCAGCCAACCCAGGAGGGCCATGGGTGGAGGCTCCCGGACGGCGCCCGCCTCAGCGGCGCACGACGGTCGCCGTGCAGAGCACGGCCAACCCCTCGCCGCGCCCGATCCATCCCATCCGCTCGTTCGTCTTCCCCTTGATGAACACGCGCTCCGCGGTCGTGCGCAGGGCGCTTGCGAGGCGCGCGCGGATCGCCTCGCGGTGCGGTCCCACCTTGGGCCATTCGGTGACCACCGTGATGTCCACGTTCCCCACGGCGTATCCGGCCGCCCACACGCGGTCCACGGCCGCCTCCAGCATCACCACCGAGTCCTTTCCCTTGTTGGCGGGGTCGGTGTCCGGGAACAGCGCACCGATGTCCCCCAGCGCGCAGGCCCCGAGGAGGGCGTCGGTGACCGCGTGACAGACGGCATCGCCGTCGGAGTGGCCGGCGCAGTGGAACTCGGCGGGGATGTCCACCCCGCCCAGGCGCATCGGCCCCCCGTCACCGAACTGGTGGGAGTCGTACCCCACCCCCACGCGCATGGCCAGCGTCACGCGACCCCTGCCCCGGCCAGCTCCGCGGCGCCAGCCTCCGCGGCGGCGGGCAGGATGCTGTAGTCCTGGCGCCGGCGCGCCGGGGTGAACCCGGCGTCGCGGATGAGCCGTTCCAGCTCCTCGGTGGTGGTCCGGTAGGTGGTGTTGGCCGCGGACACCACATTCTCCTCGATCATCAGCGAGCCGAAGTCGTTGCAGCCGAAGCGCAGCGCCAGCTGCCCGACCTTCATGCCCATCGTGACCCAGCTGGACTGCAGGTTGGGAACGTTCTCCAGCACGATCCGGGCGATCGCCACCGTGCGCAGGTACGTCTCGGCGTCGGTGCGCGGCATGTGCGACATCGTGGGCGTGTTCTCCGGCTGGAGCGGCCAGGTGATGAACGCGGTGAAGCCGCCGGTGCGCGCCTGCAGCGCGCGCACCCGCTCCAGGTGCTCGAGGCGCTCGGCCAGCGTCTCCCCGATGCCGTACATCATGGTGACCGACGTCTTCATCCCCTGCGCGTGCGCCAGCTCCATGATCTCAAGCCAGCGGTCGGCACCGGCCTTCTTGGGGGCGGCCAGGTCGCGCACCCGCTGCACGAGGATCTCGCCCCCCCCGCCCGGGATGGAATCCAACCCGGCCGCACGCAGTTCCCGGATCACCTCGGCGGCCTCCATCCGGAAGCGCGTCGCGAAGAAGTCCACCTCGCTGGGGGAGAAGCCGTGGATGTGGATGGGGTGGTGCCGCTTGATGTAGCGCAGCAGGTCCAGATACCACTCGAAGGGGATGTACGGGTTGTGCCCCCCCTGGATGAGGATCTGGACGCCGCCCAGCGCCTTGGTCTCGTCGATCTTGGCCCCGATCTGCTCGAACGACAGCGTGTACCCTTCGCCGTGCCCGGGGCGCCGGTAGAAGGCGCAGAAGCCGCAGTCGGCCACGCAGACGTTGGTGTAGTTGATGTTCCGGTCGACGATATACGTGACCGTGCCGTGCGGATGCTTGGCCTCACGGACGCGATCCGCCTCGAGCCCCAGCTCGAGGAGGGGAGCGTTCGCGTAGAAGTCGAGGAGGTCGCGCATGGGTCGGGGAGGGGGCGGTCAGGCCGCCGGCAGGAAGGCCAACGTCCCGTCGGGGACGCGTCCGGCCAGCACGAGGCGACGGAAGAACTCGGTGAGGCCCGCGAGGTGCGGGTAGGAGAGGCGATAGTCGAGCCCCGCGAAGTACTCGGCGCACCGCGCCCGGGAGACCCCGGTGGCCAGCGCCGCTTGCGCTGACAGGAGGTCGAGGCGTGCCACCCCCCAATCCCGCGACGCGATGAGCGCGGCATGCGCGGCCAGCGCGTCATGGACCGGGGTGCGGCGCTGGGCCACCCACACGGCGAACACGAAGGGGAGGCCGGTCCACCCCTTCCACACGGCGCCCAGGTCCTCGCGCACCGGATACCGCGCGGCCCATTCTCCGCCGCGGTCCGCGTCATCAAACAGCCGCAGCGCCGCGTCGCCGATGACCAGGCGCGCCTCGTGCGGTTCCGCGCCGAAGCGCGCCACGTCGGCCACCTCGGCGTCCCCCGGGACGAACTCCGGGCGACACCGCCACACCTGCTCGAAGAGCAGCTCCAACAGGGCCACCGAGGTCATCGAGCTGCGGCTCACCAGCACCCGGCACCCGCCCAGGTCGGCGGCCGGACGCCGGCTGAACAGCATCACGCTGCGCACGGGGCCGTCGCTCGTGATCCCGAGCTCGGGGAGCAGAAGGTACCGGTGCGCATCGCGCGCGTATTCAACCGCCGACACCACGCTGACATCGAGCGCCCCCTCGGCCATGAGCCGGTTGAGAGTGGTGGGCACGCCGGTGACCAGCTCGCCGGCGAGCGGCACCACCCCGCAGTCGATCGCGCCATAGACCGGATAGCAGTTGATGTACGGGATGCGTCCCACCCGGAGCGCCGCCATGGTCACGCGCCCGCGAGCGCCGCCGCGGGCGCCTCGCTGCCCTCGCCGGGGCCGTCGAACTCGCGCACCACGCGATACAACGCGTCGCGCTCCACCGGGCGCTTCCCCGCCCCGCGGATGAGCCGCAGCAGGTCGTCCAGCGCCATCCCCTGCGGCGTGCGGGCCCCCACGGCGTGGTAGATCTTCTCCCGCACCACCGTCCCCTCGATGTCGTTGACCCCGAAGTGCAGCGCCAGCTGGGTGAGCGCGGGGGTCACCATGATCCAGTGCGACTTCACGTGCTGGAAGTTGTCGAGGAAGAGCCGCCCCACCGCCAGTGTCCGCAGGTCGTCGTATCCGGTGGTGGAGGTGCCCTGCCGTCCCAGCTGCGCCCCGAGGGCGTTGTCGTCGGGGTGGTACGCGAGGGGGATGAAGGCCAGGAACCCGCCGGTGTCATCCTGCAGGTCGCGCAGCATGGCCAGGTGGTCCAGCCGGTCCTCCAGGGACTCCACGTGCCCGTAGAGCATGGTGCAGTTGGAGCGGATCCCCAGGCGGTGCGCGGTGCGGTGCACCTCGATGTACTCGGCGCCGCCGAGCTTCTTCCCGGCGATCTGCGCGCGGACCGCGGCACTGAACGTCTCGGCCCCGCCCCCGGGGAGCGTGTCCAGCCCGGCCTCGCGCAGCGCCAGCAGCACCGCCTCGTGGCTCATCTTCTCGATGCGGGCGATGTGCGCGATCTCGACGGCGGTGAGCGCCTTGATGTGCACCTGCGGATGGCGCGCCTTGAGGGCGCGGAACATCTCGGTGTAGTACGCCAGCCCGGCCTGCATGTCGAGCCCGCCGACGATGTGGAACTCGCGGGTGATGGTGCCGTCGGCCCGGTCGGACTCGGCCAGGACCTGGTCCAGCCCGTAGCGGTAGGCCCCCGCCTCCTTCGGCAGCCTGGCGTAGCCGCAGAAGGCGCAGGTGGTGCGCAACACGCAGATGTTGGTGGGATTGATGTGCTGGTTGGCCGCGAAGGTCACCCGATCGCCGTGGCGGGCGCGGTTGACGGCGTCGGCCAGATGCCCCACGCCCAGCAGGTCGGGGGATCTGAAGAGGCGCAGCCCGTCGGCGCGGTCGAGGCGCTCGCCCCGCTGGAGCTTGTCCGCAACCGGACGCAACGCCGGGTCGCGCAGCCGGGCGGGATCGATGGCGAGGGAGGCGGTCATGTGGCGGTCTCCGGCTGGGGGGCGGCAGACCCGCCGCCCGACCCCTTCAACTTGGCGCGGCGGCCCCTAGTCGCGCCAGCGGCGGAGCGCCAGCGCGACGTTGTGGCCGCCGAACCCCGAGCTGTTGGAGAGCGCCACGTCCACCTGGCGCGCCTTCGGCACGTTGGGGGTGACGTCGAGGTCGCACTCCGGGTCGGGGGTGGCGTGGTTGATGGTGGGCGGCACCACGCCGTCGCGGATGGCCAGCGCGCACGCGATGAACTCGACGGCGCCCGCGGCCCCCAGCATGTGTCCGGTGGCCGACTTGGTGGAGCTCACCGACAGCGCGCGCGCGTGGTCGCCGAACACCGCCTTGATGGCCTTGATCTCGTTGGGATCGTTCAGGGGGGTGGAGGTGCCATGGGCGTTGATGTAGTCCACGGCCTCGGGGACGAGCGCCCCGTCCCGGAGGGCGCGTCGCATGGCGCGCTGCAGCCCCTCGTGGGCCTCGGGCTGCCCGGTCAGGTGGTAGGCGTCGCCCGTGGCGCCGTAGCCCACCACCTCGCCGTAGATGCGGGCGCCGCGCCGCCGCGCGTGCTCCAGCTCCTCCAGCACCACCACCCCGGCCCCCTCGCCCAGCACGAACCCGTCCCGCGTGGCGTCGAAGGGGCGCGACGCGGTGGCCGGCGAGTCGTTCCGCTCGGAGAGCGCCGTCATGTTGCCGAAGCCGCCGATGGACATGGGGAGCACCGCCGCCTCGGAGCCGCCCGCAAGCATCACGTCGGCGTCGCCGTAGCGCACGGTGCGGAACGCCTCGCCGATGGCGTGGGCGCTGGTGGCGCACGCCGACATGGTGGCGAAGTTGGGTCCCTTGGCGCCGAACCGCATGGACACCACCCCGGCGGCGATGTCGGCGATGTACATGGGGATGAAGAACGGCGAGATGCGCCGGTTCCCCGACTGCAAGAGCACCGAGTGCTGGTCCTCCATCGTGCCGAGGCCGCCGATGCCGCTGCCGATGATGACGCCCGTCTCCTCCGGGTCGTACCCCCCGTCGGCCAGCCCCGCGTCGGCCATCGCCTGCACCGACGCCCCCATGGCGTACTGCGTGAACAGGTCGGCGCGCCGCGCCTCCTTCCGGTCCATGTACAGCCCCGCGTCGAAGCCCTTGACCTCGCAGGCGAAGCGGACCTTGAACTCCGAGGCGTCGAACCGGGTGATGGGGGCGCCTCCCGACACCCCCCCAAGCAGCGCCTGCCAGGTCGTCGCCACGTCGTTGCCGACGGGCGTGATGGCCCCGAGCCCCGTGACGACGACCCGGCGGCGCATCACCCCGCGACCTTCGCCTCGAGGTAGGCGATGGCGTCGCCGACGGTGCGGAGCTTCTCCGCGTCCTCGTCGGGGATGTCGATCTTGAACTCCTTCTCGAACTCCATCACCAGCTCGACGATGTCGAGGGAGTCCGCGCCGAGGTCGTCAATGAAGCTGGCCTCGGGCGTCAGCTTCTCGCGCTCGACCCCGAGCTCCTTCTCGATGATGTCCTTGATCTTCGACGCCGAATCCGACATGGGAAGCTTCCTCGCTGGTGTGTGAAGGGAGAAACCGAATACTAGCCGCGGCAGGGCCCGCCGGGGAGCCCCGGGGCGCGCCCGGGGCCGGCGCGCCGGCTCACATCACCATGCCGCCGTCCACCACGAACACCTGCCCGGTCACGTACCCGGCCAGGTCCGACGCGAGCACCGCCACCATGCCCGCCACATCCTCGGGGGCCCCCAGCCGCTCGAGGGGAATCCCCGCCGACAGCGCCTGCCGCGCCTCGGGGGTCATGGCCGCCGTCATGTCCGTCTCGATGAAGCCCGGCGCCACGACGTTGGCCAGGATGTTCCGCGACCCCAGTTCCTTCGCAATGGACTTCGTCATCCCGATGAGCCCCGCCTTGCTGGCGGCGTAGTTGGCCTGGCCCTTGTTGCCGGTGAGCCCCACCACGCTGGCCACGTTGATGATCCGCCCCCACCGCCGCTTCATCATGCCGCGCGACGCGGCGCGGCAGGTGGCGAAGGCCCCGCGCAGGTTGGCGTTGAGCACGGCGTCCCAATCGTCGTCCTTGAGGCGCATCAGGAGGTTGTCCCGGGTGAGCCCCGCATTGTTCACCAGGATGTCCAGCTGCCCGAAGTCGCGCTCCACCGCCTCGACCAGCGCGGCCGCCTGTGCGACGTCGGCCACGTCGGCCGCATACCCGCGCGCCGCCACGCCGTGCGTGGCGGCCAGCCGCGCGGCCACCTCGCCCGCGCGCCCCGGGTCGCGTCCGGTCACGGCCACCGACGCGCCGGCCCGCGCCAACGTCCCCGCGATGGCCAGCCCGATGCCGCGGGTCGACCCGGTGACCAGCGCCACCCGTCCGGCCAGCGAAATGGCCATGCCGCCCCCGTCCGTCATCCCCCCTCCGTGGCCGAAGATTCCGCCAGGGCGAGCAGCGCCTCCACCTCCGGCACCGTCCCGCACGTCGCCGTGCGCACCCCCGGCGCCAGGCGCCGGGCCAGCCCGGCCAGCACACTGCCGCTCCCCAGCTCCACGAACAGCGCCGCGGGATGCGCCGCCGCCAGCGCCCGCATCACCGCCGTCCACTGCACGGTGGCGGTCAACTGCTCGCGCAGCAGCGCCCGGGCCCGCGCGGGGTCGGTGACCGCCTCCGCGTTCACGTTGGCCCAGACCGGGAACTGCGCCGGCGCCCAGTGTGCCGCCTCAAGGGCGGCTGCCAGCCCCTCGGTGGCGGGCGCCATGAGCGGTGAGTGGAACGCCCCGCTCACGGGGAGCGGGAGGCAGCGCTTGGCACCGGCCCCCTTGGCCAGCTCCATCACGCGCTCCACGCCCGCCACCTCGCCGGAGACGACCACCTGCTCGTCACTGTTGAAGTTGGCGGGCACCACCAGCCCGCGCTCCGCCGACGCCTGGGCGCACAGCGCATCAAGCGGCTGGTCCAGCACCCCCAGGATCGCGGCCATGGCGCCGGGGCGCGCCACCCCGGCCTCGTACATCAGCTCGCCGCGACGCCGCACGATGCGCGCGGCGTCGGCCAGCCCCAGGCTGCCGGCCGCGTGATAGGCGGAGAACTCCCCCAGCGAATGCCCGGCCGCCGCCACCACGCGCCCGGCGAGCCGGGGGCGCAGGACGGCCCACGCGGCGGCGCTGTGCGCGAGCAGCGCGGGCTGCGCGTTGAGGGTGCGGGTGAGCTCGTCGGCCGGGCCCTCGAACATCAGGGTGCCGAGCGGGGCCGTGACGGCCGCGTCCACGGCGTCGAAGGCGGCGCGCGCCTCGGGGAACGCGCCGTGGAGATCCCGGCCCATGCCCACCTTCTGGGACCCTTGGCCGGGGAACAGGAGCACGATGTCCATGGATCGCTGGCTGGTGGCGGGTGCCGGCGTGCGCTAAAAGCGCACGACGAGCGAGCCCCAAGTGAACCCCGCCCCGAAGGCGGCGAAGAGCACCGTCGATCCCTCCTTCACCCGCCCCTGCTGGATGGCCTCGTTGAGCGCGATCGGGATGGTGGCGGCGGAGGTGTTCCCGTACCGGTCCACGTTCACGAAGACGCGCTCCGGCGGGATCCCCGCATGCTTGGCCGTCGCGTCGATGATGCGGACGTTGGCCTGGTGCGGGATGAGCAGGTCGATGTCGTTGGCGGTGAGGCGGGCGGCGTCGAGTGCCCGGTCCGTGGCCTCGGCCATCGACCGCACGGCATGCTTGAACACCTCCCGTCCCGCCATCTGGATGCAGTGGCGCCCCTCCGCCATGACCTCCGGCGACAGCGGCTCCACGTTCCCCCCGGCCGGGCGCCAGAGCAACTGCGTCAGCGCCCCGTCGGAGCGCATGTAGCTGGAGAGGATCCCCCGGTGCCCACCGCGGGCCCGCCGCAGCACGGTGGCTCCCGCCCCGTCGCCGAAGAGGACGCAGGTATTGCGGTCCTTCCAATTGACGATGCTGCTCAGCTTCTCCGCGCCGATCACGAGCACGGTGTCGGCCGACCCGCCCGCAATGAGGGACTCGGCAACGATGGCGCTGTACAGCCACCCGGAGCAGGCGGCGCCCAGGTCGAAGGCGGCCGCGCGCGAGCACCCCAGCGCCGCCTGCACCTCGACGGCGGTGGCGGGGAGCAGGTGGTCGGGCGAGGCGGTGCCGAGGACGATCACGTCGATCTCCCCGGGGAGCACCCCCGCCTGCTCCATGGCCTGGCGCGAGGCCTGTGCCGCGAGGGACGTGAGCGTTTCGTCCGGGGCGGCGAGGTGCCGCTGGCGGATGCCGGTGCGCTCGACGATCCAGGCGTCGTTGGTGTCGAGCCCCATCGCCGCGATGTCGTCGTTGGTCACCACGCGCCGGGGGACCGCATGCCCCGTCCCCGCGATGTAGGCCACCGGGCGCTTCACGCGGCCCCCTCGCGCGCGGCCTGCGCCGCGCCCTCGGCCAGCCGGGCCTCCAGCTCCGCCGTCATCCCCGACTCCCAGGCGCGCACCGCGACCAGGATGGCGTTGGCGACGGCGCGCGGCGAGCTCTTGCCGTGCGCGATGATGGACACGCCGCGCACGCCCAGCAGCGGCGCCCCGCCATGCTCGTCGGGGTCCACGTCGGCCATCGCGCGCCCCACGGCAGCCGCGTCGGCGCCGGCCGCCGCCGCAATGCGGCCGATGAGCATCGCGGCCAGCCCCTCGTAGAACTTGAGGATGACGTTGCCCGTGAATCCGTCGCACACGACCACGTCGATGGGCCCGCGGTCACAGGCGCCACGCGGGAGGTCGCGCCCCTCGACGTTGCCCACGAAATTGAGCCCCGCCGCCAGCAGCCGCTTGTGCGCGTCCTTGACCGCGAGATTCCCCTTCTCGGGTTCCTCCCCCACGGAGAGGAGCCCCACGGCGGGGTTGGCGCGCCCGAGCAGCGCGCGCGCATAGACGGTGCCGATGCGGGCGAACTGCACCAGTTCCTCGGCGGAACAATCCATGTTGGCCCCCGCGTCGAGGACCAGCACGGGGGCCCCGGCGGTGGGAAAGACAGTGCCGATGGCGGGGCGGCTGAGCCCCGGCAGCAGCTTGAGGTGCGCGAGCGAGGCCGCCATCTGCGCCCCGGTGTTCCCCGCCGACACGAAGGCATCGGCAAGGCCGTCGGCGACCCGCCGCACCCCGACCACCATCGAACTGTTGACCTTGCCGCGCAACGCCACGCTGGGGCGGTCGGCCATGCCGATGACCTCGGGAGCCTCCACCACCTCCAGACGCGACCGCTCACGCGCCTCGGCCCCGGGTTCCTCCGCCCAGCACGCAGCCAACTCCTGCTCGATGACTGCGCCCTGCCCCACCAGCTGGATCCGGTGGGTCTCCGGGAGCCGGCGAAGGGCCGCCAGCGCGCCCGCTATGGGGGCCCGGGGTGCGAAGTCGCCCCCCATGGCATCCACGGCAATGCGCACCAGCCTCAGCCTTCCCGCGGGGTGACTCGCTGTTCGCCCGCGTAGAAGCCGCACTCTCCGCAGACGCGGTGAGGGCGCTTCATGGTGCCGCACTGCGGGCACGACTGGATGACGATGGCGGGCGCGGCCTTGTGGGTGTTGCGGGCGCGCTTCCGCCGCTTGGATGTGCGGCGCTTCGGGACGGCCATGGGAGAATCCTGCGAGGTGACGGGGTGAAGAACGCCGGATCAGTCCGGCCGAGGGGGGGAGCCCCCCAGCGCGGCCCAACGAGGATCCGGGGCGGGCGCGCAGGGGCAGGACTCCGTGTTGCGATCGGCGCCGCACTGGGGGCACAGCCCCAGGCACCCGTCGCGACAGAGCGCGTACGCCGGGAGGGCCACCAGCCACTCCTCACGCACCGCCGGTCGGAGGTCCAGCTCCCGCGATCCCGCAGGGATGCGGACAACATCGTCCTCGTCCGCCTCGACCAGGCCGGCCATGGCAAAGACAAGGTGCAGCTCCTCCGCCACCTGGACCGCAGCCGGCCCCAGGCACCGGCGGCACTCGGCCGCCGCGGCCCCCTCGAGCGTCCCGCTGAAGTAGTACCGTCCCGGTCCCGCACTGGAGAGACGTCCGGCCACGTGCACTCCCGGCGGGGCCGGGCGCACGTCCGACGTCTCCCACACCGGATCGGCCTCATCCAGCACCCCTTCCACGGAAAGGGCATGGGCCTCGATGTCACGGAGGTTGTAACACAGCATAGCCATCAAACGTAGAACAGCCTCCTCCTGCACACAAGGGCCGGAGGAGGCTGCCTCGGGCGCGCCAAGTGGCGCGGCCGTAGCGAGTTAGCCGTCTGCGCCGCTCAACGGCTCACGATATCGCATTCCGGGAAGAAGAACGCCGCCTCCACCGCCGCGTTCTCATCCGAATCCGAGGCGTGGATCGCGTTCCGCCCCTTCGACTCCGCATACAGCTTCCGCACCGTCCCCTCCGCCGCCTCGGCCGGGTCCGTCGCGCCGATCACCGTGCGCAGCGTCGCCACCGCATCGGCCCGCTCCAGCACCAGCGGCATGCAAGGCCCGCTGGTCATGAACTCCACCAGCTCACCGAAGAACGGGCGCGCCTTGTGGACCGCGTAGAAGGCCCCGGCCTGCGCCGAGGTCAGGTGGAGCACGCGGGCGGCCTTGATGGTGAAGCCGTGCTGCTCGAGCAGCGCCAGGATGAGCCCGGCCTTGCCGGCGCCGAAGGCGTCCGGCTTGATGATCGTGAGGGTGCGGGAACCGGCCATGGTCGGTGGTCAGGTCAGAGGCGAACGTCAGGCGCCGCGCTCCCTGGCCGGGAACGCACGCGCGGCGGGAGCCATCGCCCCCGCCGCGCGCAAGATAACGGGGGTGGAACCCCCGGTCCTATCCGAGGCGCGCCCGGATTAGTTCCACGAAGTCCACCGGACGGTCCGCGACACCCATCCCGGCCGCGCGGAACGCCTCGAT
>JAGWYS010000105.1 GCA_018969225.1 Gemmatimonadota bacterium | reverse complement strand
CGGGGTTGGCGTCGGCGTCCAGCGAGCGCACCCGCACCGTGCCGGCGTGCCGGTGGGCCAGCGCCTCCAGCACCGGGGTGAGCGCCTGGCAGGGGGTGCACCAGGCGGCCCACACGTCCACCAGCACCACGCCGGGCGCGCGGGTCACCTGCTCCGCCCAGTGGGCGTCGGTCACGGGTTCCATGGCCATGGGCGCAAGCTACTCACCCCGTCCAGCGCGGGGGACCAGACGGGCGTTGCCCCGTGCGGTGGACAGCGCCCCGTCACGCACCGCCCGCTGGCGGCGGGGCGTCACGCGGCGCATGCTCTGGGGGATGCCCCCATCGCGCCCCCACCATCCCGCCGCCCGCTCGTGGCGCGCCACCGCCGCGCCCGATTGGCGCAGCCGCACCGTGGCCGCGGAAGAGGCGGTGGGGGTGGTCCGGTCGGGGATGCGGGTGTTCGTGCACGGCGCGGCCGCCACCCCCACGCCGCTGCTGGAGGCGCTGGTGGCGCGCCCCGACCTGGAGGGGGTGCGGCTGGTGCACCTGCACACCGGCGGTCCGGCCCCATGGGCGGCTCCGGAGCAGGCGGGGCGCTTCCGCTCGGTGTCGCTGTTCACGGGGGCGGCGGTGCGCGACGCCGTGGCGGACGGGCGCGCCGACTACGTGCCGGTGTTCCTGTCGGACATCCCGGCCCTCTTCCGCTCGGGCGCACTGCCCTTGGACGTGGCGCTCGTGCAGGTGTCCCCCCCCGACCGCCACGGGCTCTGTTCGCTGGGCACCAGCGTGGACGTGGCGCGCGCCGCCGTGGACGCGGCGCCCTTCGTGGTGGCGGAGGTGAACGCCCGGATGCCGCGCACGCACGGGGCGGGGACCATCCCGTTCGACCGCTTCGACGCCGTGGTGGCCACCGACCGGCCGCTTCCCGCGCACGACCCCGAGCCCCCCGACGCCGTCGCCACGCGCATCGGCGAACTGGTGGCGGCGCTGGTCCCCGACCGCGCGACGCTGCAGATGGGGATCGGCACCATCCCCAACGCCGTCCTCGCCCGCCTGCAGGACAAGCGCGACCTGGGGGTGCACACCGAGTGCTTCAGCGACTCCCTCATGCACCTCGTGCACGCGGGGGCGGTGAGCAACCGCTTCAAGACCGTGCACCCGGGGCGCATCGTCACCAGCTTCGTGGACGGCTCGGCGCCGCTGTACGACTTCGTGGACGACAACCCGCTGGTGGAGTTCCACCCGTCGGACCGGGTGAACGACACGGACGTCATCAGCCGCAACCCGCGGGTGGTGGCCATCAACTCGGCGCTGCAAGTGGACCTCTCCGGGCAGGTGTGCGCCGATTCGCTGGGGCACCGGGTGTTCTCGGGGATCGGCGGGCAGATGGACTTCATCCGCGGGGCGGCGCGCTCGCGCGGGGGGGTGCCGGTGATTGCGCTCCCCGCCACGGCCGCGGGGGGGAAGGCGTCGCGCATCGTGGCCGAGCTGGCCCCGGGCGCCGGCGTGGTGACCACGCGCGGCCACGTGCACTGGGTGGTGACCGAGTACGGCGCGGTGAACCTGCACGGGGCCACGCTGCGCGAGCGCGGCGAACGACTGGCCTCCATCGCGCACCCCGATGTCCGCGCCGACCTGCTGCGTGACCTGCGGCGCCTGCGGCTGGCCGACTGAGCCAGCCGCATCCCTCCCTCCCCCTGCCCCATGCCCTACCTCTGGCTCAAGTCCTTCCACCTGGTGTTCCTGGTCAGCTGGATGGCCGGGCTGTTCTACCTCGTGCGGCTGTTCGTGTACCACGCGGAGGCCGCCGGCGACGCCGAGCCGCGGCGGGGGATCCTGCGGGGGCAGTACACCGTGATGGAGACGCGCCTCTACCGGCTGATCACCACGCCGGCGATGGTGCTGACGTGGGCCACCGGGCTGTCGATGGTGGCGCTGCAGCCGGCCTACCTGGAGCAGGGGTGGCTGCGGGCCAAGCTGGCGCTGGTGGTGCTGCTGACGGTGTACCACCTGGCGTGCGCGCGGGTGATCCGCGGGCTGGCCGAGGACCGCGACACGCGGACCGGGGAGTGGTTCCGGGTGATGAACGAGGGGCCGACGCTGGTGCTGGTGCTGGCGTGCCTGCTGGTGGTGTTCAAGGAGGCGATCGCGTTCAGCACCGTGGGGTGGGCGGCCGCGGTCACCGTGGCGCTGGTGTGGCTGGGGTACAAGGGGTACGCGGTGGCGCGGCGGCGGGCGCCCTGAGGGGGGCGCCTACCGCCGTGGCCTTGCCGGGAGCTGCGCGGCATCCATTCCGCGTGGTGTGGTGCGCAGCGTCATCGCCGCGAGCCCCAGCACCACGATGTTGGCGCTCCACATGGCCAGCGCCGGGGGGACGATCGATCGATCGGCCAGCGTCTCTCCGCCCATGAGCAGGAGATAGTAGCCCCCGAACACCGCCGCGCTGGCCATGGCGATCTTCCCCGCGCTCGCCTGCGGCGCCCATCGCGCGAGGCCGGCGGCCAGCAACGTCAGCAACACGCAAGCCGCCGGAAGGGCGAACTTCTTGTGGATCTCCACCCGGAGGTTGGCGAGCGACAGCTGCATGCGGGGGTCGCGCCGCGTGGCCTGCACGGCGTCGAGCCGACGCGCTTCGGCGCGCAGCGCGGCCAGCGTCATGATGCGGTCGGTGGGGAGCGTCGGGGTGCGCCCGGTGAGGACGCCCGCCAACCGGGCGTTGGCCCGGGGCACCACCTCCGCGGTGAGCCCGAAGGCCAGGAGCGCGACGGCCGCCGCCCCCACCGCGAGCGGAAGCGGACGCACGGACGGCGCGTGCGGCGGGACACCAGGGCCCACCGCGCCTGCGCGTGTCAGCCCCCAGAGCACGCCCACGAACAGCGAGGCGGGGATCGTGAGCGCGATGGTGAAGGGAACCGCATACAGCACCAGGGCCGCGCCCCGCCCGGCGGGCAGCCCCGGCAGGTGCCGATGGGTGTAGTTCAGCAGCAGAAACGCGGTCAGAGTGAAGAACGCGATCCCGATGCCCTTGCCGAGGGTACGCATCGCGCCCCATCCTCGGTGCATGAGGAACCGGCGCTCCTCGACGGCCCGTTCGTAGCAGCCGCGCCAGATCAGGTCGCCGATCCCCGCCAGTGCGACACGGGCGGCACCGAGGGCCCCGGCACCGGGTCGGGCCAGCTCCCGCGTGAACAAGTCGAGCATCGCCGCGCCGTGGCGCTCGCGGAGGCCGCGCGGCAGGCAGACCAGCAGCGCGCGGTACAGGGCGCACCACGCGCGGTGCAGGGCGGACATGGCTGGGGGCACCCTCATGCCAGCCCCTCGGCCAGCGCCAGGCGGGCTCGGGCGGTTCGGGCGAGCGACTCCAGCCGGGCGCACTCGGCCTCCAGCGTCCCCCGCCCCAGGAGGGTCAGGCGGTAGAACCGCTCACGGCCGGTGCCTCCGGTGGGGCGTTCGTGCTCCGGCACCTCCTCGATCCATCCGAACCCCAGCAGCTCCTCGAGGGAGCCGTACAGCGTGGCGGGCCAGAGGCGCACCGCCCCGTCGCTGAGCGTGCGAGCGTCCTCTTGGATGGCGCTGCCATGCCGGGGGCCGGCGGCCAGGGCGAGCAGGATGCAGAACCAGTTGGCTTTCACGGTATCTCCCGAGGAGAGGATACCGCATTATACTATTTGTTTATACTATTTGTCAATACTTTGACATGGTGGCGCGGCGGCGGGGGACGGCCTGACCGCGCGGACACGCCGCGTGATCACCGCCGGCCGGCCCCCGCGCCGCCGCGCGCGGTCACCCAACCCGCTCACCGCACCGCGTTCACCATGTCGAAGATCGGCAGGTACATCGCGACGATCATCCCGCCCACCACGGCCCCCAGGAACACGATCATCACCGGCTCGAGGAGCGAGAGGAGGCCGCTGACCGCCGCGTCCACCTCCTCGTCGTAGAAGTCCGCCACCTTCGACAGCATCTCGTCCAGCCCGCCGGTCTGCTCCCCGACGGCGATCATGCTGATCACCATGGGAGGGAACACCCCGCTCGCCTCGAGGGGGCCGGCGATGGTGTCGCCCCCGGCGATGCTGGCCCGGCTGCGCATCACCGCGTCCTCCACCACGCGGTTGCCGGCGGTGCGGGCGGTGATCTCGAGGGCGTCCAGGATGCCGACACCGGAGGACACCAGCGTGCCCAATGTGCGGGTGAAGCGCGACACGGCCGACTTGCGGAGCACCCCGCCCAGCACGGGAAGGCGCAGCGCGAAGGCATCGATCGCGAGCCGCCCCGCCGGCGTGGCGTAGTAGCGGCGTGCGCCGACCACCGCCACGGCGGTGCCCAGCAGGAGCGCCCACCAGTGCTGGTTGAGGGCGCCGGAGAGCGCAATGACCAGCTTGGTGGGGCCGGGGAGCTCCATCCCCACGCTGGCGAACATGCTGGAGAACACGGGGATCACCCGCCAGAGCAGCACGACCACGCACAACGCGGCGACGGCCAGGATGACGGCCGGATAGATCATGGCCCCCTTGACCTTGCGGACGAGGGCGTCGGCCTTCTCCATGAACACCGCGAGCCGGTTGAGGATGACGTCGAGGATGCCCCCCATCTCGCCGGCCGCGACCATGTTTGTGTACAGCTCGTTGAACGCGTGCGGCTGCCGGCGCATCGCGTCGGCGACGGTGTTCCCCTCCTCCACGTCCGCCACCACGGCGCGGATGGCCTGCGCGAGCGCGGGGTGCTCGCTCTGGCGGGCCAGGATGTCGAGCGCCTGCACCAGCGGCAGCCCGGCGTTCACCATGGTGGCGAACTGGCGGGTGAACACCACCACGTCCCGCATGGGGATGCGGCCCCCGGCCGGCTTCGTGGCGCCCCGGGGCTCCTCCACCTTGATGACGGTGAGGCGCTGCCGCCGGAGCCGGGCGACAGCCTCCTCGCGCGAGGGGGCGTTGATGGACGCGGTGCGGACGTCGCCGGTGGCGCTGCGGGCGGTGTACTGGAAGAGGGGCATGCGTGGGGCTCAGCGGCAGGGCTCAGCGGCGGGCGGTGGCGGCCAGCGGCCGGGCCCGCACCGCGACCGGGGGCGGGACCTCGTCGTGGGACGCGCGACCCACCATGCGCTGGAAGTCCGCGGGGTCGGCCGTCACCCGCAGGCACTCCTCCAGCGTGACCTGCCGCGAGGAGTACAGGGCGAACAGCGCATCGTTCATGGTCTGCATCCCGTACTTCTTCCCCGACTGCATCATGGACACGACCTGGTGCACCTTCTCCTCGCGGATGAGGGTGCGGATGGCCGGGGTGGCCACGAGCACCTCGGCGGCCAGGGCACGCCCCCGCCCGGAAGCCTTGGGCACCAGCGCCTGCGTGACGACTCCCTCCAGCACGAACGCCAGCTGCGCGCGCACCTGCGCCTGGTGGTTGCTGGGGAAGACATCGATCACGCGGTTGATGGCCTCGGCGGCGCTGTTGGTGTGCAGCGTGGCGAAGACCAGGTGCCCCGTTTCCGCGATGGTGAGGGCGGCGGAGACGGTCTCCAGGTCGCGCATCTCCCCGATGAGGATGACATCGGGGTCCTCGCGGAGCGCGTACTTGAGCGCCGAGGCGAAGCTCCGGGTGTCGGCCCCCACCTCGCGCTGGTTGATGATGCAGTTGCGGTGCTTGTGGATGAACTCGATGGGGTCCTCCACGGTGATGATGTGCCCGTCGCGCTCGCGGTTGATCTTGTCGATCAGCGCCGCGAGGGTGGTGCTCTTCCCGGACCCGGTGGGGCCGGTGACCAGCACCAGCCCCCGCGGCCGGTCGGCGAAGGTGGCCACCACCGGGGGGAGGTTGAGTTCCTCGAAGCTCCGCACCGTGAAGGGGATCTGCCGGATCACCATGCTGACGCACCCGCGCTGGCGGAAGACGTTCCCGCGGAAGCGCGACAGGTTGGCGATCCCGAAGGAGAAGTCCAGCTCGTCCTCGAGCTCGAAGCGCTTCTTCTGCGTGTCGGTGAGGACCGAATACGCCAGCTGGAGGGTGTCGCGCGGCCCCAGCACCTGCGCCTGCGTCGAGGCCACGATGTGCCCGTCCACGCGCAGCCGGGGGCTGTTCCCCACGGTGAGGTGAAGGTCGGAGGCGTCGCGCGCGATCATCTCCTCCAGCAGCGGCCGGAGGGAGAGCGGCTCGCCCGGGGGGGCGCTCACGCCGAGGTCTCCCGGATCACCTGGTCCAGCGTGGTCACCCCCTTGAGCACCTTCAGCCAGCCGTCCATGCGCAGCGTCAGCATCCCCTGCGCGATGGCGGCGTCGCGAAGCGCCTGGGCGTCGGCCCCGGTCATGACGAGCTTCTTGAGCCCGGCGGTCATGGTCATCACCTCGTAGAGCCCCTGCCGCCCCTTGAGCCCGGTGCCCCCGCAGGCGTCGCACCCGGCGCCCCGGAAGAAGGGGAGCTCCCCGATGGTCGTGTCCGGGGAGAGCCCCGCCAGGAGCGGGGCGGCCTCGGGGGTGGCGCGCGCCCGGGCATCGGACAGCGCGGCCGCCGTGAAGTGCAGCTCCCGCAGGCGCGTGTCCCGCCGCACCTTGGCACCCGCCAGCTCGGCGTCGTCGGGGTGGTGGCGCGTGCGGCACCCGCCGCACACTCGACGCACCAGCCGCTGCGCGAGGATGAGGTTGACGGCGGAGGCCACGTTGAACGGCTCCAGCCCCATGTCCAGCAGCCGGGTGATCGTCTCCGGGGCGGAGTTGGTGTGCAGCGTGCTCATCACCATGTGCCCGGTGAGCGCGGCCTTGATGGCGATCCCGCCGGTCTCGAGGTCGCGGATCTCCCCCACCATGATGATGTTGGGATCCTGGCGCAGAAACGCCCGCAGCGCGGCCGCGAAGGTCATCCCGACGTCCTGCCGCACCGGCACCTGGTTGATCCCGTGGAGGTTGTACTCCACCGGATCCTCGGCGGTCATGATGTTCACGTCGCCGGTGTTGACCTTGGCGAGCGCCGAATACAGGGTGGTCGTCTTCCCCGATCCGGTGGGGCCGGTGACGAGCACCATCCCGTAGGGGTTGGCGATCGCCTCCATCAGCTCCCGCTCGGGGCGCGCCTCGATGCCGAACTTGTCCAGCTCGAGCGTCAGGTTCCCCTTGTCCAGGATGCGGAGCACCACCTTCTCCCCGAACAAGGTGGGGAGCGTGCTCACCCGGAAGTCGATGACCTTGCGCGCCACCTTGAGCTTGATGCGCCCGTCCTGCGGGACGCGCCGCTCGGCGATGTTGAGCGAGGCCATGATCTTGAGGCGCGAAATCAGCGCCGCCCGCATCTTGAACGGGGGGCGCATGACCTCCTGCAGCGCCCCGTCCACACGGTAGCGCACCCGCAGTTCGTGCTCGAAGCACTCGAAGTGGATGTCCGAGGCCCCCTTCAGCACGGCGTCGCGCAGCAGCGCGTTGACCAGCCGCACCACCGGCGCCTCGTCCACCAGCGCGGCCGACGCGTCGTACCCCTCGTCCCGCCCCGGCTGGAGGACCTCGATGTCCTCCTCCTCGGCCGCCACCTGCTCCAGCACCTGCGCCATCTGCAGCTCGGCCGCCTCGTAGCTCTTCTCGATGGCGGCCCGGATCGAGCCTTCGCCGGCCAGGACGGGCTGGATGTCGTAGCGGGTGACGAACTTGAGGTCGTCGATCACCCCCAGCGCCAGCGGGTCGGCCAGCGCGACGGTGAGCGTCCGCCCCTCCAGCCGCAGCGGCAGCACCGAGTGCCGGTACGCCAGCTCCGCCGGGACGAGCTTGAGCAGGCGCAGGTCCACCCGGAAGCGCGACAGGTCCACCGCCGGCAGCCGGTACTGGCGCGCCAGCATGCGCACCACGTCGGTCTCCGACACCAGCCCCAGCTTGACCACGGTGTACCCCAGCCGCTGCCCGGGGGCACCGACATGGTCCTCCAGCGCCCGGATGAGCTGCTCGCGCGTCAGCAGCCCCTCGCGAACGAGGAGCTCACCGATCCGCTCGGCGGCCCGACCCGTGAGGGTCGCAGGGGGAACAGGCGTGGCGACGGGGGCGGACATGAGGGGTGGAGGCACCGGGGCAATCACCATGACGGGCGGGGACCCGGTCCCCGCCCGCCCACAGGAGATGGACGGGGGGACGGCGAAAATGTCACGAACGGCGCCAACACTTTGAGGGTGGCCGGACCGATCCCGGGGACCCGCTCCAGCGCCTCCAGCGACGGAAAGGGGCCGCGCGCCTCCCGGTCGGCCACGATCCGACGCGCCAAGGCAGGCCCCACCCGGGGGAGTCGCTCCAACTCGTCCACCCCGACGTCATTGACCGGGATAGGGGTGACAGGCTGGGGCGCCCCCCTGCGGCGCGCCCCCTCCGCTCCGTCGCGCCCGGCCCCACCCCCCGCCTCGCGCTCGCGCGAGGGCGACCGGCGGGCCTGCTGCGCGGAGTCCACCGCCGCGCGCTGGCGCCGGAGGGCGGCGGGCGAGCCGGCCGCAGCGGCATCGGGGGCGGCGGGGGCGCCCGATGACAGCGCCCGCAGCCGGACGCCCCCCCCGAGCAGGGTGACTCCCAACAGGAAGAGCAAGGCCTGGCGTTCGGCGGCGGTGGGCATGCCCCACGGTGCACCCGCCCCGGGCGAGGGACATACCCCCCGCAACGCACCCGCTCCCCTCCGAACGCGCGCCCGGCGGGAGACGCCGGTGCGCCTACCGCAACTCCCCCGCGAAGAAGCGCAGCTGCAGCACCGTGCTGAAGATCAGGGTGGAGGTCTGGCGGTTGTAGTTCCGGTCGAAGTTGACCACCTGCGACGCCGTGAGGCTGAAGGTGACCAGCTCCGACAGGTCGGTGTCGGCGTTGACGTTCACGGCACGCCGGCCGTTGTTGGTGAGGATCGACCCGCCCGCCCCAACGAGGCTCCCCACGAAGCCCCCGAGCGGGGATCCTCCGACCGGCGGCACCCCCACCACCGCCAGCTCGGTCTCCTCCGACTGGTACGACACCGCCACCCGCAGGAGCGGGGTGCGCGGATTCCAGCGCGCCGGCAGCCGGAAGCGACGCGACACATCGAACGAGCGGCGGCGGGTGTCCGCGGTGGTGACCGCCCCGGGGCGCACGTCCTCGCGCCGCGTCCGGTCCACCGACCCGTTGGTGCTGAGCCCCCCCAGCACCGCCCAGGTCACCGACCCCGACAACGGCCGACTGCGCGCCACGGTGCGCGCCCGGTCGGCCAACCCCCCGGTCTCGTTGGGCACCACCGTCTCCTGCTCCTGCACCACATAGCGGCCGTTCACGTTCACCAGCGTCACCAGCCGCCGCAGGCGGGTGGGGCGCCAGTTCCAGCGCACCGTCAGGTCGGGCTCCACCCGCTGCGTGCCGGTGATGACCGCCTGGAAGCCGTCCACCGCCCGGCGCGTCCAGCTCTCCGTGCTCCCCTGCTCCACCCGCGACTGGAGGGTGAACGACAACGGGAGGTTGAGCGACCCGACGGCCGCCGCCCGGCGCTGCCGCCCGGCCGTGGTGGCCAGGCGGGACCCCAGCCCCCGGAAGGTCTCCACGGAGCCCACGCCGAACTGGTACTCCCAGGCGGGACGCACGCTGGTGTTGTCGAAGTTGGACGTGAGCCCCTGCTGCCACGACAGGTCCACCGGCCCCACCAGCCGCGCGAGGCGCGCGCGGGCCCCCTTGGTCCCCGGGGCCACCAGGCGCGACAGGTTCACCACCGTCCCCGCCAGCAGCTGCTGCGACGCCCCCAGGCGCCGCGGCAGGCGAAACGCCCCCGTGCTGTCCTGGGCGCGCAGCAGGAGGCGCGCATTGGGGTCCGCCACCATGCCGTAGGTGGCGGTGAAGTCGGCGCGGGGCACCAGCCAGCCGGCGGTGGCCGGTTGGAACAGCAGGGCCGAGGTGACCGTGCGTTCCCGTTCCATCCCCACGTCCACCCCCAGCAGCCGTTGACGCTCGGCGGCGGCCGCGGTGCCCCGGTCGAGGGAATCGGGGAGCACGCCCCCGGTGCGGTAGTCGCGCAGGTCGAACAGCTGCCGCGCCGTCACCGACGCCGCCAGCGCCGTCACCGGGCGGAACTCCACCAGCCCGCTGTTCTGCCACGCGTGCGTCAGCGCGGTGACCCGCTGGCCGGTGTCGTCCGCCACCGAGGCGGCC
Source organism: Gemmatimonadota bacterium (assembly GCA_018969225.1). Lineage (GTDB taxonomy): Bacteria > Gemmatimonadota > Gemmatimonadetes > Gemmatimonadales > Gemmatimonadaceae > Gemmatimonas. The sequence continues at coordinate 2,373 of JAGWYS010000105.1, read as the reverse complement.
TTGGTGAAGGAGGTGACCGCCGCGTCGGCCCGGCTGAGGGTGCTGGCCAGGCGGAACTGCGTGGGGCTCCACTGGTAGCGCCCCTGACGCCGGTCGCCCCCCATGGTGAGCGACGCCCCCACCTGGTAGCTGCCGGCACGCGCCTCCTGGAAGGCGCTCTGCGTGCCTGCGCGCGTCCAGCTGCCATTGAGCGACGCACCGTTCACCAGCGGCGCGTACCAGCCGCGCGCCAACGGCGCCGCGCGGCGCAGCGCCATCGTGGCGGTCAGCCGTCGCTCGCGCGGCGTGCGCAACCCGTCGATCCCCGAGGCGCGGATGTCGGTGCGGTTGATGAACAGCGGATCGGTCGCGGTCCCCGTGTAGTCGATCGACAGGGGGAGGACGATCCCCAGCCGCGCCGGCAGGAGCTTCTCGCCGTGCAGCGTGGTCCCCACCGCCACGCCGCTGCTGGTGAGGAACGAGGGGACCTCGGCCAACTGCCGGAACTGGGGGTCGCGTCGGCTGAGCGTGACCCGCACGTCGGCCACGTCGCTCGCAGTGAGCGACAGCCCCACCTCGCCGGCCATCCCGACGTCGGCCACCACGTCGGCCAGCCGCAGGTCGTTGACCCACAGCTCCAGCGTGTCGTTCTCCAGGATGGCGGTGCCGCCGCGCGGCACGCTGTCCACGCGCACGAACCCCACCGCCAGCTCCTGCACGCCCGCCAGGTTGGGGGGCGTCACCGCCGGGTCGGCGCTGTACACGATGTAGCCGTCCTCGCACACCGCGTGACGGCGCGCCACCACGCCGCGCGGGGCGCCGGAGCGCTTCACCAGCTCCAGGTCGGTGCCGGTGCACTGCAGGGAGTCGGCGCCGCCGCGCAGGTACGCGTTCTCCAGCTGCGCGCGCAGCCGCTGGAAGCGGGTGAGGTCCACGCGCACCTCGGGCTCCCAGGCCGCCGCGCCGGGGCCGGCCTGCACCGGGGTGCGGTACAGGTAGAAGTTGTGCTCGTCGCGGCCGATCTTGATGAAGCCGTTCAGCTCGCCCGTGCGCCCCCAGCCGTTGCCGCGCCCGCGCATCCACAGGCGCAGCGTGCGGTACCCCATGAACGTCTTCGTCCCCTCGGGGAAGCGGAAGAACGCCTCGGCGCGGTCGAAGGGGCGGAACGCCCGCCCCGGGATCCCGGCCTGCAGGCGGAGCGCGCGCTCGTTCACCTGGATGCGCGTGGCCTCGTAGCCGGCCTGCCGGTTCTCGGGCGCCTCCACCACCCCCGGGGGCGGCGTGTAGGGGAGCACCGCCGACGAGTCGAGGGTGCCGATGACGCTGGCCACCACATAGCCGCCCGGGGCGGCGCTGGAGTCGCCGGCGATGCCGCTGAGCGGGGCCGCGCTGCGCTTGAGCCACGGCGCCCCCACCAGGCGCACCCGCGCGAGCGCCACCCGCGTGAAGTCGCCGTCGGCCGCCTGCGCCCCCGACACCATCGTGAGGCGCAGCGCGCGCATCCGCCGCTCGTTGGGGGCGTTGACCTCCTCGGCGGGGGCGCGCCAGTTGAGGCGCACCTGCACCCAGCAGAGCGAGTCCGTGGCCACCCCGGCCGCGGTGGAGTCGCGCTGGGCGAAGCAGCGACCGGTGCGCGTCCAGCTGCGCGTGTCGGCCAGGTCCACGATGAAGCGGCGGAACGCCTCGCGGTCGGCGGCGGCCGCCGGGAGGTTGAGCTGGCCGTCGAGGTCGATGTCCTCCTCGTCCAGGCGGTTGTTCCCGGCGCCGCAGTTGGCGCGGCTGTCGCCGAGCGCCTGCACCGTCCGGGCTGCCTGGGAGCAGAGCGGCACGCCGAACCGGAGGGCGGGGACGCCGCCCCCCGTTGTCCGGTCCACCACCACCAGCGTGTCGGCCACGTCCCCGGGGAGCCCGATGTCGTCATCCAGCGCGTTGAAGGCACGGGAGAGCCGGTTGCGCTCGGTGTCCAGCCGGTCGTACCCCACCAGCCGCTTCCCGCGCCACGTGGAGTCGGGGGCGAGCCCCGCGCGCGCGGGGGCGGCCACGGTGAGCGTCTCGGGGGCGAAGGCCACGCTGTTCTCGCTGATCTCCCCGAAGTCGAAGACGAGCACCGGATTGCGGTGGCGCTTGGCCGCCTCGGCCTGCACCAGCGCGAAGAACTCCACCGTCTCGATGCGCGAGAGGTCGGCGCCGCTGGGGTTGAGCACCGTGCGCAGCGAGCGCCAGCGGCGCCCGGTGGGCGTGGGCCCCAGGGCCGACCGGTCGCCCACGGTCCAGGCGTAGCGGCGGCGCGTGGTCCCCGGCTCGACGTCCGGGATACCCCCCGTGCGCAGCGGGTACAGCGTGAGCCACAGCAGCGGTTCCGCCGGCTGGACGCCCCCGCCCGCCGTGCGCACG
>JAGWYS010000104.1 GCA_018969225.1 Gemmatimonadota bacterium | reverse complement strand
GGTGCTGGCCTACCGGCGCGGGTGGGAAACCGACGTGCCGCCGGCGGAGACGGTGACGGTGGAGGTGACCGTCTCGGCCGGCGGGGGGTGAGGGGCGCGGCGCGTCCGCCCGCTCACCGCAGGAACCGCCGCGCCACCTGCTCCATCCGGTCGTGCCCGGCCCGCTCCGCCTCCGCCAGCAGAACCGCCACATGCTCCCGCAGCACCGGCTCCCCCCAGTAGTAGCCGGTGGCCCGCTCGGCCAGCTGCGTCTCCCCCACGCAGGCGGCCTCCAGCAGCGCCTTGGCGGCCTGCCGGTCGTAGGCGGGATCGTCGCGGGGCGGCAAGTCATAGTGGCGCCGGGGCATCTCCCCTTCGGCGTCATCGCGCAGGAAAGCTCTGGACATCAGGACTCCACGGGGATCGGGACGGGATGCGAGCGGCGCCGCCGGAGCCCCCTCACTCCAGCAGTGCGCGCGTTCGGGCCAGCAACGCGGCCACCACGGTGGGCGGCAGCGCCGACACGTAGCGCGCGTGCCGGGCGCGCCAATCCAGGCACTTCACCTGGTCGGCAAAGGCCACCCCCTGCACCGGTCCGTCTGCCGGCAGAGACACCTCGAACGGATACCCCTTCCCCCTGGTGGTCACCGGCACGCACAGCGCGCGCCCTGTCGGGGCATTATACCGCGCGGGCGACAGCACCACGGCGGGGCGCCGTCCGGCCTGTTCCCGCCCCGCCTGGGGGTCGAACTCCAGCCAGATGACATCCCCTCGGTCCGGCACCCAGCCGTCGGGTTCGGGGCCGTGAGCGGGCGCATCCCGCTCAACGGGCCCGGCCAATCCATCGGTCACCAGAGCTCCGCGCCGCGCGGCGCGTCGTCCACCAGCGCGGGGAGGTTGTCCGGGGTGATCTGCGCCACCAATTCCGCCAGCGACAGCACCGGCGCGATCACCAACTGGCCGTCACGGATGGTGACCTCCACCTCCGCCCCCTCGGCCAGATGCACATCGGCCGCCAGTCGGCTGGGAATCCGCACGCCGAGGCTGTTCCCCCACTTCCGCACGATGGTGCGCATGTCGGCCCCCTGAAGGTGTATACACATAGTATAGTCCTTCAGGGAGCGGTCAACCCCGCCCGCACCAGCCGTTTCTCCTTCACCAGCGCTGCGACACCCCCAGCAGCACCAGCCGCGGCATCCCCGGCAGCAGCCCGCGCGTGCGGTCCACCACCACGGTGCGGTCGGTGAGGTTCTTCACCGCCACCCACCCGCCCAGCCCGGTGCGCCCCAGCGGCACGTTGGCGGTCGCGTTCCAGAGCGCGTTCGCCGCAATCGGCCCCTGCTGCCCGTCGGCGGCCAGCACGCGCGTGTTCACCGGGTCGCTGGCCTGCGCCCCCACCGCCACCAGCTCCACGCGCAGCTCGGCGCCATCACGGTGGCGCACCCCCACGGTGCTGGTGAGGGTCGCCGTTGGGGCGTAGGGCAGGCGGTTCCCTGTCACCGACACGCGCGTGCGGGTGCGGGCGGCATCCGGCTCCAGGAACACCTTCCCCACGCCGTCGGTGGCGGTGGTCCCCACGTACGCCCACCGCGCCCCCACGTAGCGCGCCACGGGGAGCCAGGTGGCGGCCAGCTCCACGAAGGGGCGGAACGCGCCCCCTTCCGCCGCCGCCTGCACCGACAGCTCCGCGCCGCGATGGCGGGTGCGCCCCGCGTTGGTGAGCGCGGCGCCCACGCCCCCGGCGATGCTCGCCGGAACCACCTGGTTGGCGAAGTCCATGCTGAAGAGCGTGGCTTCCAGCTGCCACGCCGTGCCGCGCTGCCACCGCGCCCCGACCTCGCTGTTCCAGCTGGCCTCGGGGTCCAGCTCCACCACGCCGCCGGTGCTGTTGCTGATGATGTCCTCCGGGCGGGGCGGGGAAAACCCGCGATGCAGCCCGGTGAACAGCGTGATGCCGGGTCGCACGGTCCAGGTGGCCCCCACGCCGGGGATGAGCGCGGCCAGCGACGTGGCGCCGGCCACCCCCTCCGGGTGCCCGGGCACCGGGCGACGGTTGAGGCGCGTGAGGCGCATCGCCTCGCCGCGCACCCCCGTGGTGACCGAGAGCGCACCGGCGACCACGCGCGCCTGCACGAACGCCGCGTGGGCCAGCGTGGTGCGGCGATTGTCCTCCACGATTCCCGCGTTCACGTCGCCCGGGAGCCCCACCGTGCGCGCGCGCGGCGTGCCACCGTTCACCTGCTGCCGCTCCTGCACTTCGTGGTGCAGGCGCACGCCGGCGTCCAGCTGCAGGAGATGCCGAGCGCCCAGCCGCTGCCACGCCAGCCGCGGTTCCACCCCGGCCACCACGTAATCGCGCAGCCGCCCCTCGTTGCCGCAGGTGGTGCGCAGGTTGGCCATCCCGCCGCACGCCGGGTCACTGCGGTCGTTGGGTCGCTGGGCGGAGCTTGAGCTCTGGCGCCACCAGTCGCGCTGCACCGTGTGAGCGTAGGCGGTGGTCACCAGGCGGCGCTGCGGGGTGGCCCCCACCTGGTGGGCCACGGCGCCCCCCAGCCGCGTGATGTCGAATGCGTCGTCGGCAAAGGGGTTCTGCCGCGGGTTGGCGGCGTACTCGGCCTCGGTGAGCCCCGCGTAGGTCACCTGCGACTGCTCGCGGAAGAGGGAGCCGCGCAGGGTGAGCTGCTGACTGCCGGCCAGCGGGACGCGGAGCTTGACCGAGGCGTCGTCCACCGTGGTGCGGGTGTTCTCCCGGGCCCCAAGCGTCTCGCGCCGGACCAGGTCCGCCAGCAGCCCCGTTTCCCCCACCGTGCCGCTGGCGGCGGCGCGCAGGGTGCGGAAGCCGCGGGTGCCACCGCTGAGCGACAGCGTGGCGGTGGGGGTGCGGGCGATGGCCGGCGTGCGGTAGTTGATCACCCCGCCCACGGTGTGCGGCCCGTAAAGCACCTGCCCGGCGCCCTTGAGCACCTCCACCGACTCCATCCGCTCGATGGGCGGGTGGTAGTAGGCGGCGTTGTCGCCGTAGGGGGCGATGGTGATGGGGACGCCGTCCTCGAGGAGGAGCACCTTGGTGGAGCGGGTGGGGTTGAGGCCGCGGATCCCGATGTTGGGGCGGGCGCCGAATCCCTCATCGTCGCGCACCACCACGCCGGCCACCTTGCGGAGCGCCTCCTGGGTGGAGAAGACGCGGCTGCGACGCAGCTGTTCCGGGGAGATGACGGCCACCGACCCGGGGATGCGGTCCAAGGGGGTAGCCTCCCCCACCACGGAGACGCCGGGGAGCTGGCCGGGGGCCCGGGTGGAGTCAGCGCGCCGCGTCGTGTCTCGCCGGAGCGCGGCGAGGGGCGCGCGGGGTTGGCTGGCGGGCTGGGCGGCCAGCGTCGGCAGGGCGACGGCCAGGCAGCAGGCGGCGGCGAGGGGGCAGCGGCGGCAGCGCGGAGGGCGCGCGGACCGGACCGCGTGGGAGCTGGGCATGAACGGATGATAACGGGTTTCAAGTAGCGATATCCGATAATTTCGCTCACCAATTATCCCCATTCAAGGGCCCGGCCCCGATCGCCCCCCGCGGCTGGACCGCTGCGCACCTTGACCCGGTGGTCCATGGTGGGGAGGTTCCCGGCGACATGACCCTCCGACGCTCGCTGGGCACGGTGGCGCTGGCCGCCGTGATGTTCTTCAACACCTCCGGCGGCGCCTTCTCCATGGAGGGGCTGGTGGAGGCCGTGGGCCCCGGCGCGACGCTCCTGCTGCTGGTAGTGGTGCCGCTGCTGTGGAGCATCCCGGAGACGCTGCTGGTGGCCGAGCTGGCCAGCATGCTCCCGGAGGAGGGGGGGTACTACCGGTGGGTGCACCGCGCCTTCGGCCCCTTCTGGGCGTTCCAGAACGGCTGGTGCACCTGGTGCTACTCGCTGGTGGACATGGCCATCTACCCGGTGCTGCTGAACCAGTACCTGCGCTTCTTCTTCCCCGACCTGTCCGCCGGGGCGCAGTGGGCCGTGGCGCTGGCCATGATCTGGACGGCCACGGCCATCAACCTGCGCGGAGCGGGGCGCGTGGGGCAGGTGTCGATGGCCGCCGCGGCGGTGGTGCTGGGCACCTTCTTGGCCATCAGCGTGGCGGCGGTGCCGCGGATGGATCACCTGCCCTGGGAGCCCTTCACGCGCCCCGGGGAGACCACGGCGGGGGCGCTGGGGGTGGGGCTGTCCACGGTGCTGTGGAACTACCTGGGGTGGGACAACGCCAGCACGGTGGGGGAGGAGATCCGCGACGCTTCGCGCACCTACCCGCGGGCGCTGGCGCTCACGCTGGCGGTGGTGACGCTGGGGTACCTGGTGCCGGTGTCGGCCGCGCTGGCGGCGTCGGACTGGACGCAGTGGCGCGACGGCGGCTGGCCGGCGATTGCCGTGGCCACGGGGGGGGCGCTGGGGCCCGCGCTGGCGGTGCTGGTGGCGGCGGCGGGGGTGGTGAGCGCGCTGGCGCTGTTCAACGCGCTGCTGCTGGCGTACAGCCGCATCCCGCTGGCCATGGCGCGCGACGGGCTGCTTCCCGGCGGGCTGGCGGTGCTCGACCGCCGCGACAATCCGGCGCGCGCGGTGCTGCTGTCGGCGGTGTGCTACTCGGTGTTCGCGCTGCTGCCCTTTGCGCAGCTGGTGGTGGCCGACGTGCTGCTGTACTCGCTGGCGCTGGGGATGGAGTACGCGGCGCTGTGGTGGCTGCGCGCCACGATGGCGGCCCCCGCCGGGGCCTTCCGCGTGCCGGTGGGGCGCGCAGGGCTGGCGGTGCTCATGGCGGTGCCGGCGGTGATCCTGCTGGTCACCGTGGCGCTCAACCTCACTGACGGCTCAGCCAGCGCACCGGCGGCGCTAGGAGCGCTGGCGGCGGCGGCGCTGGGGCCGGTGGTGTACTGGCAGCGGGTGCGGCGGGGGCGGGCGCTGGGGCGCCAGGCATAAGGGGGCGGCCCCCCCGCCCCTACCCCCGCGCCAGGCGCAGCGAGTTCACCACCACGCTCACGGAGCTGAACGCCATCGCCAGGCTGGCCAGCAGGGGGCTCAGCTGAACCCCCCACACGGGGACCAGCACCCCCATGGCCACGGGGATCGCCACCACGTTGTAGCCGAAGGCCCACCCCAGGTTCTGCCGCATCACCCGCACGGTGCGGCGCGACAGCGTGATGGCGTCGGCCACCCCCGCCACCGCGCCGCGCAGCAGCACCAGGTCGCCGGCGGCCACCGCCACGTCGGTGCCGCTGCCAATGGCCATCCCCACATCGGCCTGCGCCAGCGCGGGGGCGTCGTTCACGCCATCCCCCACCATGGCCACCACGGGGCGCCCACCCCCCGTCGGCTGCTGCCGCGCACGCACCTCGGCCACCTTCCCGGCCGGGAGCACGCCAGCCACCACGTCGGCAATCCCCACCTGCCGCGCAATGGCCTGCGCCGTGGGCAGCGTGTCGCCGGTGAGCAGCACCACCTCCACCCCCAGCGCGCGCAGCCGCGCCACCGCCACCGCCGACTCGGGGCGCACCACGTCGGCCACCGCCAGCGCCCCCGCCAACCGCCCGTCCACCGCGGCCAGCAGCGGCGTCTTCCCGGCGGCGCTCCACCCGTCCACGACCGGGGCCAGCGGCGACGGGTCCACCCCCCAGTCGCGCAGGAACGCCATCGTCCCCACCGCCACGGGGACGCCCTCCACCACGCCGGCCACCCCGCCCCCCGAGGTGGACTGGAACGTCGCGGGCGCCACCAGCGGCACGCCGGCATCCCGTGCCGCCGCCACCACCGCCGTGGCCACGGGGTGTTCGCTCCGCTGCTCCAGTGACGCCACCGCCGCCAGGAACGCCCGTGCCGGGGCGGACAAGGTGCCCCCCGCCATCCACGGGCCCCCGTCGGCCAGCGCTCCGTCGGTCACCACCGGCGCCCCCGCGGTCACCGTGCCGGTCTTGTCCAGCAGCACCGTGGTGACCGCGCCGGCGCGCTGCAGCGCCTCCCCCCCCTTCACCAGGATGCCGCGCTGCGCCGCCCGCCCGCTGGCCACCATGACCGCGGTGGGCACCGCCAGCCCCATGGCGCAGGGGCAGGCGATGATGAGCACCGCCACCCCCGCCAGGAAGCCGCGCCCCAGCGCCGCCTCCCCCCCCAGCCACCACCACCCGACCACGGTGAGCACGGCCAGCGCCATCACCACCGGCACGAACACCGCGCTGATGCGGTCGGCCAGCTGCTGCATGGGGGCGCGCGTCCCCTGCGCATCGCGCATGAGCGCGACGATCTGCGCCAGCACGCTGTCGCGTCCCAGCGTGGTGGCCGTATAGTGCAGCGATCCTGTTCCGTTGATGGTGCCACCAATGACCGTATCACCGGCCGTCTTGGGCACCGGCATCGACTCACCGGTCAGCAGGCTCTCGTCCACCGCGCTGCCCCCGGCCACCACCGTGCCGTCCACCGGCAGCCGTTCCCCGGGGCGCACCACCACCTCCTCCCCGGGCTCCAGCGTGTCCAGCGGCGCCTCCACTTCCTGCCCGAAACGCACCACCCGCGCCGTGGCCGGCTGCAGCCGCACCAGCGCCCGCAGCGCCGCCGTGGTGCGCCCCGTGGCGCGCGCCTCAATGGCCCGCCCCGCCAGGATGAACGCGGTGATCATCACCACCGCTTCGTAGTACACGTCGGCCGGGAGCCCGCGGCTGGTGAACCACCCGGGGGCCACGGTGGCCGCCAGGCTCTGCGCGAAGGCCGCCAGCGTCCCCACCGCCACCAGCGTGTTCATGTCGGCCCCGCCGTGGCGCGCCGCCGCCCACGCCCGCACGTAGAAGTGCCGCCCCGCCCCCGCCATCACCGCCACGGTCAGCAGCAGCAGCGCCCCCCGCAGCACCCCGGGCGGGATGGCGTACAGCCACGGCAGCGCCCCGTGCAGCGCCGGGTCCACGGTGCGCATCCCCCACGCCAGCAGCGGGTCGGTGGGCGCGGCGTGCCCCCCGTGGGTCCCGGTCATCCCCGCCATCAGCGGCATCGACAGCAGCATGGCCACCGCCCCGGCCACCCCGCTCCCCACGGCCTGCCGGGTGAGCGCCTGCGCCTCCGCGCGCTGCGCCGCGTCGCGCGCCACCTGTTCGGCAAAGGCGTCGTCCGCCGAGGCGGGGAGCGCCGCCCCGTACCCGGCGTCCTCCACCACCGCCACCAGCGCCGCCGGGGACGTGATCGCCGGGTCGTACGCCACGGTGGCGCTCTTCATGAGCAGGTTGACCGTGGCGTCGCGCACGCCGGGGGCCTTCTGCAGCGAACGCTGCACCCGCGCCTGGCAGGCGGCGCACGTCATCCCCGTCACCGGCAGCCGCACGGTGGTGTCCCCGGGCCCTGCCGCCGTGACCAGGGGACGCGGCGCCTCCTCGGCGGGGGACGCGGGGGCGGTCAGCACCGGGAGCGACCGCACGCGCCGCTCAGGAGGCGGGGTCGAAGTGGCCGAGCACCGGGTAACCGGCGTCCTTGATTGCCGCGCTGATCTGCTCCACCGATGTGGCCGCCGGGTCGTACTCCACGGTGGCGGCGCCAATGGCGACCGACTGCACGGTCACCCCCGGCAGCTTCCCCAGGGCATCACGCACGGCACGGGCGCAGTGGGCGCAGGACATGCCGCCAACAGACAGGGACACCGTGGTCATGACAACGCTCCGGATGTTGAGGTCGGCGTGCCGCTTGGCTCTGTTGAGGGTCCTCGCAAGGATACGACAGGTGGGCGCAGCGAACCAGTCGCGCTCCTTCATCCGCCCCGGCGGCATCCGCGACCCGTCATGGCGCGGTGCGCTTCAACCAGACATCTGGGTGACGGTGCCCGTGAATGACACCGACGACGCTGATCGAACGCGCGTACACCTTGAAGTACACCCCGTAGGGGAAGCGCTGCAGCAGCATGCGACGCAGGTGCCCGTGCACCACCGTGAAGCGCTCCGGATCCCGCTCAATCTCGACCGTCGCGCGATCGACCTCCGCCAAGAACTCTCCAGCGGCCGTGACCGAGCGCTCACGGTACCACTCGAACGCCTCTGCAATCTCGGCTTGCGCCAGACGTCGAACGACGACGCGACGCACTCAGGGCAGTCGGCTGCGCAGTTCGTCCCGCAGCGCCTGCCAGGGAATGCCCGCCTCAGGATCCGCATCGGCCTCGGCCTCACGGCGCGTGAGCTCCTCCGCGAGCGCCGGGGAGATCGGCGCGGCCACGGCCGCATCGAGGCTATCCCACAGTCGACCCATCAGCGCGATGCGCTCCTGGGCGGTCATCGATTCGAGGATCGGGGACTTGTCGACCATGGATGGAAATTGGTGGGATCGGTGGATACGGGCAACGGCGCCCTCGCCGCCATCACGCGCACGAGCCTGCAGGCGATCCCTGAACGGCCAGAGCTTTTCCTGCGCCCAATCGCAGTCTGGCACGCCGGGCGCCCGTCGGCTCCCACCCCCATCACTGGCTGGTCCACAACGCGTTGCCACACCGGACGACCCCAGACACCCCCTGATTAGGCGGCAGAGATGGCGGTCTAACGTCCAGCCGCGCCGAGTGGGCCGCAATGGGGAGGGCCGAGTGGCGGGGACGTCCACGTCGAGCGGGCTCCGCGGCGCGTCGTTGACCGCCGTGGAGTTCAGTGCCACCGGGCGCTCCCACCCGTTACCTTGTCGCCATGCATCGGCTGCGCGCGCTGGCCCCCCTCCTGATGACCCTGCTGCTGTGGCAGGCCGGGTGGGGCGCGTCGGTGGCGGCGTGCCAGATGCTGCCAACGGCCCCGGGGAGCGCGTCGGTCTCCGGGGCCGCGCACGCGGGGCACGCGGGGCACGCGGGGCATGGTGGCTACACGCCCCCCCGCGCCGCGGCCCCCCACGACCCGGCAGCCACGGCGCCCGGCCGCGGGTCGCCCGCGTCATCTGATACGCCGACCCCCCCCTGCCCGCTTCCAGGGGGGTGCGCCACCACGGGCCCTGTGCCCGCAGCGCCCACCGTGCAGACGGCGGCCGCCCTGCCGGTGACACGCGTGGTTCCGCGCGCACCCCAGCACGCACCGGCCGCCCCCACCCGCGCCCCCGAGCCGCCCCCGCCGCGCATCGCGCTCCCCACCTGACCGCCCGGCGCACTCGGCGCCGGTGCGCGCCTGTGTGCTTCAACCCGGGATGTCATGCGGAACGCGGCAGTGTGCCGGTGGGCCGCGGGGGTCGCGCTGTGCAGCGCCGTCCCCGTCGTCGCCCTGTCGGCCCAGACGGATTACTACAACACGGACACGGGGCGTCCGCTGCAGGTGGAGGACGCCCATGTGGTGGAACGGCGCGCGGTGGAGCTGCAGCTGGCGCCGCTGCGCGTGGAGGGGGGGCGCGGTCGGCGCGCCCAGTGGGGGATCGAGCCGGAGTTTGCCGTGGGGTTTGCCACCCGCACCCAGTTCGAGGTGGGGTTCCCGCTGGCGCGCACGGAGGGCCCTGCGCGTCCGGGGCGCCCGCCCGCGGGCGGGATGACGCTGGGCGGCGTGGAGGTGGCGCTGCTGCACATGCTGAACGTGGAGACTGCGCTCCCGGCCATGGCGGTGGGGGTGGAAACCACGCTGCCGGTGGGGAACGAGGGCCCCGACCGGATCCGTCCGACCTTCAAGGGGATCCTCACCCGCACCCTGCCGAACTTCCGGGTGCACGTGAACGGCCAGGTGACGGTGGGGGCGGCCCCGACGGCGCCGCCGCCGCTGGGGGCGCCAGCGGGGATCGGCCCGTCGGCGGCGGCGGTGGGCGAGCAATCACGGTGGTTGGCGGGCGTGTCGGTGGACCGCCCCTTTCCGCTGCGCGCGCTGCTGGTGGGGGCGGAGGTGGTGACCTCGCGCCCGCTGGTGGATGCCGACGCGCGCCCGCTGCGCGTGGACGTGGCGGCGGGGGCGCGCTCGCAGCTGTCGCCGCGGGTGGCGCTGGATCTTGGCGGCGGGCGGCGGGTTCGAGGAGAGGAAACCGGGTGGTACCTGACGGCCGGGGCGGCCGTGGCGGTGGGGCTGCCGTGGAGGGGACGGTGACGGGGCATCGGAGTATGACGACGGGCGCGCGCCCGGGGCTGGGGGCGCGGGCCCGCGCGGCGGTGGCGGCCGCGGCGCTGGCGGCGGTCGCGCTGGCGGGGGTGGCGCTGGCCGCCGCACCGGCCCAGGCGCAATGGGTGACGGTGCCTGAGCAGTTCTACCTGCAGGCGCCACACAACTGGGTGTTCCGGACGCGGCATGCCAACGCCGACCGGCTGTTCAACGCCTTCGACTTCGGGCACGCCATCCTGTACGAGGAGCTGTACACGCGCCCCGACGCCCCGGCGTCGCGGCTGGAGGAGGACACCTACGACCAGCTGGTGCGGGAGGTGCTCGTGCGCCCGCCGCGCGTGCCGCTGGAGGAGGCCGCCATCGCCGTGCGGTACACGCGGCTGGCCCCCGAGGCCAAGGCGATGTTCGAGTGGGCGCACCTGCTGCACCGGCAGCTGTACGACGTGCTGGCCGACGAGCGGCTCGACTCGGCTCGGCAGGACGCGGAGGTGGCGCGGCTGTTGCGCTACTACCGCTCGCGCCCCGACCTGGCGTTCAGCGCGCGTCCCAAGTCGATGGCGCTCATGCAGGAGCAGCCGTACTCGCTGGCCTTCCGCCAGAAGTATCCCAAGTTCAACGGGCTCATCTGGGGGTACCACTGGCTGCAGGTGGGGCTGTACGAGCCGCTGGTGGTCGGGCGCACCTCCGAGGCGCGGCAGGCGGGGGTGCGCGCGGCCGTCGCGCGCTTCTGGCAGATGATCGAGGGTGGGGTGGCCACGCTGCCGCACCAGATGCCGATGACCGCGGCCATCTCGCCGGCGTTCACGGCGCGCTACCCCGAGGCGGCGATCATCTTCGACAACCTGCACTCCATGCACGACGTGATCTCGGACATCCTGGCCAACCCGGCGGTGCCGCGCGCGCGCAAGCGGGCCGAGATCCTGGTGGCGGCGGCGCGCTTTCGCGACGACACCACCGAGGTGATGCCGGAGGCGGGGTGGCGGCGGATGTCGCTGGAGATGGGGGTGGAGAACATGGGGGGGCTGGCGATGGCCACCCTCGGCCCGCTCCCCACGCCGTCGGTGACGCGCGGCGCGGTGATGCAGCACGACCGGCAGACGGGCGCCATGACGGGGTTCAAGTCCGGCAGCGGCGTGGGAGGCGCGCACGCGGGGCACGACGCGCACGCGGGGCATGCGCCGCCGGCGGACTCGGCGAAGGTCAAGCCCGACACGGCGCGCCACACCGCGGCCGACGCGGCGTTCATGCAGGGGATGATCGGCCACCACGCGCAGGCGCTGGTGATGGCGGCGCTGGTGCCGGCGCGCACCGCCACGCCGGCGCTGCGCGTGCTGGCCGAGCGCATCGACGTGTCGCAGCGCGACGAGATCGCGGCGATGCGCCGGTGGCTGGCGGAGCGCGGCGAGCCGGTCCCCGACAGCACCGGAGCGCTCCCGGGCGCGGCCGGAGGACACGCCGGCCACGAGGCGCACGCCGGGCACGGCGCGGCGGCGATGCCCGGGATGCTGACCCCCGCCGAGCTGGCCGAGCTGGGCGCCGCCAGCGGCCTGGCCTTCGACCGGCTGTTCCTGCGGCTGATGATCCGGCATCATGAGGGGGCGCTGGCGATGGTCCGCGACCTGCTGGCCACCCCCGGCGCCGCCCGCGAGACGCAAACCTTCACCTTCGTGTCCGACGTGGACACCGACCAGCGCGCCGAGATCGCGCGCATGCAGACGCTCCTCACCCGAATCCCCTGACCATGCCCCGACTTCCACGGTTGCTGCCGCTTGTCGCGCTCACCCTGGCCGCCGCCCCCCTGGCCGCGCAGCCCGACCCGCGCGTGGGGCTGAAGGGCGGCGTGGCCGACGCCGCCTCGGCCATCCGCCACCTCACCCTCGTCTCCAACACCCCGCGCGCCGAGGGGTGGTACGACCCGAAGAACCTGGGGTCGTTCGACTTCGCCAACTCCGACCTGGCCTTCCAGGGGGCGCTCGTCTTCCAGGGCGGGTGGCACGGCTGGCGCGCGTACGACATCAGCGACCCGCGCGCCCCGAAGCTGCGCACCGCCGTGGTGTGCCAGGGGGGACAGGGGGACGTGTCGGTGCACGGCACCCTGCTGTTCATGTCGGTGGAGGACCTGGCCGGGCGCACCGACTGCGGCACGCAGGGGGTGGCCGACTCGGTCAGCGCGGCGCGCTTCCGCGGCGTGCGGATTTTCGACGTCAGCAACCTGGACGCGCCCAAGCAGGTGGCGATGGTGCAGACCTGCCGCGGGTCGCACACGCACACGCTGGTGACCGACCCGCGCGACCAGGCGCACGTGTACGTGTACGTGCAGGGGACCGGGCCGGTGCGCTCCCCCAGCGAGCTGGCCGGGTGCGTGCGCGCCCCGGGGGACACCGCCACGGCGCTCTTCCGCATCGAGGTGATCAAGGTGCCGGTGGCGAAGCCGCAGGAGGCGAAGATCGTGAACATGCCGCGCCTCTTCGCCGACGCGCAGGGGAACGTGGCCGGACTCTGGAAGGGAGGGAGCCACGGCGAGGGG
>JAGWYS010000349.1 GCA_018969225.1 Gemmatimonadota bacterium | reverse complement strand
TGAACGACAGCGTCCGCTCGTCCAGCCGCACCTCCGGCAGCAGCTGCTCGTCCAGCGCCTGCAGCAGCGCGGGCACCTGCGCCTCGGTCATCCCCGCGTCGTCGAACAGCACCACCGTCCCCTCCACGGTGCCGTCGGCCAGGTAGTGCAGGTCGCACGCGCCGAACTCCCCCCCCTGCCCCGCCATCCCCAGCAGGAACCGCTCGCTGTGCGGGGTGCGCAGGGTGCGCGTGAGCAGGAGGGCGTGCGCAAACGGGTTGGCGTCGTCGGCCATGGTCGGGTCCGGGAGGTCGGGGAGTTCGGGGCGGTCAGGCCATCCACCACGGGGCGGCCACGGCGCCCCCCAGCAGCGCGGCATACAGCAGGCACCCGCCGGCGCCGGCCTTGCCGTGCGTCTGCTGGTAGCCGATCCCCGTGCCGGGGAGGCTCACGCGCGTGTAGCGGCGCCCATTGGCGCGCACGCCGGTGCGGAAGCCGCGCCCGCCCACGCTGTACCCCACGCCGCGCGTGCTGAAGTTCACGCGCAACGGCCCGAAGTTGACCGAGCGCCGGAAGAAGAGACCCATGCCATGGCTCCCGCGGTGAGGACATCGTGCGCCGATGCCCAACCTGCCGCGCCCGGCGGGCGGGGGCAAGCGAGCGCGGTGGCGGGTGAGCGCGGGAGTGTCAGACCCCCTTCGAGAGGGGTCACGCCGAGGCGAGCGCCTCGGCCAGCGCGTCCAGATAAGCCTCCGGGGCGAGGCCGTGCGCCGCCGCCAGCGCGCCCAGCGCGCGCTCCGAGAGGACGCTCCCGTCCGCACCGCCCTCGATGCGCCGGAGCTGCCGGGCCGACAGCCCGGGGACGGCGTCCTGCGTAAGCCCGCGCCCGCGACGCAGGGCGCGCACGGCCGCGCCGAACGCCCGGTGCGCGTGCAGCGCCTCGGCACGGACCGCGCGGCGGCGCGCGGGGTCAACGGCCGCGAGCAGGTATTCCAGCGACAGGTGCGCGTCGGCGGCCGGCCAATGGAGATACGCGCCGTCGGCGGCAATGGAGAAGTCGGCGCGCTGACGCCGCCCCAGGCGCCGCACGGGCGACAACGCCGCCAGCGGCACCCGGTGGCGCGAGAAGTCGCACGCCAGCAGCACCAGCGTGTCGTCCACCACCGTGGCGTCGGCAATGGACTCCGCCGCCGCGTCCATGCGGTGCGCCGCGAGCACCCGTCCCGGCACCGCATCGTCCGCGTGTGAATGCACCCGTTCCGACAGCCCCAGCCCCGCCTCGCGCATCATCTGCGGCACCCAGCGCGGACTCACATCCTCGCGCACCAGCAACCCCACCAACCGATGCGCCCGATTGGCCGCCACCGCCGCGCGGGCCACCGTCTCCAACCGTGTCGCCTCGGCCAGCACGAGCAGGCGGCGCGCCTCCATCGCCCGCACTGGGCTGCGGGTGAGACGCACGGTCCCCCGCGATGGCGCCGCCGGAAGTGCCAAACGCCCGGGATCGCGGGCCAGCAGGACGGTGAGCGGCAAGGCCGGGGCGATCACGGGGCCCCACGCCGAGGACGGTCGCGGGTCCCCATCGCCGCGAATTCGCGCAGCAGCGCGCGACGGTGCGCCAGCACGGCCTCCCGAAGCGCCTCCAGTTCGGCGCCAGTGGGCACATGTCGCCTGCGCGAGGGGTTTCGCGGCCGAACGGCCGTGTACCTCAAGGTGGCATCCTCCCGACGCACGTGATTGATGGACACCTTGATCTCCCACGCCCCGGGCTTGCGAACATGGAAATGCGGCGGCAGGTGATCCCCCGCAGGGAAGTGGCACTCGAGGCCGGGGATGGAGAACGCCGCAAGCCGGGCCACAGGCCTCACGCGCAAGATGGACGGAAAGCGGCCATGCAGCAAGTGCGCATCGAATGCAACATGGCCGCTTTTGGCAGGTTGGACCGGGCGGACCGGGCGCACACTTCGCTCCGCAGGACCAGGTCGCCCCACCCTGCCACCCCCCCGTCAG
>JAGWYS010000348.1 GCA_018969225.1 Gemmatimonadota bacterium | reverse complement strand
GCGTCCTGGAAGGGGCCGAACCCGATCCCCACGTGATTGGGGACGAAGTCCCAGATCACCTTCATCCCGCGCGAGTGCGCCGCATCCAGCAGCCGCCGCAGCACCGCCTCGGTGCCGAACGCCGGGTCCACCTGCTGGTAGTCCCACGTGTCATACCCGTGCGCCGACCCCGCCAGCCAGATGGGGTTGAGGTACAGCAGCGTCACCCCCAGCGCCTGCAGGTGCCCCAGCTTGTCCACGATCCCCTGCAGGTCGCCGCCGAAGTACTGCTGGCAGCAATGCTGCTGGTAGATGGGGCCGTTCCACTCGGGGACGTACACCGGCGGCGCGCCGCGCAGCACCGGGTGCAGGAACTGGTACTCCGACGTTTCCACGCCGAAGCGGTCGTTGCCGCGGTCGCCGTTCCAGAAGCGCTCGGGGAAGATCTGGTATCCCACGGCCCCGCCCACCCACGGCACCGCCGTGAAGGGCGCCGCCGGCACGGTGAAGGGCCCCAGCTCCTGCGTCCCGCCGGCGTGCTGCACGCTGATCACGTAGCTCGCGGTCCCGATGGGGAGCGAGGCGCGCCACAGGTCGTACACGCGGTACCCCAGCTGCCGCTGCATGGGCATGCGTTGCCCCCCCACGACCACCGCGGCCCCCTGCGCGCGGTTGGCGAAGGTGGCCACGCGCACCGACAGGCGTCCCCCCGCCACCGACAGGTGCGCGGGATTGGTGGGCGCGTGCACGGCCCCCACATCGGTGGCGGCCACCCCCACCCCCGCCACGGCATTCTGCCCGCCGTAGCCGTCGGGGGTGCACCCCAGCGCCTGCGGATCGATCCACTGCTGCTTCGCGGGGTTCCCCCAGGTGCGGTCCTCGCACATGTCGCCGGGCCACGCGCCGTTGATGTGGAACTTGTACTCGTACTGCCCCGGGTTGAGGCGCAGCCGCGCCGTCCAGCTGCCGTCGGGCTGCCGCGCCATCGGCAGCGCCGAGGTGCTCCAGCCGTTGAAGCTCCCGGCCACCGCCACCGACAGCACGGCCGGGGCTCCGGGAGGCGGCGCGAAGGTGAAGAGGAATCCGTCGGCCACGGGCGCCGGCGGGGTGGGCGCGGTGGGCGTGGTGTCTTCGGTCAGCGTGGGGGGGCGTCCGCCCGCGCATCCGGTTGCCAGCACCAGCAGCAGTCCCCCCAGCAGCGCCGAGAGGGCGGGCGCGGCCAGGACCAGGCGCCCCGCACCGCCGCCGCGCCGACGCAGCAGGTAGAACACCGTGGCCACCGCCACCAGCGCCCCCAGCGACAGCCACTCGCGCGCCGTGACGTTCACCAGCAGCCCGCCCACCGCGACCATCCCCAGCACCGGCACCAGCGCCCCGCCGGGGATCCGGAACCCCTCGCGCCCAGCCCCGCGCCGCCGCTCCACCAGCACGGCGGCGCAGGTGGCGAAGTACACCACCAGCAGCCCGGCGCTGGCCAGCGTGGCCAGCAGCGCGAAGCCGCCCACCAGCGCCGCGCCGCACGACAGGGCCCCGTACGTCACGATCGCCACCCACGGGGTGGCGAAGCGCGGGTGCACGCGCGCCAGCGCCGCCGGCAGGTGCCCGTCCACGGCGTTGGCGAAGAGCGCCCGCGGCGTGGCCAGCATGTCCCCCGCGACGGCGGCACCCATGCTGACCCCGCCCCCCGCCAGCAGCAGCGACCGCCCGACGGCGCCCAGCACCACCGCGGCGGCGGCCGCCAGCGGCGCCCCCGTTTCCGTGGCCAGCCCCGCCCCCAGCACGCTCTGCGCCGCCACGTGCACCAGCAGGTAGGTGGCCACGATCCCCGCCCCGCCCAGCAGGATCCCGCGCGGCACGTCGCGTCGCACGTCACGGAACTCGGCGCCGGTGGCCAGCGACGCCTCCACGCCGGTGAAGGCGAAGAACAGCAGCAGCGACGCCTTCCCCAGCACGGCGGCCGAGGGGAGCCCGCCCCCCGTGAATACGGCCACGCTCCAGTACGGCACCGAGGCCGCCACC
>JAGWYS010000103.1 GCA_018969225.1 Gemmatimonadota bacterium | reverse complement strand
CCCAGCTGCTCCAGCGCCCGCAGCACCTCGCGCGCACTGGCCGGGCGTTGCGCGGGATCCTTGGCCAGGCAGCGGGCCACCAGCGCGGCGTAGCCGCGCGACGCGCCGGCCGCGGCGGGGAGGGGCGGGGGCGGGGTAAGCAGGTGGGCGCGCAGAAGCTCGGCGGCGCTGGCTCCCGCGAAGGGCGGGTGGCCCGCCACCAGCTCGTAGGCCACGCACCCCAGGGCGTAGAGGTCCACACGCCGGTCGGCGGTGGCGTCCGCGGCGGCCTGCTCGGGGGCCATGTAGGCGGGCGTGCCCAGGGAAATGCCCGCCGAGGTGATGGGCCCGCTGCGTGTGGCGGCCGAGTCGCCCATCGTCCGCGCCACGGTGACGGCCTTGGCGATGCCGAAGTCGGTGACCACCGCCGCGTCGCCGGAGAGCAGGATGTTGTCGGGCTTGATGTCGCGGTGCACCACGCCGCGGTCATGCGCATAGGCCAGCGCGCGCGCCACGTCGCGGAGGATGGGGACCGCCTCCGCCTCGGCCAGCGGCCCCTTGGCCAGCCGCGCGCGCAGCGAGTCTCCCTCGACATAGGGCATGGAGAACCACGGCAAGCCGTCAGCGCTCCCCGAGGCGTGCACCGGGACGATGTTCGCCTGCTGCAGCGCGGCCACCAACTGGATCTCGCGGTCGAAGCGCTCGGCCGACAGCGAGGCGGCCAGCTCCGGCGCCAGCGTCTTGATGACGACGCGGCGATTGAGGGCCGCCTCGTGCGCCACGAAGACGCGCGCCATCCCCCCGCCGGTGAGCTCGCGCTCCAGCGTGTAGCGTTCGCCGAGGGCGGCGGCGAGGCGGGCGCGCAGCAGGTCGAGGGATGACATGCCCGAATCAGGAAAGCACGACGGCCGGTTGGGTCGGCGATGTAGTGGCGTCATTGGCAAACATGCGCCCTGACCACGCAGGGCGCCACAGTGCCGTGCGACCGGTATCTTCCAAGGGAAATCGCTGGTCACGCCACCTTGCGTGGTCGCCCTGGTCCCGCTGCCATGACCGTTCCCCCGGACCTCACGGAGGCACTCGCCGCGCGCTACACGCTGCGCGGGACGCTGGGGCGCGGGGGGATGGCCGTGGTGTACCGGGCGCACGACCGCCAGTATGACCGCGAGGTGGCGCTCAAGGTGCTGGACGCCGAGCTGGCGGCGGGGGTGGAGCGCGAGCGGTTTGCGCGCGAGGTCCGGCTGGCGGCGCGGCTCACGCACCCGCACATCCTGCCGCTGTTCGAGTCGGGGGAGGCGGCGGGGCGGCTGTACTACACCATGCCGGTGATGGCCGGCGAGACGCTGCGGGCGCGGCTGGCCCAGGGGGCGCTGTCGGTGGAGGAGGCGGTGCGGATTGCCACGGCGGTGGCGGACGCGCTGGACTACGCGCACCGGCACGACGTGGTGCACCGCGACATCAAGCCGGAGAACATCCTGCTGCACGAGGGGCACGCGGTGGTGGCGGACTTCGGCGTGGGGAAGGCGCTGGCGGCCACCGCCCCGGCGGGTCCGGCCACCACCGGGGCGTTCACCCAGGCGGGGTTGGCGGTGGGGACGCCGGCGTACATGAGCCCCGAGCAGGCGCTGGGGGACGCGGTGGACGGGCGGAGCGACCTGTTCGCGCTGGGGTGCGTGCTGTACGAGATGCTGACCGGGGCGCCCCCCTTCACGGGGGCGACCGCCCAGGTGGTGGTGGCCCAGCGCTTCACCCACACGCCACCCGCGGTGACGCAGCGGCGGCCGGCGGTGCCCGAGGCAGTGAGCCGCACGGTGGAGCGGCTGCTGGAGAAGGACGCTGCCGCGCGGCTGGCGAGCGGGGCGCAGGTGGTGCGGGCGCTCGCGGGGGAGCTGGCGCTGGCGCCGCGGCGGGCCGTGCCGTCGGTGGCCGTGTTGCCGTTCGCGAACATGAGCGCCGATCCCGACAACGCCTACTTCTCCGACGGGATCACCGACGACATCATCATCGCGCTCACCCGGCTGCCCGGGCTCAAGGTGGCGGCGCGGGCGTCGGCGTTCACGTTCCGGGGGGCGGACGTGGACCTGCCGCAGGTGGGCGCGATGCTCGGGGTGCGGCATGTGCTGCAAGGGAGCGTGCGGCGCGCGGGGAGCCGGGTGCGGGTGACGGCGCAGCTGATGCGCGTGGCGGACGGCACGCAGCAGTGGAGCGGGCGGTGGGACCGGGAGCTGGACGACATCTTCGCGATCCAGGACGAGATCGCGCAGGGGATCGTGGCGGAGCTGGAGGTGCAGCTGGGGGCGCGGGAGTCGGCGGCCCCGCTGGTGCCGCGCGCCACGGCGGATCTCGCGGCGTACGATTTGCACCTGCGCGGGCGCGACCGCATCCGGCTGCGCAAGCCGTCGTCCATCCGCGAGGGGCTGGTGGCATTCCAGGACGCCCTCGCCCTCGATCCGTCGTACGGGGACGCCTGGCTCGGCATCGCCGAGGGCCACGCGGCGCTGGGGGTGTTCGGGTACGCCAGCCGCATCACCTGCCGTCGCCTGGCCACCGACGCCCTGGCGCATGCCGAACGGCTGCAGGCCAGCCGCCGGGAGATCGACCGGATTCGCCTGATGGTCATGGTGTACCTGGCGGCCGACTGGCGGGACGCCGCCCCGCTGGCCGAGCACGTGGTGCGTCGGGAGCCCCACGATCCCGTGGCCAACGCGATCGCGTCCATCTACTTCGGCCTCATGGAGGACCGGATGGCGCTGCGCGTCGTCGCCGAGCGCGCCATGGCGGCCGATCCGCTGTCGCCCTGGGTGCACTCCCTGCTCTCGTACGCCTGGGCCTACGCCCATGACTTCCAGCAGGCGTTGGACGTCGCCCGTCGCTCGCTGGCGCTGTCCGGGATGTCCGTGAGCATCTTCATGCTGCCGGTGGCCTTCAGCGAACTGGGGCGTCACGACGAGGCGCTTGAGGCCGCGCAGCGGGCCGTCGAGTGGGGGGAACGTTCCCCCATCACCGTGGCGATGCTGGCGCACGTCCTGTGGCGGAGCGGTCGGCTCCCCGAGGCGCAGCGCGCCGCGGACGAGGTGCGTCGCCTGGCCCCCGACCACGAGTTCGCGTCGCTGATTGCCGAAGCGGGGTTTGCCGGCGAGGAGCGCCTGGCCCAGCTCCTGCGCCGTGCCCTGGACCTCGAGGCGGCCTCCACGAGCCTTCGCATTTCCCCCCGCCTGCGCGACCTGCTGGACCATCCGCGTCTTGGCCCGCTGGTGCGCGCCCTGCCCACCTTTGCCCACCTCGCGCCGGGGTGACGGCGGCGGGAAGCGAACAGGTGACGGGTTCGCGGCGATTGCCAACCGGCCCCCGCGTGAACGCCTACCGTCCTCTCGCCTCGCGCGCTTCCAGCGCCGCAATCCGCCGGCGCACGTCGGCCACCTGCGGCTGCAGCTCGGGGTCGGCGTCGCGCCACAGCCGCGCGAAGGCGCGGTAGCGGCGGATCGCTTCCGACAGGTCGCCGCGCGCCTCGGCCAGCTCGCCGAGGCGGTGCAGGGCGATGGGGAGCATCAGGGACGCGTCAACGCGCGTGTCCATCTCCCGGTCGGCGTATCGGGCATAGTACGCGGCCGCGCTGTCGGGACGACTCGCCCGGTCGAAGGCGCGGGCCAGCCGCGCGGAGGTCCGCCCAAGCCGCGCCAGCTCCAAGCGACCGGAATCGGCGTCCGCTGCGAGACGGAAGGCGGCGATGGCGTCAGCGGCGCGATTCTCCACCAGCGCGATCTCCCCGGCGGCCGCCTGCCAGTCCGCCCACGCCACCAGGCGCTCCTCGGCGCTCAAGCGCTGCAGGTAGCCGGCCAGCAGGCGGCGCGCCAGGTCGGGGCGCCCCAACTGCGCGTACGAGGCCGCCAGGACGGCATCCCGGCGGTCCAGCGGTGGCACGGCGGCCTGTTCGGCCTCTCGGCGCAACGAATCCAGTTGCCGCACCCCCCACGCGGGGACACCGCGATGAATGGCCACGGCCACGATCATCCGGATGGCCCGGTCCAGCGGATACGTGATGGTGCTCCCGCCCGGGAGCGCGGCAGCGGCGCGCCCCTCCATGTCGTACGCCCGGAGCCGGCCGCGCAGCCCCGTCAGTTCCGCATGCGCGGCCATGCCCGTGCTCCGGGTCACCGGATCGGCGGCGCGTCGCAGCTGCTCCACCGTGGCGGCCAGGCTGTCGATCCCCCCGCGGTTGTACGCCACGCGCAACTGCAGGGTGGCGGTGAAGTAGCCCCGGGGCGCCAATCGCTCCATGAGTCGGAAGGTTGATTCAGCGGCGGCGGGACGCCCATTCAGGACCTGCGCAATCGCCAGCACGATCAGGGTGGAGTACGACGGGGGATGCCCGGCGGCCGAATCCCGATGGGCAAGCGCCACCATCAGCGATTCGGCCTCCCAGTTGCGCCCGATGTCCAGCAGCACGCGCGCCGCCAGCCTGGGGTCCGCGGAGTCGCGCGCCAAGGCTGCCGGGGCCCGCCGGGTCGCGACCAGCGACAAGTACGTCCCCTCCACCTGGACGCGTTCAGCCTCCACGAGCGATTGGCGCAGCCGATACGCCTCGCGGATGTAGGCCAGCTGCTCCGAAAAGGGGCGCCCCACCTCGCGCCCATAGCGGTAGCCCTTCATCCAGGCGCTGGCAAACCCGCTGTCCAGGCGGATCGCCTCGGTGACGGCCACGAACCCCGCCGGATAGTCGCCCCCCAGGTCCACCGCACGCGTGCCCCGGGTGTAGGCACGCAGCGCCGGCAGCGACGAGGTGGTCACCTGCTCCAGCGGCGGCGTGCGGTTGATGGCGCGCAGCGACTCCCCCACCCGCTCGCGCAGCCGACGGGCCAGGCGATCAATGGCGCCCAGCATGTCATTCGGATCGGTGCTGGTGGCCTCCTGAAACACCGCCGGTTCCGCCGCCGATTCGCCCTGTTCCAGCCGAGCCTGCACAAGCAAGCCCGCGCCCAGGCGAGAGACGCGCCCCGTCACCACCAACGGAATCCCCTCGCGCTTGGCCAGCTCACGCGCCAGCGCCGGGACCAGGGATGCGGTCGGATCCCTCCGCATCCGCACCAGCGCCTCCCCCACCGCTTCCAGCGGCACGAGCTGCACGCGCCCCGACTGCCCCAGCGCCGTGCGCATGGACTCGGCCAGCGCCTCGGCCTGCGTGGAGTCGCCGGGCGGCACGTCGAAGTCGGCCACCAGCACGCGCGCGTCGGGTGGGAGCGCCACGGCACGGGCCCGGATGACGGCCACGGCCCCCACGGCCACCGCCAGCACCCCGGCCACCGCCCCCAGGCTGAGGTGCCGCGCGCGGCGCCACGTGGCGTACGGGCTGGCCTTGATTGCCAGCCCGGCGAGCGTGGTCTGCGTGAGCGTGCCGCCGGGGGTCCAGGTGGGGGTGGCCAGCAGCGCGCGGCCTGCGGTGCGCTTGACCCACCAGGTGGCCAGCACCGCGGGGAGCCCCAGCGCCGCGGCGCCGGTGGCCCACGCCACGGTGAAGTCGGGGAGCCCGATCCCCACCACGGCGGCACGGGCCAGCACGTAGGTGGCCACCAGCGTGGCGCCCCACACGGCCAGCGCGCGCGGCAAGCCGCCCGACGCCCCCGCGGCCTCCCCCGCGCCGCCCAGCTGCTCCAGCGCCCGCAGCACCTCGCGCGCACTGGCCGGGCGCTGCGCGGGGTCCTTGGCGAGGCAGCGGGCCACCAGCGCCGCGTAGCCGCGCGAGACGCCAGCGGCGGCGGGGAGGGGCGGGGGCGGCATGAGCAGGTGCGCGCGCAGCAGTGCGGCGGCGCTGGCCCCGGTGAAGGGCGGCTGGCCGGCCACGAGTTCGTAGGCCACGCAGCCGAGGGCGTAGAGGTCGGCGCGGCGGTCCACGTTCGCGTCGGCGGCGGCCTGCTCGGGGGCCATGTAGGCGGGGGTGCCCAGCGAGATCCCGGCCGAGGTGATGGTCCCGGCATGGGGCGCGGGATGGTCGCCCTGCGTGCGCGCCGCCGTCACCGCCTTCGCGATGCCGAAGTCCGTGACCACCGCGGCGTCGCCCGACAGCAGGATGTTGTCAGGCTTGATGTCGCGGTGCACCACGCCGCGGTCGTGCGCATACGCCAGCGCGCGGGCGACGTCGCGAAGGATTGGGACCGCGTCGCCCTCGGCCAGCGGCCCCTGGGCCAGCCGCGCGCGCAGCGAATCCCCCTCCACGAACGGCATCGCGAACCACGGCACGCCGTCCACTGCGCCCGACGTCAGCACGCCCACGATGTTGGCCTGCTGCAGCGCGGCGACCAGGCGGATCTCGCGGTCGAAGCGCTCCGCGGAGAGACTGGCGGCCAGCTCCGGGGCCAGCGTCTTGATGACCACGCGGCGGTCGAGCGCCGGCTCGTGCGCCACGAACACGCGCGCCATCCCCCCGCCGGTGAGCTCGCGCTCCAGCGTGTAGCGATCACCGAGGGCGGCGGCGAGGTGGGCGCGCAGCGCGTCGGATGCTGTCATCGCGCCCGCGCCTCGCGCGCTTCCAGCGCCGCGATCCGCCGCCGCACGTCGGCCACCTGCTCCTGCAGTTCGGGGTCGGCGTTGCGCCACAGCTGCGCGAAGGCGCGGTAACGGCGGAGGGCCTCGGACAGGTCGCCGCGCGCCTCCGCCAGCTCGCCAAGGCGCCGCACGGCATAAGGCAGCATGAGCGGGGCCTGTTCGTTCATCGTCGGGGGATCGGCCACCAGGGCGAAGTACGCCGTCGCGCTGTCTGCGCGGCCCCCCTTGTCAAACGCCATCGCGAGCCGGCCGGCGGTGAACCGGTCGATGGCCGATTGCACGAATCCCGAATCCGACGCGGCCGCCCGCCGGAACGCGGCGATCGCGTCGTCCGCGCGCCCCTCGGCCAGCGCGATCTCCCCCTCCGCCGCGTGCCAGACGTTCCACCTGGCCAGCCGTTCCTCCCGCGACAGGGCGCGCAGCGTGCCGGCCAAAAGCTTCCTCGCCACGTCGGGGCGCCCCAGCCGCGCGTAGGCGATGGCCAGTTGCAGGTCGCGGCGGTCGATGGCCGGCCGGTCACCCTGCGGATCGGCGCGTTGCAGCGAGTCGAGGCGGCGCACGCCTTGTTCAGGTTGCTGCCGGTGCAGCGCCCCCGCCACGATGGCATCCACCAGCGGATCCCCCGCCCGGAACACCCCGCCGCCTGCTGGCGGGGCGAGGCGCTCCATCGCCTGTTCGTACGCGCGCAGCTGACCCACCGTCCCCATGGTCCGCGCGCGGAAATCGGCGCCCAGATGGGCGAGGCGCGGGTCTGCGGACCCGCGCAGGCTCTCCGCGGCCGCCACGAGCGCGGCCATCCCCGATCGCCGCCAGCGCAGCGACAGGGTCATGGTGTGGACGTAATAGGCGCCGGGCGCCATCTGTCGCAGCAGTCGGTTCACCGAATCGGCCTGGGCGAGCTGTCCCGACTCGAAGTGGTTGCCCGCCAGGTTGGTCAGCACGGACACGGAGGGGACCCTGCCGGTCGCGGAGTCGCGCCGCATGGCGTCCAGCAGCAGCGCCAGTGCCTCGCGCGGCCGCCCGAGCTGGCGCAGCACGATGGAGGCGCCGATCGCTCCTTGCATGGTGGAATCCCGGCGGAACACCGCAACGGCCTGTTGCGTGGAGGTGAAGACCTGGTACCACCCCTCCACCTGCAGCTGCTCCGTCGGGGTGAGCCGGCGCCGGCCCGCGACCTGGCGCGCCGTGCGCGCATAGCCCAGCGCCTCGGAGCGCGGCTGTCCCGTGAAGTACGAGTAGCTGGCCGCCCGGCGCCACGCCATGCCGAAGGCGCTGTCCAGCCGCGTCGCCTCAAGCGCGAGGCGCAGTCCGGCCACGTAATCGCCGCTTCCGCCCACCGCATCGCCGCTCGCCGAGAAGATCCGCAGGGCCGGCAGCGATGGCGTGGTCACCTCTGCCTGCGCCGGCGTGCGGTTCACGGTGCGCAGCGATTCGCCAAGGCGCGCGCGCACCTCCCGGGTGAGCGCGTCAATCGCGTCCACCAGCTTGCCGTTCGCCGCCTCGCGCCGCAGGCTCGTCACCACGCTGTCCGATGCGGCATCCCGCAGATCCACCGTCACCAGGAAGCTCGCGCCGGCGCGGACCACCCGTCCCGCAATCACCAGCGGTGCCCCGGTGCGGAGCGCCACGTCCCGGGCCACCGCCCCCGTCACCGGGGTCCCCGGATCGCGCAGCATGAACTGCAACTGCCTCGCCACCTCGGCTGCCGGCACTAGCGCGGCCATGGTGGAGGAGGCCAGCCCGTAGCGCACCGCCTGCGTCAATTCGGCGGCCATCGCCGAGTCGGCCACGGCCGACGTGAAGTCCGCCAGGACCAGCCGATCCCCCGCCTTCACCCGGCCGGCGCCCATCAGCGAGGCCGCGGGCCCCACGCCGAACTGGCGCAGCCCCATCACGCCGGTCAGCAGCAGTGCCGCAGCGGCCACGGCGATGAGGCCAAACTGGCGTGCGCGGCGCCACGTGGCGTACGGGCTGGCCTTGATCGCCAGCCCCGCCAGCGTGGTCTGCGTAAGGGTCCCCCCCGGGGTCCAGGTGGGGGTGGCCAACTGCGCGCGGCGCGCGGTGCGCTGGACCCACCAGGTGGCCAGCACCACCGGCAGCCCCAGCGCCGCGGCGCCCGTGGCCCACGCCACGGTGAAGTCGGGGAGGCCGATGCCTACCAGGGCGGCACGGGCCAGCACGTAGGTGGCCACGAGCGTGGCGCCCCACACGGCCAGCGCGCGCGGCAGGCCACCGCCCATGCCCGCCGCCTCCCCCGCGCCCCCCAGCTGCTCCAGCGCCCCCAGCACCTCGCGCGCACTGGCCGGACGCTGCCCGGGGTCCTTGGCCAGGCAGCGGGCCACCAGCGCGGCGTAGCCACGCGACGCGTCGGCCGCGGCGGGGAGGGGCGGGGGCGGGGTAAGCAGGTGGGCGCGCAGCAGCTCGGCCGCCGAGGCGCCGGTGAAGGGCGGGTGGCCGCCGACCAACTCGTACGCCACGCAGCCGAGGGCGTAGAGGTCGGCGCGGCGGTCCACGTTGGCGTCGGCGGCGGCCTGCTCGGGGGCCATGTAGGCGGGGGTGCCCAGCGAGATCCCGGCCGAGGTGATGGTCCCGGCATCGGGCGCGGGATGGTCGCCTTGCGTGCGCGCCGCCGTCACCGCCTTGGCGATGCCGAAATCCGTGACCACCGCCGCGTCGCCCGACAGCAGGATGTTGTCCGGTTTGATGTCCCGATGCACGACGCCGCGGTCGTGGGCGTAGGCGAGCGCGCGGGCCACATCGCGCAGGATTCCCACGGCCTCGCCCTCGGTGACTGGGCCCCGCCCCAGACGGACGCGCAGAGAATCGCCCTCGACAAAGGGCATCGAGAACCACGGCACCCCGTCCACCGCCCCCGAGGCGTGCACCGGGACGATGTTCGCCTGCTGCAGCGCGGCCACCAGCTGGATCTCGCGGTCGAAGCGCTCGGCCGACAGCGAGGCGGCCAGCTCCGGCGCCAGCGTCTTGATGACGACGCGGCGATTGAGGGCCGCCTCGTGGGCCACGAAGACGCGCGCCATCCCCCCGCCGGTGAGCTCGCGCTCCAGCGTGTAGCGATCGCCAAGGGCAGCGGCGAGGCGGGCGCGAAGCGTGTCGGTCAAGGACATTCCTGAGTCAGGAATGCGTGGATGGTAGAATATCTGGGAGCCCACCGCCTAGTATGAATCGCCATCACAGGCGGCGCCATGGCTGGGCCGAGGGTGTCGTCCCCTCAGCAGGCGTAGCGCGGAATCCCCAACCGGCCGGCCGCCTCGGCCATCCGCTCGTCGTAGGTGGCCAGCTGCACAGGCTGCCCGTGCGCGCGCAGGTACGCCGCCGTGGCCAGGTGCAGCGCATCCAGCGTGCGCACCGGCGAAGGGAACGGCTCCAGCGCGCGCTCCAGCACCACCGGCGACAGCTCCGCCAGCGCCACGCGCCCCAGCAGCGCCCGCGCCGCGTCCCCGGCGGCGCGCCCCGCCCCGCGGGCGTGCACCCGGGTCCACAGCTCGTACTCCAGCAGGCGGCTGCTCACCAGCACGTGGTCCCAGAGCGCGGCCGGCGGCACGCGATCCTCCCCCAGCAGGTGCGCCAGCGCCACGGAGGTGTCGAGATAAATCACGGGCGCGAGACGGCCTACCGGTCGCCGCGATCGGCGGCCAGCTCGTCCAGCAGCTGCCGGGTGGGGGCCACCGGCACCCGAGGCGGCGGTCCCTCGCGCACCATGAGCGGGGGCGTGAGCACCCCGCGACGGACCAGGTCGGCCAGCAGCGCGTCGGCCGCCAGCGGCGCCCGCTCCATGGGCGGGCGCAGCTCGGCCACCACCCGGTCGCGGTCGGTGACGAGGACCACCTCCCCCGCCTCCGCCATCCGGACGTACTCGCTGAGCTTGTTCTTGAGGACCTTGATGCCGACGGTGCGCATGGCAATAAAGTAGCTACAAGTAGCTACTACCGCGACCACGGACGCCAGCCAGCGGCGGCCGTTGCCGTGCGGCAAGTTGTGCGCGCCCCTCCGCGCCCCCCCCGCCCTCCATGCCCCCCATGCCCCTCCCCCTCGACGGCACCCGCGTCCTCATCACGCAGGCCGACGCCTTCATGGGCCCTGTGCTGTGCGAGGTGTTTGCCGAGCAGGGCGCCCTCGTGCACGCGAGCACCGCGCCGCTGGCCGACCCCGAGGCCGCCGCGCGCGTGGTGGCCGAGGCCGGCCCCATCGACGCGCTGGTGGCCAACCTCGCGCACCCCGCCCCCAGCACCCTGGCCGTCGAGACGACCGACGAGGAATGGCGCGCCGTCTTCGCGGCGCTGGTGGATCCGCTCCCGCGCCTGGTGCGCGCCGCCGTCCCCGGCATGGCGGCGCGGGGCGGCGGCACGGTGCTGGTGATGGGGAGCGCGTCGGCGCTGCGCGGCATGCGGCGCGCCTCCACCTACAGTGCGGCACGTGGCGCACAGCTGGCGTACGTGCAGGCCGTGGGGGTGGAGCTCGCGCCGCAGCGCGTGCGGGTCAACGCCATCGCGCAGCACTTCGTGGACAACCCGCTGTACTTCCCCCCCGAGGTGCAGGGGAACCCGCGCTTCCAGGAGCGGCTGGCGCGCGAGGTGCCGCTGGGGCGGCTGGTGTCGGCGCGCGAGGACGCGCAGTTCGCCGCGTACCTGTGCACCCCTGCCGCGGCCTGTTTCGTGGGGCAGGTGTTTCCCGTGTGCGGCGGGTGGGTGGCGCGGTAGCGGACGGTCCGCCCCCTACCGCCGCAGGATCCCCCACGAGAACTCGCGCCCCAGCGTGGCGCTGGCGGTGATCCACGTCAGCGCCGCCGGCTCCTGGAAGCGCGCGCGCGCCAGCGGTCCCAGCCGCACCGGCTCGAACCCCAGGTCGCGCCCCAGCCCCGCCACCGTGTCGCAGGCGGCCGCGTCGTCGCCGCACAGCCACAGCACCGACTGGCCGGTGGCGAAGCGCGGGTTGGCCATGACCTCCACGCCGATGCTGTTGAACGCCTTCACCACCCGCGCCCCCGGCGCCCACCGCGCCACCTGCTCGGCCCCCGAGTCGGTGGTGCCATGCGTGAGCACCATCCCGGGGCCGATGGGGTTGGTGGCGTCCACCAGCACCTTGCCGGAGAGGTCGCCGGCGACGGCCAGCGCCCCCTCGGCCCCGGCCCACGCCGTGGTCAGGAACACCACGTCGACCGCCGCCGCCGCGTCGCGGATGGGGGCCACGGCGCCCACCCCCGCGTACTTGGGGTCACTGGGGTTCCTGGCGCCGTACGTGACGGTGTGCCCGGCCTCGGCGAGGCGGCGCCCAAGTGTGGTGCCCACGCGGCCGGCGCCGATGATGGCGATCTGCATGACTGCTCCTTGGTGATGCGTGACGTCGCCAGGCGAGCCTCCCGGCCCAGCGTTTCGATGACCCACTGCGCCGCGACCTGCGGCTGGTGACGCACACAATGCGCACACAGCAGGCGCGGGAGCGGGAGGCGGCGGGGCTGATCAGTCGCACTGTGCATGCCGTGGTCCCCCTGCTGGGGTACCCCAGATATTTAGCCTTGACTAATATTAATACATGATACGGTCAAAAACCGTTGTTGGTGCCATCCGCATCCTTGGCGCCCTCGCCGCGGGAGGCTCTTCAGCCGCTGCGCAGCGGCCCGACTCCACCACGCGGGTCCCTCCGCCGGCCGACAGCGCGCTCCCCGCCCCACTCCCCACCATCCAGGTGTCCGCCAGTCCCGTGGCCGCCGCCGCACTGCGCAGCACCCTCCCCGTCACCGTCGTGGGGGGGAGCGTGCTGCGCACCGCCCAGGGCGCCTCCCTGGGGGAGACGCTGCAGGGCACCCCGGGGCTCCGCTCCATCTCCATGTCCACCGGCATCGGCAAGCCGGTCATCCGCGGCCTGCACTCGCAACGAGTGCTCACGCTGGCCGACGGCCACCGGATCGACGCCCAGCAGTGGGGGACCGACCACGCCCCCAACGTGGAGACGGCCGCCGCCGAACGGATCGAAGTCATCAAGGGCCCCGCCAGCGTGCTCTACGGCAGCGAGGCGATGGGCGGCGTGATCAACGTGGTCCCGCGTCCCCTGTTCGACGCGGGCGACGGCG
>JAGWYS010000347.1 GCA_018969225.1 Gemmatimonadota bacterium | reverse complement strand
CCAGCCCCCAGTCACCGCCCCGGCGCGTGATCGTGACGCGAGCGGCGTCGTCGTTCTGCGCCACCATCAGCCACGGGCGCCAGATCCCGGCATCGTGCAGCAGCAACAGCGGCACCTCCCCCTCGCGCGGGTGCCGCCCGTGCACATACAGCGTGACACGCGCCGCCGCCGGCGACGGGCGTGTGGCGAGGATCACCGGCCCGGGGAAGCCGCGGTGCCCGAGCAATCCGTCCACGTTCACCGAATCGATGATGCCTTCGAACCACCCCACCCCGGGCACCTGCCTGACCTCGCTCTGCACGGGGAGGCTGTCGAACACGGCGGTCCCGGCCGGGGCCAGCGCCACCCCCACCGCCAGCCCCTGTCCCACGACGGCGGCGGTCCACCCATAGGCGAGCGCCCGTGCCGCGCCGGGCGAGGCGGGGCGACGCCAGGCGACCAGGCGCAGGAGGGCCACCCCGACCAGCGCCCCGAGGGTGTTGGCCACCAGGTCCATCCGGCTCGCCAAGCGCCCCGACGGCACCCCCTGCCACTGCAGCGTCTCCACCAGCGCCGTGAGCGCGAACGCCCCCAGCAGCACCCGCCACGGCGGCCAGCCGCGCCACGCCAGCGCCACCCCCAGCGGCACGAACAGCACCACGTTGCTGACCGCGTCGGCCAGCCACACCGACCCGCACCGCCAGCACCAGTGACTGGACGCCAGCACCTGGGCGCCCGGGTTGGGGGTGAGCGTGGTGGCCGCGATGAGCGCCAGCGCCGCCCACAGGACGGTCGCGCGCCAGCGGTCCCGTGGCGGGGCGGCCGGGGGGGCGTCTGACCGCATGCGCTAGCGGAGGACGCCCTTGGCGATCGTCTGCAGCTGCATGTTGCTGGTCCCCTCGTAGATCGTGCCGATCTTCGCGTCGCGGTAGAACTTCTCCACCGGATACTCGCGCGTGTAGCCGTAGCCGCCGAACAGCTCCACGCACAGCGAGGTGACCCGCTCGCACACCTGGGAGCTGAACAGCTTGGCCATGGCCCCAGACAGTGCGATGTCCTCGCCGGCGTCCTTCTGCCGCGCCGCGTTGTACACCATGAGCCGGGCCGCCTGCAGCTCGGTGGCCGCCTGCGCCACCTGGAACTGGATCCCCTGGAACTCGGCGAGCGCGCGCCCGAACTGCTTCCGCTCCTTGAGGTGGGCGGTGGCCGCGTCCAGCGCCCCCTGTGCCACCCCGATCATCTGCGCGCCAATGCCGATGCGCCCGCCGTTGAGGGTGTCGATGGCCACCTTGTACCCCGTCCCCACCGTCCCCAGCACCTGGTCGTCGGGGACGACGCACCGGTCGAAGTGCAGCGCGGTGGTGCTGGAGGCGCGGATCCCCAGCTTGTCCTCCTTCTTCCCCACGGTGAACCCGGGGGTGCCGCGCTCCACCAGGAACGCGGTGATCCCCTTGTACCCCGCCTCGGGGTTGGCGTTGGCGAACACCACGAAGATGTCGGCCTCGCCGCCGTTGGTGATCCACGCCTTCGACCCGGTCAGCGCCCACCCGCCCTCCACCCGCTCGGCGCGCGTGGCCAGCGCGAAGGCGTCCGACCCCGACCCGGGCTCCGAGAGCGCGTAGGCGCCCACGGTGTCCCGCGTGAGGCGCGACAGGAAGCGCGCATGCTGCGCGGGGGTGCCGTACCGGTGGATGGGGTAGTTGACCAGCGTGTTCTGCACGTCCACCTGGATGGCCGCCGACGCATCCACGCGGCTGAGCGCCTCCACCGCCAGCGTCACCATCATGAGCGACCCGCCGGCGCCCCCCACCGCCTCGGGGAGCTCGATCCCCATGAGGCCCATCGCGAAGAACTGCGCGGTGAGCGCCGGGTCCACCTGGCCGGCCGCCTCCATCGCCCGCACCCGCGGGGCGACCTCGGCGGCCGCCAGCGCGGCGACCGCGTCGCGGAAGAGGGTTTCGTCCTCGGAGAGGTGGGTCAGGGGGGGATGGGAGGGGGAGGACATGGGGAGTTGGAAGCCTAG
>JAGWYS010000102.1 GCA_018969225.1 Gemmatimonadota bacterium | reverse complement strand
CGAGGAGTTCTCGCCGCGGCTGGTGGTGAGGGGGCGCGTCATCAGCGCGAAGAAGGCGCGGTAGATGAGCGCGTAGCCGTCAACAAGGAACAGCCGGGGTGCGGTGGGGCGGGCGGGGGTGGTCATGCCGAAGGGACGGCGGGGAGATCAGCCGCCGGCGAGGCGGCGGCGGATGGCGTTGTCGAGTTCGCCGCGCCCCTGCGGGGTGAGGCGCCAGCGGCCGAATCCCGACTGGTCCTGGAAGAGAAGCTGCAGCCGGTAGGCGCGGTACTCCCACAGCTGCTGCCGGACGCGTCCGGAGGGGTCCATGATGGGAGAGTCCACGATGTTGTCGGGGTCTCCCAGGGCCACGAAGGTGATGCCGCGATCGGTCTGCCACCCCACGGGGCCGTCGTCGCGGAAGCGGACGTTGGCCGTGCGGATGCGAACGAAGTAGTCGCGCAGCGCCTCGTTCTCCGGGGTGCCGGGGATGGGGTCGGTTTCCTTGAGGAACGCGGCCCACACTTCGGGGCGGCGTTCCGGGGGGGCTTCGCGGAGGGGGCGGAGCTTGTCGCTGGCGATGAAGAAGCGGAGGTAGCCCACCATCTCCTCGAAGGAGCTGATGGGGAGGTCGTCGCCCAGGGTCACCAGGACGCGGGTGCGCGCCGTGTCGGGGCGTCCGGGGATGTCCAACGCGAGGGTGGTGATCCCCACGCCCATGCGGGTGACCGGAATGCCGATGGTGCTGCTGCGGGCGGCGGAGGACGCGCGCGGCGGCTGGAGGGTGACCGTGGTGTCCCAGAGGGGGATGTTGGCGTCGCCCGTGAGGCGGAGGTGCAGCTGCGTGGGGGCGCCGGCGGCGGGGGCGTCCACGTACACCGGCAGCAGCGAGTCCAGCCCGAACACCACCGTGGCGCGGGGGCGGGCGAGGAGGCGCGGCAGCGAGTCGGGGGAGGTGCGAGGGATGGCCTCGTACACCGGCAGCGGGGTGGGGAGGGCGGCCTGCTCGAGGCGCGGGACCTCGATGACCACCTCCTCGACGGCGGCGCGGATGCTGCTTTCGTCCTTGATGGAGAAGGCCATGCCGTAGCGCCCCGGGGCGAGGCGAAGGAACTGCTGCCAGATGATGCTTTCGTCGGTGCGGGCAGTTTCGCGGAAGGTGGGGACGCGCACCACCTCGGTGGACTCTAGGCGGCGGAGCACCGCCTGTCCCTGACGGAGTTCCACCCGGACGGTGTAGCTGGCCGCGTAGCGTTCGCCTTCACGGGCAAAACCGAAGGCGCGCGAGGGCATGGACGCGGCGAGGAGGACTAGCGTGCTGTCGGGGGTGGGGCCGTGGAGGAAGCTGACCGAGGCGACGAACGGGATGGGGCCGGCGCCGGCGATGAGCCCCATGCTCCGGTAGAGCTTCTGCATGTCCGCCGGGGCGCCGGTGGCGGAGGGCTGCCCCATGGGGCCGCCGGCGGGGACCAGGAGGCCGCCTCCCGACGGCATGGGGGGTTGGCCGGGCTGCGGCTGGCGACCACCGCAGGCCATGAGGGAGGCTGCGAGCACCGCCGCCCCCACATGTCGCGTGGCGACGGGAAGAATCCGGCGGCGGGCGTGCGGTGTGGGAGCGGGGAAGACCGGAGAGCTGCCGTTCATCGTGATGCCATCCATCATGATGCCGTCCGTGCGGGAGGAGCCCGCGCCTTCGGGGATTGGAAACGCACCACCACACCGATCGCCGAGCCGTTTGCCTTGCTGGGGCGGTCGCGTCGGGTTACGTTCGCGACGT
Source organism: Gemmatimonadota bacterium (assembly GCA_018969225.1). GTDB lineage: Bacteria > Gemmatimonadota > Gemmatimonadetes > Gemmatimonadales > Gemmatimonadaceae > Gemmatimonas. The sequence continues at coordinate 10,879 of JAGWYS010000102.1, read as the reverse complement.
GCCCATCGACACGTTAGTCGGAACCACGCTGGCCGGCTATGCGCTGCGCGGCAAGATCGGGGAGGGTGGCACGGCCACGGTCTTCCGGGCGGAGCATCCGCAGCACGGCACCGTGGCGCTGAAGGTGTTGAAGGAGAAGCTGGCGGCCGACCCCACGGCGGTGACGCGGTTCCTGCGCGAGGCCCAGTTCGGCTCCCGGGTGATACACCCGAACATCGTCCGGACCCTTGATTACGGGCAGGCTCCCGAGGGGAATCGGCACTATCTGGCCATCGAATGGGCCAGCGGGGAGCTTCTCGAAAAGTATGCCGAACGGCGCGGGGTGCTCCCTCCGGCCGAGGTGGCGCTGATCGTCACGCAGATTGGCGAGGCGGTGGCGGCGGCGCACCAGGAGGGGATCGTGCACCGCGACCTCAAGCCTGAGAACGTCATGTACGATGCCGAACGCCAGCATGTGAAGCTGCTGGACTTCGGGATTGCGGTGGACACGGAGGCCGCCCCCGACCAGCGGCTGACGCGGGCCGGGTTCTTCGTGGGCTCGCTCATGTATGTGGCGCCGGAGGCGCTGTCGGGGGAGCTGGTGGGGCCGGCGGCCGACCAGTATTCGCTGGCCACCATCGCGTACTACCTGCTGACCGGGGTGCTCCCCTACCTGGGGAAGACGCCGCGGGAGCTGTTCACCCAGCTGCTCACGCAGCCGCCGGTGCCGCTCAACAAGGCCAAGCCGGGGAAGGCGTTTGCGCCGGCCGTGGAAACGGCGGTGATGCGCGGGTTGGCGCGGCAGCCCGGGGAGCGGCATGCGTCGGTGCTGGCCTTTACGAAGGCCTTTGCCGAGGCGGTGGCGCAGGGCGGCGAGGGGGGTGCGTCGGGGGGGAGCGCCGGGGGAGGGACGCCGGCGGCTGGTGAGGGTGGTGGGGGATTGTTCGGGAAGATGAAAGGATTGTTCGGGCGGTGACCGCACACGAGCAGTTGGTCCGCCTGTTGGCGACGCGATCGGCGAAGCGCGGCGACTTCGTGCTGGCGTCCGGGCGTCGCTCTTCGCTGTACATCGACTGCCGGCTCACCACGATGAGCCCCGAGGGGCAGCTGCTGATTGGCCGCGAGGGGCTGGCTGCACTGCGCCACACGGGGTGGACCGTGGACGCGGTGGGGGGGCTGACGCTGGGGGCCGACCCGATTGCCTATGCCATGGCGCATGCCAGCGCGCTGGCGCACGAGCAGGGCACCGGAGCGATGGTTCGCGGGTTTACCGTGCGAAAGGAGCCCAAGCAGCACGGAACGGGGAAGCGGGTGGAGGGCCCGTTCCAGGTGGGGGATCGGGTGGTGGTGGTGGAGGATGTGATCACCACTGGCGGATCGGCGCTGAAGGCGGTGGAGGCGATTCGCGAGGCGGGCGGCCATGTGTTGGGCGTCTTGGCGCTGGTGGATCGGGAAGAAGGGGGCCGAGAGGTCCTGGAGGGCGCCGGATTGCCCGTGGTGTCGATGGTGCGGGCGACCGAGCTGCTGGCCCTGATGGAGCGCGCGGGAGAGTCCGGCACGGGGTGAGTTCCCCCCGGGGGCGGCTGGTCGTCCTGTCGGAGCATGGCCACCCACCCTGCCGACCCCGCCCTGAGTTCCTCCCTGAGTTCCACGGCAAGCCGAGCGACCGCGACCCCGGCGGCGCCGTCGCTGTACGACGAGGAGCGCGCCAAGGATCAGGCGCTCATCCGGCACACCGGGAAGAACCGCGCGCGCATCACCGTCATGCTGGCCGTGGTGTTCACGCTGGCCAGCCTGCTCGAGATCATCGACGTGCGCGTGGCGGTGACGGTGTCGCTGTGCGTCGTGGGGCTGCTGGCCAACCTCGCGTTGCGGTGGATCAGCGAGCGGGTGTACTGGCGCATCTGGCCCCATGTCGCGGCCACGCTCGACTCGTTGCTCGTGAGCACCATGGTGTTCATGGCGGGGAAGCCGATCCTGGTGACGGTGTACTTCCTGTCGATCGTGCCCTACGCGCTGGACCGGGGCGCAGCGGTGGCGCGGGTGGCGACGTTGAGCGCCGTGGTGGGGTTCGTGGCGGCCGAGTGGCTGCACTTTGACGTGTATTTGGGGGCGGCCACGCCGTGGAATGACGTGCTGCTGGCGGCGCTGCTGCTGCTGCTGGCCGCCCAGCAGACGATCGTGATACCGGCGCGCCTGGAGCGGCGAATGCGGCGGGCGCGGGAGCGGATGGCGCAGGTGGAGCGCGGCGACCTGCTGGCGCGGGCGCCGGCTCGGCATGACGACGAGCTGGGGTTCCTGGAGCGCAGCCTCAATCGCATGCTGGACGAGCTGCTGTCGGTGGTGATGACGGTGCAGCGGGAGGCGGAATCGCTGGTGCGGGTGGCGGCGGAGGTGGAGGGGGCGGTGGCGGTGTTGCGCGAGCGCGGGGCGGAGGTGGCCGGCGGGGCGCAGTCGCTGAGCGAGGAGGCGGCGCGGCAGCGCGTGGCGGTGCGTGCGGGGATGCAGGAGGGGGTGGAGGCGTCGCGCGGCGCGTCGGACACGCGCGAAGTGGCGCTGGCCAACCGGGGGGCGGCGCAGTCGATGGATGCGGTGATGGTGTCCAGCCGGGAGTCCATTGACGTGGCCACGGCGATGCTGCTGCGGGCGGGGGAGAGCGTGGAGGGGGCGGCCGACCGGGTGCGGCGGCTGGCCCCGGCGTCGGAGCAGGTGGGGGATTTCGTGGCGCGCGTGTCGCGGATTGCGCGGCAGACCAACCTGCTGGCGTTGAACGCGGCCATCGAGGCGGCGCGCGCGGGGGAGGAAGGGGCGGGGTTCGCAGTGGTGGCGGACGAGATCCGGGCGCTGGCGGTGGAGAGCGCGCAGGCGGCGAAGGTGATTGCCACGACGGTGCAGCGGGTGCGGGACGACATGGCCGAGGCGGTGCGCGCCATGGAGGCGACCAACGGGGAGCTGTCGGGGGCGCGGACCATCGCGCAGGAGGCCCGGTCGGCGCTGACGGAGCTGGTGGGGGAGGTGGCGCAGGTGGCGGCGCGTGCCGATGTGGTGATGGAGCTGGCCGAGCAACAGGCCGGGGCGAGCCGGTCGGTGGTGGCCACCTTTGACGTGCTGGAGGGGGTATCGCAGCGGGTGAGCGTGGAAGCGCGTCGTGCCGCCGAGGCCACGGTGGGGCAGCAGGTGAGTATTGAGTCGCTGGTGGAGGTGGCCGCCGAGCTGTCGGCGTCGTCGCAGCGGTTGCGGGCGGCCACGCGCGCCGACTGGTATCGGGTGATGCGTGCGGAGGCCGCCGCGTCGGTGACGGCCCCGGGGGGTGCGGAGGCGGTGGAGACGCCAACGGCGGGGACGCCGACGGCGGGGACCGTGGCACGACCCACTCCGTTGCGGGGGGCACCCTTGCGGGGGACCCCGATTCGGGGGACCCCGATCCGGCGGGGAACCCCTGGCATGGGGGGCGCGGTCCTGCGGACGCCGGTGCATGCGACCCCTGTCAGGCCGGCTGCTTCAGTCGCTCCGCCCGCATCATCCAAGGCGGGGTGACGTTCAGTGGCTCGAATGTGGCCAATAAATGTCGATATGGAGTCACCAAATCGGCCATGAGGCGATCGAGCATGATGGGCCCGGTGATGGTGGCGCGGAATTCGGCGGAGGTGAGCTGGAGCAGGAACTGGAGGTGCCGCGAGAAGCTCTGGGGGGAGGAGTACTCCAGGAGCAGGGCGACCTGCGTGATGGAGTGCCCCGGGTTCTCCAGCAGGTGGGCCGCGCGGACCAGGCGCGCGTAGGCGAGGTACTGCTTGGGGGGCGGGAGCTTGGCGCGATAGAAGCGGCTCATGAAGGTGGTGGGTGAGACCCCCAGCCGTTCGGCGACCTCGCGCACGGTGGTGACCGTGTAGGGGAGCTGGAAGAGCGAGGTGAGAAAGGTGCGCAGGCCGTCGGGGGTGCTGGCGGGGAGTTCCTGCCGGAGCCGTTGGATGGCCTGGTGCTCGATCCCCAGGGTTTCGGTGAGCTGGATGGCCCGACGGAGGTCCCGCCAGCCGTTGGGGGCGCGGACATCGACGAGGGCCCGCACTCCCAGCTGTCCCATGGCGAGCAGCGCCTGTCCCATGTGCGGATGCGGCTCGGTGACGAGCGCCACCATGGGAACGCGGGGGAATTCGCGCACCACGCGCGCCAGTGCGGCGCCGAGCCGAGGCTGGTAGCGGGTGACGGAGACGAGCACGGCGGCCACCGGGCCGGCGCGCAGGGTGTCCACCAACTGGTCGGCGTCGTGGGCGTGGCGGGGGGAGAAGGCCCCTTGGCAGGCCACTTCGACGCGCTGCTGTTCGGTGCCCGTGAGGAGCGTGGCCAGCGTGTGGCCCGGGCGGGGGGTGAGGGAGGTCATGCGCGCGAGGGTGCGCGCCGGGCGTCAGCAGAGCGTCACTGCATCCGGGAACCACACCCCGTCACGGCCCACGGCTGACGCACCCTGGGCGGGGGTGGGGTGCTATGTTGTGGGGGAAGGTTTCGGGAGCAGACGCCGGTCTCACGCCGGCAGGGGATCGACTGGACGGTCGCGAAACCGGAGTGATCCGGTTCCGAGGAAAGTCCGGGCTCCACAGGGCAGACCGCCAGGTAACGCCTGGGCGTCCGGGGCGCGAGCGCCGGACGACGGACAGTGCAACAGAAAGCAAACCGCCCTCGTCACCGGTCCCGCGAGGGGCGCGGGTGGCGGGGGTAAGGGTGAAAGGGTGGGGTAAGAGCCCACCGCGCGGCCGGCAACGGTCGTGGCTCGGCAAACCCCGGTCGGAGCAAGGCCAAATAGGCGGCGAGAGACGGCCCGTCTCGACCACGATGCGCGAGCATCGAGCCGCGGGTAGGCTGCTGGAGCGTGCGGGTGACTGCACGCCGAGAGGAATGACCGTCCGGTGCCGGACCCTTCGGGGGCACCCCCGTTGGTGATGGTGCCGACAGAACCCGGCTTACAGGTCGATCCCCTGTCGTGAGACCCCGAACGGAAGGACTTGGCGCTCGTCGGGCGGGCGCGCTCGTGTGCGCGGTTGCCGTGTGGCTGGGCGCATGCGCGCCCGCGCTGACGCCGTCGGCCCCACCGGCCGCTCCGGTGCCCCCCCCCGGATCGCCGCCCCCCCGTTCCGCTCCCCCCGCTGCACCCTCGGTCGTGGCCCCGCCACCACGGGGCTCAGGGGTGCTGACGCTGCCGCCGCGGCTGGCCTCCACCGCGTGGGTGGTGGAGCGCCACACCGAGCTGGCCATGAGCGGCGTGTCCACCCGTGAGCGGCTGGACGAGACGGCGCGCCTGACGCTGCAGTGGGAGCGGAGCGCTGGGGGCGCACTGCGCGGGCGCGGGACAGTGGACGGCTACCGCCTCTCGGGCGGGGGCGCGGCAGAGCGCACGGTGCCGTCGCTGGCGGTGCAGGTGACCCTGGACAGTGGCGGGGTGCGGGTGGTGCCGGATCCGCCGCTGGTGAATGCCTGCGACCGCGAAGAGATGACGGCGGCGCGGCTGGCGGGGATGGTGGCGCTCCGGGTGCCCGACGGCGTGGGGGTGGGGAGCGCCTGGCGCGAGCGGCTGGAGGGCACCGAGTGTCGCGCCGGGGTGGTGGTGCGGGTGGTGCGGGAGCTGCGGGTGGAGGTGGTGCGGTGGGAAGGGGACGAGGTGGCGGTGGTGCGCGAGAGCAGCACGCGCATGGAGGGGCGCGGTGGGCGCCCCTTTGAGGTGATGCGCGTGGAAGGGGAGGGGACGGAGCGGGACGAGCTGGTGGTGTCGGCGTCGCGTGGCGTGGTGGTGCGCGGAACCGGGCGCGGCGCGTGGACGGTGCGGCTTCGGGACGGGGATCGGGGGACGGAGCGGCGGATGGAGCAGACGGGGAGCTGGCGGGTGGCGCTCAGTCCATGAGGCGCAGGGGCATGACCAGGCAGAGATACTTGGCCGGGTCGTCCCACCCTTCGGGCTCGATGGTGGCGGCGCGCTCGGGGGCCTTGAAGGTGAGCTTCACCTGCTCGGTGGGCATGTAGCGGAGGATCTCCAGCAAATACGTGGCGTTGAAGCCGATGTCGAGCTGGTCGCCGGAATAATTCACCGGGAGCTCGTCGGCGGCCTCCCCCAGGTCCGGGGTGGTGACGCTGAACTTCAGCATCCCGGCGTTGAAGGAGAGCTTGATGCGGTGGGTCTGGTCAGACGCAATGACCGACATGCGCTTGAGCGCGCTGGTGAGGGCACCGCGATCGGCCAGGCAGGAGCGGTCGTTGTCCTTGGGGATGACCTGCTCGTAGTTGGGATAGGGTCCCTCGACCAGGCGCGTGAACACCGACGTGAAGGGGGAACGGAACCCCAGGTGGTTGTCACCGCGCGCGATCTCCAGCTCCTCTTCGGCGGGGAAGAGGCGGCGGATCTGCTCGAGCGCCTTGGGGGGGATGATGAGCTCGGACGCCGGGGCGCCGCCCCCTTCGAGCGGGAGCTCCATCTTGGCGAGGCGATGGCCGTTGGTGGCCACCATGCGCATGCGGTCCTCGCGCAGCTCCCAGAGCACGCCGTTGAGGATGGGGCGCGACTCCTCGGTGCTGGCGGCGAAGGCCACGTGGTGGATGAGCTGCTGCAGGGCGCCGGAGCGGACACGCCAGGCGTCGGTGAAGCGGACCGCGGGGAAGGTGGGGAACTCTTCCCGCGGCAGCCCGAGGAGCTTGAAGCGGGAGCGTCCGCACTCGAGCGTGATCCGCTGTTCGCCGCTGGAAGCGACCTTCACCGGGGCCGGAGGGAGCTCCCGGGCGATCTCGCTGAGCTTCTTGGCGGGGATCGTGATGGCCCCCGGCGACTCGACGTCAGCGCTGACTTCGGTGGAGACGGCGATGTCGAGGTCGGTGGCGGAGAAGCGGATGCCGCGCTCGGTGGTCTCCACCAGGAGATTGGCCAGGACCGGCAGCGTGGTCTTGGCGGGAACGGCGGCGGTCACCGCCTGCAGCCCTTCCTGGAGCTTTTCGCGCGAGATGGTGAAACGCATGGGGGACCGTGGCCCGGAGTGTGAAGAACTGCGGAAGCCCTGCAGTTAACGAAAGGGAGAGATAGAAAAACAGTAGTAGCAGCAGGGGCTGTGGACTTGTCGAGAATCAGCGCAACCTAAAGCCGCGGACCCACTTCCGCCATGCGGCGTCATGTGAACTGGCGGTGGAACCGTGGGGAGAGGGGGGGGCAATCCACAGGCGGCGCCGCCGGCAGGGTGCGCCGCTGTGGAGCAGCTGTAGACAGCTGGGGATCATCCCCGGGGTTGTCCAGCGGTCTGGAGAGTTTCCAACAGAGATCGGACCTTCTGCACCCGTTCCGCAAACCCGGGTTCGTCACGCATGTCCTCCGCAACGCGCTCCAGGGAATGGATCACGGTGGAATGGTCGCGCCCGCCGAAGGCATTCCCGATTTCGACCAGCTGCAGGGCCAGGAGCTCGCGGCAGAGCGACATGGCCACCTGGCGCGGGACGGTGAGCTGCTTGGTGCGGGTCTTGGAGCGGAGGCCGTCGGGGGTGACCCCCCATTCGCGGGAGACCACCTGCTGGATGGTGGCCACCGTGAGGGCGGTCGGGGGGAGCTCGGGGAAGTCGCTGGCGGCGGCGGCGCGCAACTTGTCGCGGAGCGCCTCGCGCGCGAGCTCCACGGAAATGTCGCGGTGCTTGAGCGACGCGAAGGCCAGCAGCTTGATGATGGACCCCTCCAGCTCCCGCACCGAGCTCTTCACGTGCTCGGCGATGAAGAGGATGACCTCGTCGGGGATGGTGAGCTCGAGGTGGTCGAGCGAGGCCTTCTTCTTCAGGATCGCGATGCGGTGCTCGAGATCGGGGGCATCGATATTGGCGACCATCCCCCATTCGAAGCGGGAGACGAGGCGGGCCTCGAGGCCGGGGATCTCCTTGGGGGGGCGATCGGAGGTGAGGACGATCTGGCGTCCGGCCTCGTAGATGGCGTTGAAGGTGTGGAAAAACTCTTCCTGCGTGGCCTCCTTGCCCTTGAGGAACTGGACGTCGTCCACGAGGAGGAGGTCGATCTCGCGGAAGCGGCGCCGGAAGTCGCCCATCTGTCCGGTCTGGATGGCGCCGATGTACTCGTTGGTGAACTGCTCGGTGCCGACGTAGGCGATGCGGAGGTCGGGGGAGCGGGCCAGGAGGTCGTGCGCGATGGCCTGCATGAGGTGGGTCTTGCCGAGCCCGGTGTCGCCGTAGATGAAGAGGGGGTTGTAGACCTTGCCCGGGGCCTGGGCGGCGGCTTGCGCCGCGGCGGCGGCGACGTCATTGGACTTGCCGATGACGAACTGGGCGAAGGTGTATCTGGGGTTGAGCGGCGTGTATATGCGTTGTTGCTGGCGTGTTGCCGTCGCGACTGGAGGGTTCGTCGGGGGTTGGACGAACATGTCCATCTGGACGCGGGCGACGCGTTCCTCGTGGACGCGGAAGCGGACGGCGAGGGGGTGTCCGAGGGCGACCGGGGCGAAGGAGGCGAGGAGGTCGGCGTGCTTGGACTCGTTCCAGTCGGCGGAGAACTGGTCTGGGGCGCCGACGAAGAGGGTGTCGCCGTCACGCCGGATGGCGTCGGTGGGCTCGAGCCAGGTCCGGTAGGTCTGTTCCGGGAGGACTTGGCGGGCACGCTGCCGGAGGCGGTCCCAGATTTCGGCGGGGGTCAGCGACATGGGAGGGCGAAGCTACCCGCTCGGATGTGGATAAGTCAATCGAGACATCGGTGTGACAGTACTTTGTCATTCGTGAAGCCAAGCAAGGAGTTGCGGGGGGTGGCGATTGACGTGGTGGTGGGGTGCGGGGTTGACCGGCTGCCGATGGCCGGCTAGGATACTGGGCTCTGTGGTTTTGCGGTGCCATCCGGATTCTCGTCCGGTTTTTCCTCTGGTTTTTCGTCCCGTCTTCCTCGAGTCTGCGTCATGGGCAAGCCCACATATCGTCCGCGCAACACGCGCCGCGTCCGCAAGCATGGGTTCCGTGCCCGCATGGAGACCAAGTGGGGGCGTGAGGTGCTGAGCCGCCGCCGGAAGAAGGGGCGCAAGCGCCTCACGGTCCAGCTGCCGTCCAAGTACGCGGGCGTCTGATTCTCGGGCCTTCCCGCGCGCGCAGCGGCTGACGCGCGGGGTCGAGCTCGAACGGGTCCGTCATGAGGGGAAGCGGGTGCGCACCGCCGTGCTGGAGGTGCGTGCCGTCGCTTCCCCTCAACCGTTTCCACGGGTGGGATTTGTGGTGCCCCGGTACCGCCACAGTGCGGTGGCGCGCAACCGGGTGAAGCGGCGGCTGCGGGAGTTGGCGCGGCTGGAGCTCCTGGGGGCGCTGGAGGCCATGGTGCGGGGGGGGACCCCCGCCTTGGACGTCGTGGTGCGGGCGCTCCCTCTCGCGTACGACCGCGACCATGCGGCGCTCCGGGACGAGGTGCGGCAGGTGATCCGTCGGCTGCAGAAGGGGGCGTGACCATGCAGGCGGGAGGGTGGGGCTCCACCGTGCGTCAACTTCCCCGGAGCGTGGGGATCCTGCTGGTACGCGGGTATCAGGTGGCGTTGTCGCCCATCTTCGGCGGCCAGTGCCGCTATTATCCTTCCTGTTCCGCGTATGCCATCGAGGCGCTTGAGCGACACGGCGCCCTGCGCGGCGGGTGGCTGGCACTCCGACGCATCGGCCGGTGCCACCCGTTCCGCCCCGGCGGATTCGATCCCGTCCCCTGAGCGCTTCCCCTGCCCGACCCATGGAACCACGTCGCGTAGCCCTCGCCGTCATCCTGATGGCGGCGGTGCTGATTGTCACCCCGCTCCTGTTCCCGACGCCACCCGCGCCCCCGCGCGTGGTGGGGAAGGATTCCTCGGCGACCGTGGCCGCCGTCCGCGCGCCGGCGGCCGGAGCCGCGCTTCCGGGGATGGCGGCGGTCGCGGACCCTGCGCAGGCGGCCGCGGACAGCGCGGCGGCGGCGATTCCGGTGGACACCGCGACGGTGTCCACGCCGCTGGCGGTCTTTCGCACCACCAACGCCGGTGCCGCCCTGATTGGCGCGGAGCTGCTCAAGTACCAGCAGCTCACTGACGGCGGCCGAGGCCGGTCGGGGACGGTGGAGCTGGCGCTCCGCAAGGATCCGTTGCTGCGCTACCGCCTGGTGGTGCCGGGGGACACGATCGCGCTGCAGGGCGTGCGGTTCCGTCGCGCCGAGGACCCGGGAACGACCGGGCAGGTGGTGCGCTACGAGGCCATGGTGCGGGGACGTGCCTTGTCGATCACCTATCGGTTCCTTCCGGACAGCTACCGCGTGAACGTGGCGGCGGCGGTGGAGGGGGCGCCGGCGCGGAGCTACCTGGTGGTGTCGCTCCCGTCGGCGTTCCGGTCGTCGGAGGCGGACACCACGGAGGACCACAACCACCTGGCGTACGCGTACAAGGTGGAGCGGAAGGGGGCCGAGGGGGTGGCGTTCCGGAGCCTTGACCCCGGGGAGCGGAAGCTGGACAAGGGGCCGATCACCTGGGCGGTGGCGAAGAACAAGTACTTTTTGGTGGGGGTGCTGTCGCCGAACGGGGCGCCCGGGTTTGCCGAGGTGGGGTTCACCGGCGGGGTGCGCACGGGGAAGGAGGTCACCCGGGGCGAGGGGCAGGTGGTGATGCCGCTGGCCAAGGGTGGCGTGTCGTTCGAGGTGTACGCGGGGCCGCAGGAGTTCATGCGGCTGGCGGCGATGGGGCGCGAGTTCGAGACGGCCAATCCGTACGGCGGATGGATGCAGGGGATGATCCAGCCGTTCGCGACCATCGTGATCCGGCTGCTGCTATGGATGAAGGGGGCGCTGGGGCTCCCCTACGGCTGGCTGCTGGTGATCTTCGGCGTGCTGGTGCGCGTGGTGCTGTGGCCGCTGAACCAGAAGGCGATGCGGAGCCAGATGCAGCTGCAGCGG
>JAGWYS010000101.1 GCA_018969225.1 Gemmatimonadota bacterium | reverse complement strand
CCCCGGCGTCCGAGCTGGAGCGGCGCCGGGCGGCCGCCGAGGCGGCGGGCACGGTGCACGCCTTCCGCCGGGAGGACCACCTCCTCCCGGCGGCGGAGGTGGCGGAGCGGCTGGCCCGCGGCGAGCCCCACGCGATCCGCTTCCGGGTGCCGGAGGGGGTGACGGAGTGGGAGGACGCGGTGCACGGGCGCATTGCCTTCCCCAACGCCGACATCGAGGACTTCATCATCCTCCGGTCGGACGGCACCCCCGTGTACAACATGGCCGTGGTGTCGGACGACATCGCCATGCGGATCACCCTGGTGATGCGCGGGGACGACCACATCTCCAACACGCCGAAGCAGATCCTGCTGTATCGCGCGCTGGGGGCGCCCCTGCCGACGTTCGCCCACGTGCCGATGATCCACGGCGCGGACGGGAAGAAGCTCTCCAAGCGGCACGGCGCCACCGCGGTGGGTGACTACCAGCACCTGGGCATCGTGCCGTCGGCCATGGTGAACTTCCTGGCGTTGCTGGGCTGGTCCCCGGGGGACGACACCGAGGTGATGGACCGGGAGACGCTGGTGCGCCGCTTCTCGCTGGACGGGCTGCAGAAGAAGGCGGCGGTGTTCGACACGAAGAAGCTGGAGTGGATGAACGGGCAGCACCTGGCGTCGATGCCCATTGCCGACCTGGCGCGCCTGGCCGCACCGCGGCTGGCGGCGGCGGGGATGGCCACCGAGGCGGAGCTGGCCGATCGCCACGACTGGTTCTGCCAGCTGCTGGAGCAGCTGCGGGTGCGCGCCCGGCTGCTGGATGAACTGGTGCCGCAGGCCGCCCCCTTCTTCGGGGACACGGTGGCCTACGAGCCGGAGGCCGTGGACAAGCAGTGGCGCGACGCCCCGACGGTGGCGGCGCTGCTGGAGGCCACCGCCGACCGGTTGGCGACGCTGACCGACTGGGAGCCAGCCGCGATGGAAGGGGCGCTGCGCGCCCTCGCCGAGGAGCGCGGCGTGTCCGGCGGGAAGATCTTCCAGCCGCTGCGGGTGGCGCTCACGGGGCGGACGGTGAGCCCGGGGATTTTTGAGGTGCTGCAGCTGCTGGGACGCGACCGCGGGTTGGCGCGGATCCGGGGCGCCGTGACCTACCTGCGGGGGTGACGGGGCCCCCTGACGGGATGCGCGTCAGGGAGGCAGTGAGCGGCCGTCGGTGCGCACCGGGGCGGCCACGGAGGCGCTGGGCGCCCGCAACCGGTCGCGCCGTTCCACGTCGCGGCGAGCGTTCATCTCCTTGACCACGCGGCGGAACTCCGCCTCCCCCATGGAGCGCTCGGACATGCGCAGGATGTCCTCGCGGGCCGCGGAGACGCGGCGCTCCCGCTCCATGGCGGTGTAGTTCCCCGCAGCCCGCGCGGCCATGTTGGCGTTGAGCGGCAGCAGCCCGAGGAGGGCGTTGGGGATGGTGACCTTGCCGAGCCGGATCCCCTGCTGGTCCCACCCCCAGCGGTTGCCGTTCTTGTCGGTCTTGGTCCAGTCGCCTGGCGCGCGCCCGGTGCGCCCCTGCGCCCGCGCCAGCGAGTCCAGCGAATCGCGGGCCGCCGTGATGGCGAACGCCATGATGCTGTCGAGGTTGTCGGCGCCGTCGCGGCGCTCGACCCCGTAGCCATAGGCCGGCGTGGGCCAGACGCGCTGGTCGGCGTAGTCCGGTCGCACCCCGCGCACCTCAGGGGCCGCCGCGCCGATGCCGCCATCGGCACGGGGGCGAGGGATGGGAGCGCTGCCCGTGTCCCCCTTGGGCACCGGCGGCAGGGCAGACGGCACGGCGACGGGGGGCGCCACCAGCGGCGCCCCACCAGCGGACGGGACCGCATCGGCCACCCGCGGGCGCGCGGAAGCCGATTGGCGCTGCGGTGCCGGCTCCACGTACGTGAGGCGCTCCTGTCGCCGGTCACGGTCCCGCTCTTCGGTCAGCCAGCGCAGCCCGTGCCCGAAGGTCAGCAACTGGAAGACGACCACTGCACCCACCACGTGCAGCACGAGGGAGAGCGCCCCCGCCCGCGACCCGACACCCCCCGGCGGGCCTGTCTCGGCCCGCTCCAGCCGCGGCGGGCGTCCCCGGCGACGCGACGAAGCGCCCTCCCCCGTTGTCGGGGGGGTGGGGGCGGCAGGCGGCGGCCGGTGCGGGGCGTGCATGAGTCCGTGATACCCGGGAGGGGTGGTCAGGTGCCGGCCACGACGGGATTGGTGACCCGGCTCAGCCCCACCAACTCCACCTCGACGACATCGCCCGGATGGAGTGCGCGCGTCCCCGCCGGCGTGCCCGTGGCGACCAGGTCGCCCGGCTCCAGCGTCAGGAAGCGCGAAATGTACGCGAGGACCATGGGGATCTTGAAGACCATGTCGGCCCCGGTGGCCTCCTGGCAGACCACCCCGTTGACGCGGGTGACCAGCCGGATCGCCTCCAGGTCGTCCGGCACCGGCACCGGCGTCCCCACGGGGCAGAAGGTGTCCATCCCCTTGGCCCGGGTCCACTGCCCGTCCGAGCGCTGCAGGTCGCGCGCGGTGACGTCGTTGAGCGCCACCACCGAGGCGATGGCCGCGCGCGCCTCGGCCTCGCTGGCCTTGGTGAGCCGGCGACCCAGCACCAGCGCGATCTCCCCCTCGAACTCCACGTGCTGCGACACCGTGGGGAGCACGATGGGCTCCCCGTCACGGATGAGCGACGAGGGCGCCTTGAGGAAGAACAGCGGCTCCTTGGGGACGTCGTTGCCCATCTCGCGGGCGTGCTCGACGTAGTTGCGGCCGACGCAGACGATCTTGCTGGGAGTCATGGGGAAGGAAGCGGAAGGTGGCGCCCCGCGGGTGCGGCGGCGCAGGTCGAAGTTGCGGACGGGCACACCGGACCGGAAGTCGCCTGCCATCACCTCTCGTAGAAGCGGAACACCTCACCCTCCAGGGTCCCCCATGGCCCCACCAGCTGGCGTGCCGGCGGGAGCCCCTGCAGGAGCCCACGGCCGTAGCGCTTGGTCACCACCCGGGGATCGGCCAGCAGCACCACGCCCCGGTCGCTGGCGGTGCGGATGAGCCGCCCGAACCCCTGCTTGAGGCGCAGCGACGCGTGGGGGAGCATGTACTCGACGAAGCTGTTCCCGCCGCGCGCCTCGATCGCCTCGCATTGGGCGGCCACCATGGGTTCCGACGGCACACGGAAGGGGAGCTTGGCCAGCAGCAGCGCGCGCAGGGCGTCACCGGGCACGTCGATCCCCTCCCAGAAGGTGGCGGTGCCCAGCAGCACGGCGCGTCCGGCCTCGCGGAACCGCTGCAGCAGCACGTCCCGCTGCTCCTCCCCGTGCACCAGCAGCGGCCACCGTCCCGCCACCCCGCGCGCCCGGAGCGCGTCGGCCATGGCGCGCACGTCGCGATGGCTGGTGAACAGGGCGAACACCCCGCCGTCGCTGGCCTCGACCAACCGCTGCAGCTGCCGGGTCACCGCCGCCAGATGACCGGCGGGGTCCTCGTTGGGGGCGGGGAGGTCGGTGGGGACCACCAGGAGCGACTGCCGTCGGTAGTCGAAGGGGGAAGGGAACTGCGCGGTGCGCGGGGCCGCGTCCCCCTCGTCCAGCCCCAGCCGGCGCACCACGAAGCCAAAGCCGCCGTCCGTGGCCAGGGTGGCGCTGGTCACGATCGCCGAGGTGACGCGACCGAACAGGTCGTCGCGCAGCACGGGGGCGAGCGCCAGCGGCACGCAATGCGCGGCCACATTGCGCTCGGCCCCCTGCGGCTTGCCGACCAGCTCGATCCACCGCACCACCTCGGCGCCGTCAGCCGGGGGGCGCAGCGCCTGGGCGAGCGCCTCTCCGGCGCTCTGGAGGCGGCGCGTCACCCCGCGCACCTCGCCCAGCAGGGGCGCGAGTTCCTCGTGGCGTTTCTCATCGGTTTCCAGGCGCTCGCGCACCAGCCGCAGCCCGTCGCCGAGGGCCGCAATCTCGGTGAGCAACTCCTCCAGCGTGCCGGCGAGCCCCGGGTGCGCCTGGACGCGCGCCTCATCGTCCCCCGCCAGGCGCAGCACCGGTGCGCCGCCCCGAGCGACCTGCTCCGTCAGGAGTCCCGTCAGGACCTCGAAAAGCAGCTGGGCGCGGTCGCGCGCCGTGGCCGCGCTGGAGACGAGTCGCCCGCGCACGAGGTCCAAGGACGCCACGCTGAGCAGGTCGGTGCCGGAGACGAGGCGCGCCTCGAGGGCGGGGAGCAACCCGCGGCCGCGCCGTTCCAGGCGGTTGAAGAGGCGCATGAGGGCGCGCCGGGTGATGGCGCTCCCCAGGTGGGAGGCCGCGGCCTCCTCGAGATGGTGCCCCTCATCCACCACCAGCCGGTCGTAGGCCGGGAGGACGGCCGACTCCTCCCAGTTCTGCGTCTGGCGGCGCACGGCCACGTCGGCCAGCAGGAGATGGTGGTTGACCACCACCACGTCGGCCACCGCCGCCTCGCGCCGGGCCTTGAAGAGGAAACACTGGTCAAAGAACCGGCACTGCATGCGCCCGCACAGGTCGGGCTCGGCGGCGACCTCGTCCCACACTTCGCCGCGCGGCGGCACCGGCAGGTCGGCCAGCGATCCGTCTCGCGTGCGGGCGGCCCACTCGGCCAACTGCGCCACCTCATCGGCCATCGACGCCTCGAAGAGCGAGGAGCCTGCCCCCTGCGCCTGTTCGAGGCGCTGCAGGCAGAGGTAGTTGCGCCATCCCTTGAGCAGGGCGAAGCGCACCGGCTGGTCGGTGAGCGCCCCCCGCAGGAACGGGAGGTCCTTCCCCACCAGCTGCTCCTGCAACGTGATGGTGGCGGTGGAGACGATGGTGCGCTCGCCGTTGGCGGCGGCCCAGCGGAGGGCGGGGACCAGGTAGCCAAGCGACTTGCCCACCCCGGTGCCGGCCTCGAGGAGCGCGACGCCTCCCTCGTTGTAGGTGGCCACCACCTCGGCGGCCATGGCGCGCTGGCTCGGCCGGTCTTCGTAGGCGGCGCCTCCCCGGGCGGCGCGCATGGCATCGGCCACGAGTCCCCCGGGCGCCAGGAGCGCCGTGACGTCATCCGCGGCGACCGGGCGCTGTTCGTCGCCCTGCGGCACCTCGGCCACCACGTACACCCGCGTGGCCTCGTTGTCCACGATGCCGAACCCGACGCCGTCCCCGAAGGCGCGGGCGGCCACCTCCAGGTCGGCAGGGCTGGGGACCAGCACCCCGGACGGGTGGTTGTGCAGCAGCATCTCGCCGCGGCGGGCCACCCCGGGGAGCGCCAGCACCGAGCGCACGTCGCCCCGCGCCACCACCCGGGCGGTGGCCACGATCCCGTCCGCGTCCAGCGTGGCCACGAAGCTCACCTCGTTGCCGCCCGCCAGCGCGATGGCCGTCCGGATGGCGGTGGCCGCGGGCCGCGAAAGCCGCGCCTCCCCCATGGCGGGCGGGGTCACGGCGTCCTCACGTCTTGCGCGGCTTCTTCCGGGCGGCCGGGAAGAGGACGTTGTTGAGGATCAACCGGTACCCCGGCGAGTTGGGGCGCAGCGACAGGTCGGTGGGCGGGCTGCCGATGGCGTGCTGCGGATCCTCGGGGTCATGCCCCCCGAGGAAGGTCCACGACCCCTTTCCGTAGTCGCCATGGAGGTACTTGTTCCAGGGCGCCCCCTCCTCGGTGCCCAGCACCGTGACCCCCGGCTTGACCACCGCGCGGTTGAAGCTGGTGGTCACCCCGTAGAAGTCGGGAATGACGGTGCGGTGGTTCTGCACCAGCATCGCGGCCACGGGATCGAGCTTGGCCGAGAAGTCGAAGAGGGAAAACGCCCCCAGTGGCTGCCGGCGCGCGGGGACGTTCACCTGGTGCCCGTCGATGTCGCTGAGCGCGTTGAGGTACGGCGAGGTCTCGACGTGCGCCCCCGTGAAGGCCATGGCACGCGCCCAGTTCATGCGCGCGTCGGCGTCGGCGTCCGGGGGCGTGCCGTCGGAGAAGGTGCTGGCGATGTCCACCTGGAGGCCGGCCAGCGCGAGGTCCAGCGACTCGGTGGCGCCGCACATGGCGAAGAGGAAGCCGCCGCGCTCCACGAAGGCGCGGATGCCGTCGGCCACGGCCTTCTTGAGCGCCGGGACGTGCGGCTTGCCGAAGGCCCGCGCCATGGCCAGGTCGCGGTCGCGCTGCGCCACGAACCAGGGGGCGTCCCGGTAGGCCAGGTACAGCTTGTTGAACTGGCCGGTGAAGTCCTCATGGTGCAGGTGCACCCAGTCGTACTTGGCGAGATCGCCGTTGAGGACGGCATCGTCCCACACCGAGGCGAAATCGATTCCCGCGTAGGTGAGCGCCAGGGTGACGGCGTCGTCCCAGGGGGGCTGGTCCGCAGGGCGGTAGATGGCGATGCGGGGCACCCGCTCGAGCACGACGGCGTCCATGTTCCCCCCCGCAATCTCGGCGCGCATGGCAGCCACCGCGGCGTCGCTGGCCGGCTCCACACTCACGCCGTCCAGGGCGGCGCGCCGGCGCAGGTCGGGGACATCGGGGACCAGGAAGGCGCCGCCGCGGTAGTTGAGGAACCACTCCACCTTCTGGCCGCCCTTGAGGGCCTGGAAGGCCACGCCGTAGGCCTTGAGGTGGTTGCGCTGCGCGTCGTCCATGGGGAGCAGCAGCTGCTGCGCCACCAGCGGCCGGGCCGCCAGCAGCAGGGCACACCAGGCAAGGGTCCGACACCGGCTCGCGAGTCGCATGACGGGAATCTAGGCGGGGGGACGGCGACCGCGGAGTTCCTCCAGCAGGCGACGGGCCTGCGGCAGGAGCGCACTGTCGGGGTGGTCGAGGATGAGGGATTCGAGGTGCGCGATGGCGGGGGGGACGTCCCCGGCCGCGCGACGCGCGCGGGCCAGTGCCAGCAGCGCCTCCGCCCCTTCGGGCGACGCCGGATGGCGGTCGCGGATGCGGGTCCAGAGTGGTTCCCCCTTGGCCCCCCGCAGGCGGGCGGCGAGCGCCAGCACGGCGGGGGCCGCCCCCTCGTCGACGGAATCGGCCAGGGCCTCGAAGCGGGCGGCGGCCTGCGCACTGTCGCGGCGCGCGAGCGCCAGGAACGCCGCGCCCAGCCCCCGGGCGTCCGCGCCGCGCACGCGCGCCAGCACGCCCAGCGCGTCCACCACCTCGGGACGCGGGGCGATGGCGCGCACGAGGCGCTGGCGCGCCACGTCGAGGTCCCCCTCGTACAGCGCCAGCCATCCCACGGTCTCGTCATCGTCCTGCAGGTCGGTCCCCTCCAGCACGGCCCGCGCGCGCCGCACATCGCCCCGCTGCAGGTAGGCGGTCACCAACGGCCGCGCCAGGAGGCGGCGCAGGTCGTCGTCCAGCGCGGCGCCCAGCCCGTCCACGAGCCGCTGGGCCTCCTCCACCCTTCCGAGGCCCCCCAGCGCCTCCACCTCCAAGGGGATGAGCAGCCGTCGGGTGGAGTCGGCCGCTCCACCGCCCGCCGCGCGCACCAGCAGCAGCGCACCCGCCGGGTCGCCCCCCCGCAAGGCAGCCTCGGCGCCGCGCATGCGCGCCTCGCGCACGAGGGCCTCGCGCCCCGGCGCGGGCCCCTCGGTCGCCTTGTCCATGCCGCCGTGGTCGGCCAGCGCCTGCCAGACGTCACGCGCCACCAGCCACGCTTCCGCCAACTCGGCGCGCTCCGCGAACTCCCGCCACGTGGCCGAGACGGAGTCGTCCCCCGCCAACGGCGCCAGCGCGTTCCACCCGCGACGCGGTTGGCCCCACGCGAGCTCCAGCGACGCCAGCACGCGACGCGCCGGGCGCGACCGCGGCGGCGCCAGCAGCGCCATCCGCACCGAGTCGCGCGCCGCGGCGGGCGCGCGCTGCAGGGCGAACTGCGCAGCTGCCTCGAGATACGGGTCTACCTCGAGCGTCTGCCGGTAGGCGGACGCCGCCGAGGGCCAGCGCCCCAACGCCACATGCAGCTGGGCCGCCTCCGCCGCCAGCGCCGCGCTGCCGCCCAACACGCGCCCGGCCTCCGCCAGCACCGAGTCGGCACCGAGCGGGCGCCCGCGCTCGAGCAACTGGCGGGCATACTCCCGGAACGGGGCGGGGTCCGCCGGCGGCGCCGCGCGTCGCCACGCCAGATAGGCCAGCTCGGCGTCGGCGGGGCGCTCCAGGGCAAAGAGGGCGCGCAGCTGGACGCTGCGCGCCACCGGGTCGGCCGGGCGGACCTGCAGCAGCTCCCCCACCACGGGTGCGATGGAGTCGCGCCACCCCAGCTCGGCCCACACCCGCTCGAGCCCCAACAGCGCGATGGCCACACGGTCCCCACTGCCCGGGGACCCGTCACGCAGCGCCCGTCGATAGGCCACCGCCGCCGCCTGGCGATCGCCCCGATCCTCAGCGTCCAGCGCCGCGGTCAGCGGGTCGCCGGTGTCCGCCACCGCCGATGGTCGCGCAGTCCCCTGCCCCGCCACGGGCGCGGGGAGACACGTCCCGGCCGCCACCCCAAGCAGCACGAGGGCCAGCCCCCCATGCCGACGGCGCACCTCACCGCGGTGGCACGCCGCCATTCAACCGCCGGAAGTAGTCCACCACCAGGCGGCGCTCCTCGGGGGCCAACCCGCGCAGGTCGCTCCAGGTGGGGGGGGCAAAGCGCACCGCATCGGCCCCCGCACCGCTCCCGCCGACGGTGCGCCGATCGGGGGCGTTTCCTCCCGCGCGCGATTCCCGCGGGCCCTGGTCATCGCGGTCGTCCTGCTCCATCATGCGGCCCGCGTCCAGCAGGCGACGGTACAACTGCTGCTGTCGCGCCGCCGTGGCCGGGTCGAGGCCGGAGCGCTCCATTTGCTGCGCCAGCACCTGGGCCTCCCGCGCCAACGCATCGGTGCGTCCCGTCTGGTCCAGGTCCGAGACGTCGGACAAGGTGCGCGCCACCTCCCGTTGCTGGCGCGCCAGCACGCGCACCTGCTGCTGGGCCGCCTGCCCCTTGGCGCCCCCGGACAGGAGGTTGAGCCCCTGCGCCTGGCCGTTCAGCTGGCCCTGCTGCTGGGCCAGCTGGCGGAGCTGCTCCACCATTTCGGTGAAGCCCGACCCCGACTGCGCCGAGTTCACGCGCTCCCGGTCACGCACGAGCGAGGAGAGCGCCTGGTTGAGGGCCTCGGAGGCCTCCTTCATGGCATCCTGCGCCTGCTGGCCCCCGCCCTCGCCTCCGCTCCCCGGCTGGCCGCTCCCCGCTTGCTGCGAGGCCTGCGTGGCCTGCTGCACCTTGCGCTGCGCCTCCGCCATGGCCTTCTGGGTGCGCTGGGAGAGCAGCGAGGAGGAGCGCCCGGCCTGCTCCAGCCGTTCAGCGGCCTGCTGCACCCCCTGCTGGAGGGCCCCCTGGTCGCCGGCCGTGGCCCGGGCGCCTTCCTGTCGCGCGCGCTCGGCCAGCGCCGCCTGCTGCCGGGCAAGCTGCATGGTCTCGTTGATGGACCGGTCCAGTTGGCGCGACAGGTCGCCCTTCCACGCGTCCACCTGCGCCTCGCGGGCGTCGGCCAGTTGCTGGGCGGCCTCCGTCATGGCGTCCGCCGCCCGGCGCGCCTCATCGGCGCCCCGCGCCCCGCCGCGATTCCCCTCGCCGCCGGCACGCTCGGTGCCGGGTTCGCGGCCTGGCGCGCTCCCCCGTTCATTGCCCCGCTCGCTGCCGCGCTCGCTGCCGCGCTGGCCACTGCGCTCCCCCGACGCACCCGCGGGCGGCGCCCCTTGCCCCTGACGCGACGGCGCGTCTGATCCGGCCGGCGTGGACGGGGCCCGATCACGAGCCAACCGCTCCATCGCCTGGGCCGCGTCGTTGAGCTTGGGTTCCGCCGCACGCGTCCGGGCGGCGCCGGGGCGGGCATTGGCGTCCTCCAGCCGTCGCGCCAGCTGCTGCACCGCCTGTTCCAGCGCCTTGGTGCGCTCCGCCAGCTGCCGCGGATCGGGCTCCGGCTCCCCGCCGCGGCCGGGGGATGGCGTGCCCGCCTCCTTCCCCCCCTGCCCCAACCGGTCGGCCAGCTGCCGTTCCGCCTTGGCGAGTTCGCGGGCGTCGTCGCGCAGCGTCTGCATGCTCCCCTCCAACGCCGCGCGCTTGAGCATCTCGGCGCTGCGCGCCAGCTGCTCGCGCATCTGCTGCTGCTGGCGCGCCAACTGCTCCAGTGACTGCTGCGCCTCGGTCCCGCTCAGCCGCTCCGCCCCCTGGTTGACCTGCTCCAGCATTTTCTGCATATCGGGGGTCATCGCGTCGCGCAGCATCCGCTGGATGTCACTCATGCGCGACGCCAAGGTGG
Organism: Gemmatimonadota bacterium; assembly: GCA_018969225.1. Classification (GTDB taxonomy): domain Bacteria; phylum Gemmatimonadota; class Gemmatimonadetes; order Gemmatimonadales; family Gemmatimonadaceae; genus Gemmatimonas. The sequence continues at coordinate 2,391 of JAGWYS010000101.1, read as the reverse complement.
TGTCCATGGCGTTGGCCCCGCGAAGCCGCTGTTCCAGCTGGCGCGCGCCCTGCCGCAGCGAGTCCACGCGCGCGGCCAGCTGCTGCTGCTCACGCGCCAGCTGCTTCGCCCGCTCTGCGGCCGAGAAGCGCATGGTGCCCGGCTGGGCGCCATTGCGCTGGGCGCCGGCCTGCGTGTTCTGGTCGGGGCGACCACTTCCGGCCAGCTCCCGGCTGCGGGCGGCTTCGGCGGTGCTGCGCTGCAGGCGCGCCTCCTGGGCCGCCAGCTGGGCGGCGCGCGCCGCGAGGGAATCCCCCAGCGAACGGGCCGCCTCCCGCTGTTCCGACAGCGACGGGACCCGCAGGACGCGCGGCGCCGTCCGCGCCTGCTGCCGCCAGGGAGAGGCATCCTCGGCCACCGCCACCACCAGCAGGCGATCGCCGGGCTCCAGTTGGCGGCCCGCCAGCGGCACCGTGGCCCCGCCGTCGAAGGCCGGATCCTGCGGCGTGGCCACGTCCACACGCTCCACGCGGCGCGCGACGGCGGCGTCGGCGGCTGCGGCGCGCTCACTGCGCACCTCCAGCCACACGCGCCCCACCGCGTGATCATCGCTGGCCAGCACCCGCACCGCCACCTCGCCCTCGGGCGCAATGGTCGTGTCCGCCAAGGGCCCCACGATGGCCACCTCGGGAAGGGCATCGGGGATGACGCGAATGGGAAGGGCGTCCGGCAGTTCCGGAGGGAGCCCCCCGCCGCTGCCATCGGTGGCCACCCACTGCCATTCCGCGTCGCCAGTCACCGGCAGCGTGCCACCCACACGGGTGGCGCCCGCGGGGGCCATCGGGGCGTCCGGCGCGGTCGTGAGCCACACGGTGTCGCGGCCGTTGGCGAGCCCGGCGTGGGTCAGTCCGCCGCGCAGGAGGGCGGCCACCCGCAACTGCGTGCCCCGGGGAAGCAGCAGGGGAGGCACCGGTTCAATGGCCTCGTCCGGGCGCTCCAGGTAGGCCGGGAAGCGGGCGCGAAACGCGAGGTCTCCCACCCAGCCGCGATCGGCCACGGACACCCGCACGGCCAGTGGCGCGGCGCGGCCGTCCGTGACGGTGAGGTCCAGCGGCGCGCGCACGACGCCGAGGGGGAGCGGCACCACGCCGGACGCCGGGACGGCGAGCACGGTGTCGCGGCGCGGCTCGCCCTCCGCCTGCCAGGTGGCGCGCAGCGACCGGCGTCCTTCGGCCTGCACGTGGAGGGTGACCGCCATGCCGCGGGGGAGGTCGCGCACCGGCTCGCGCAGTGTCAGCGGCGGAAGGAGCGCCCCGGTCCACGCCTGCCAGGGATGCCACACCGCGGCCCACCCATCAGGCGCCGCGCGGCGGGCACTCCACAGCGCCCCGCCGCCGACCAGCAACGCCGCGCCGGCCAGGAGGGCGCGGCGACCCCACCGTTGCGACAGGGCGGGGAGCAAGCGCGTGGGAGGCAGCTGACGCGCCACGTCGGCAGCGCCCTTGGCCCCCAACACGCCCAGATGCCCGACCTCCAGGGCACCGACGAGGGCGCCACGCCGCAGCCCCTGTTCGCGCTCAATGGGCTCGGCCAACTTCTCGGGGGCCAGGCCGGTCCAGCGCCGACGCCCCTCGCGCCACGCCACGACGCCGGCGGCCACTGCCACAGCCAGCCACACCAGGGCTGGCAGCGCGCGGGGCCACAGCAGCCAACGGGACTCCGCCAGCGCCACAGCCGCGGCGGCCAGCACGCCGGCGCTCCCGGCGGCCAGCGCACCGGCAAGTGCCACCAGCACCCGCTGCCGGAGCGCCGAGGCCTCGGCAACCACCCGCCCACCCAGGGCGCCGTCGAGGCGCACGGCGCTGGACCGCCCGTTCCCGGGCGCGCTCACGGGGTCACCCGACTGGTCACGGCGTACGCCACGAGATTGACCCCCATGCGCAGCGCGGCCTCGTGCAGCGCGGGAGGGTCGGGGTAGGTGCCTGCGTCCTCCCACCCGTTGCCGAGGTCGGCGGAGTAGGTGTAGTAGACGGCCAGGCGCCGACCGATGAAGATCCCCAGCCCCTGGGCCGGATGCCCGTCGTGCTCGTGCACCTTGGGGGGGCCGTTGGGGAAGTCGTACACGAGGTGGTAGATGGGGTGCCCGTGCGGCACTTCCACCAGCGGGCGGTCGGGGAAGACCCGCCGGATCTCGCGACGGAAACTCTCGTCGAGCCCGTAATTGTCATCCACATGCAGGAAGCCTCCCTGCAACAGGTACTGCCGCAGTCGGCGCACGTCGTCGTCCGACAGGCGCATCTCGCCATGGCCGGTGGCATGCACGAAGGGGAGGTCGAAGAGCGACGAGTCGGTGAGCCGCACGGTGACGTCGGCGCGATCGACCGGGAGGCTGGTGCGCTCCGCGACGGCCGC
>JAGWYS010000346.1 GCA_018969225.1 Gemmatimonadota bacterium | reverse complement strand
CGCCCCCAGCAGCACCAGCGCGCACACCGCCGGGTCGGCGCGCGCGGCCAGCATCGCCGCCAGCGCCCCCTCGCTGTGCCCCGCCAGTGCCACGCGCCCCGGCGCCACCGCGGGGTGCGCGCGCAGCCACCGCACCGCCGCCGCCGCGTCGCGGGCGGCGTCGTCGGTGGTGCGCCCGGCCAGGCGCCCCCCCGACCCCCCGGTGCCGCGGTCGTCCAGCCGCAGCGTCACCACGCCCGCCCGCGCGAACGCCGCCGCCAGCTCGGCCAGCGGTCGGTACCCCGGGAGCTCGGGGCGCGCGCCGTCGCGGTCCTGCGCCCCCGACCCGCTGAGGAGAAGCACCGCGCCCCGCCGTCCGGCGTCCCCCGCCGGGCGCAGCAGCGTGCCGGCCAGCACCGTCCCGTCGTCGGCCACCACGCGCACCGCCGTGTCCTCCACCAGCGCGCCGTCCAGGGCACCCGCCCGCGCGGCCGAGGGCGCGGGGGGCTTGGCCGGGGCGCACCCCGCCCAGGCCAGCGCCGCCGCCAGCAGGGCGCGGTGACACGCGCGGAGACACGCGCGGTGACACGCGCCAGGCCGCGCGCCAGGCCGCGCGCGCGTCACGGCGCCGGCGCGTCCTCCGCCAGCGCCCGCAGCTGCGCCAGCGCGCGCACGTCCCACGGGTCGGGGGTGTCGTCGTCCTCCCCCACCGCAGGGTGCGCCTGCGGCGTCTCCAGCACCAACGGCACCCCCGACGCGCGCCGGTCGCGCAGCAGCCACCCGAAGGGCGCCGCGCCGATGAGCCCCTCGCCGATGCACGCGTGCCGGTCCTTGTTGGAGCCGCACGCCCCCTGGCTGTCGTTGAGGTGGAAGAACGCCGGCGGCTCGCCCGCGGCCGCCTCGAAGGCGTCCAGCACCGCCGCCTGCGCGGCGGGCGACTCGTGGATGGGATACCCCGACGCGAACAGGTGGCAGGTGTCCAGCCCGTAGCCGCATCGCGCGCGCAGCGAAGGCGGCAGCGCGTGCAGGATCGCGGCCACCTCGGCCGGGGTGCGCCCCACGGTGGTCCCCGCCCCGGCGGTGTTCTCCACCAGCAGGCGCGTCGCCCCGTCGGGGACCGCCTCCAGCGCGCGCCGCATCGCCTCGGCCACGCGCGCCAGCGCCGCGTCGCGGTCGCCGTCGGTGGCCGCCCCGGGGTGGAAGCACACCCCCCCGGCCCCCAGCGCCGTCGCGCGCTCCAGCTCCCGGGCCAGCCCCGCGGCGGCGCGCGCCCACTTGGCCTCGTCGGGGGTGGCGCAGTTGAGCACGTACGCCGCGTGCACCAGCACGTGGGCGGGCTCGATCCCCGCCGCCGCCAGCGCGGCGCGGAAGCGCGCCGCGCGCTCCGGCTTCACCCCCACCTTCTCGTTGTAGTACGACGGGATCGCCGAGAACACCTGCAGCGCCCGCATGCCGGCGCGGCCGGCGCGCTGCGCCGCCATGGGGATGCCGCCGGTGTCGAGGCAGTGGGCGCCAAGGAGCAGCATGGGGACCTCCGGGTGGGGGAAGGCGCGCGGCGGGATCAGGGGCGCACGAGCGCGCGACGGGTGCGGAACACCGGGGGCGCGCCAGGGGCGGCGCGCTCGCTCCACCCCACCACGACGGCGCGCCCGCGCACCGCCACGTGGGGGTCCTCGGCGGTGCCGGCGCCGTCGCCGGCGAGACGCCGCTCCTCGAACAGGTGCCCGCCGGTGCGCGACACCGCCAGCGCCACCGCGGGGCGCGCCGCGCTGTTGGGGTCATCGTACGCCACGGCCACCACGTCCCCGGCCGCGGCCACGCGCGCCGTCCCCAGGCGCGTGCCGTAGACGACGGCCACGGGCACCTCGAAGGGGGCGCGCGGGTCCATCTGGTGCGCATAGAAGACGCCGCTCCCCTCGGGGCCGGTGAGCGCGTATGCCACGTGCACCCAGCCATGCCGGTCGTCCACCGCCACGCCGGGGGCGGCACGGGCGCACCCCACCGCGCCGCGTTCGTCGGCGCGCGCGTCGCCCGGCCCCTG
>JAGWYS010000345.1 GCA_018969225.1 Gemmatimonadota bacterium | reverse complement strand
CGTCGCCGCGCGCCGCCACGGCGGCGGCGCTCGCCACCGACAGCCCCACGCTGGAGCGGGCGATCTGCTGCGCGTCGATGATGGAGACGGCGCCGTCATCGTTCACGTCGCCCCACCGCGCGCTGTTGGCCACGCACAGGTCCAGCGCGCGCGGCACCACCTGCGCGAGGATGGAGTTCCCCGCCTCGTTGCCGGCCGCCGAGGGCGCGAAGGTCACGCGCGTGCCCCCCGCGGTGGCGGAGGCGGTGAACCACGCGGTGGCCAGCGCGGCGGAGGCGGCCAGGCGCGAGCTGCCGAAGTACGACAGCACCAGCGTGCCGGTGGCGATGCCGGTGGCGTTGACCGTCTGCGTGAGGTCGGTGGCCGGGTTCACCCGCACCGAGTCGAAGGTGAGCCGGGTGGTCCCCCACGCCATCGTGCCCTGGAGCGAGGCCAGGTTGAGGGTGCTGCCGGCCGCGGAGAGGTCCACGCGGAGGGGGATGCCAACGCGCGCGCCGGGGGCGACGGTGAGCCGGGCGGAGTCGCCGACCTGGATGGCGATGGATTGCGCGGGGAGGGGGGCCGCGAGGGCGGCGGCCATGGCGGCGGCTATCGCAGCACGAACGGGGATGGGGCGGGGGGGCACGAGACGGGAGATGGGAGTGGGGAGAGGGGAGATAGGAGATGGGAGATGGAAGACCACCACCGGAGGCGGACGTGTCGGCCCGTGGCTACGGCTGTCGGCGGCAGGTGCCGGCGCACACGGTGGCGCCCTGCGTGGCGACGGCGGCGGTCATGTCGGCGCCGGCTTCGTCGCCGGCGGCCTCGAGGTCGAGGCGCACCACGCCCTGTCCCGAGGGGAGGCGCAGGGTGAAGTACAGGTCGGCCAGCGGGGCGCTGCGCGCCACCGCGTTGGGCGCGAAGGCGTTGAAGCGCACCATCCCGGTGGGGGCGGTGGCGGTGTTGGCGGTGACGGTCATGGGCGCCCCGCGCGCGGTGCGCAGCGAATCCAGCTGCAGCTGCGCGGTGTCCCAGCGGGCCACCAGCTGGATGGAGGCCAGCCCCGGGGTGCGGGGGGTCGCCAGCTCCACCCGCACAGGGAGGCGCAGCGTGGCGCCCGGGGCGGCTGCGGCGCCGACAGAGTCGCCCAGGACCACACGCACCGCGCGTGGCGCGGCGGGGGGCTGGGCGGCCAGCGGCGCGGCCGGCACCAACCCGGTCAGCGCGGCAATGGACAGCACGGCGACGGACAGCGCGGCCTGCGGGGCGACGGCGGCACGAAAGCGCATCAGGGAACTCGGAGGCAGGGGAAAGCGTGCGTGTTCCAAGACTGGAGAAGATAACGCCCCGTCGGGTCAGCGGGGCGGGGCGCTGGACGCTGGCGCCGGCGCGTCGTCGCGTTCCATCCGCACCAGCAGGCACACGCGCTCGTACCCGGGACGCCCCTCCACGCGGCGCGACCAGGCGGTGTACAGGGGACGCACCAGGCGCGGCAGGTACGGCTGCACATCGCCGTGGTCGTGGGTGGTGCAGGTCACCTGCCCGAGGCCCGTGCGGGCACCGAGGGCGCGCAGCAGGGCGGCGTCGTTCATGCGGTGCACCGCCGGATAATGGTACGACGCCACGGTGGCGCGCCCGCGCAGCAGCGCCAGCAGCGACCCGTCGGCCCGCAGGCGGTGCATGAGGCGCGCGACCCGGCCGAACCAGTGGCGCGCGTTGGGGGTCATGGCCACGAAGATCCCCCCCGGGCGCAGCACCCGCGCCACGGCGCGCAGGAACGCCTCGGGGTGGGCCACATGCTCCAGCACGTAGTAGGCATAGGCCACGTCCACCGACGCGGCGGCCAGCGGCGCCTCCTCCATGGACGCATGCAGCAGCGTGGTGAAGAGGCCGTGCGCGGGGCGCACGGCGGGATCGGGCTCCACCCCCACCAGCACGTCGGCATTCGCGCGAATGTCGGCCAGCAGTGCGGGGCCCGCCACGCGATCCTCGCTGATCCCCCATCCGCACCCCACGTCCAGCGCGGTGATCGCCTCCCCCGGGCG
>JAGWYS010000344.1 GCA_018969225.1 Gemmatimonadota bacterium | reverse complement strand
AGGAACCCCTAGGCGTCCACGAAGCGTGGCGCCTCGCCCGCCTCCACCCGGTGCACCAGCTCGCCGCACTGTCGTCCCCATGGGTTGAACTTGCCGGCCGCCGCGCCCGTGCGCCACGCGGCGACCGCGTCGCCCCCCAGGCCAGCCTCCCATCGGGCGCGCCCACGTTCGTACCATGCCTGCAGCAGGTTGGGTCCCTGTCGCAGTGCTTCGCTGAAGGCCGCTTCGGCGTCGTCCAACGCGCCGCGGCGTCGCGCCACCACCCCGAGGTGGAACCACGCATACAGGGTGGCCTTGCGATCGCCACCCACCGCCACCGCCCGCCGCAGCAGCTCTTCGGCGCCGTCGAGGTCCCCCTCCCGCAGCGCCACGTACCCCAGGGTGGCCAGCGCCAGCGCATGCTGGGGCAGCCGTGCCAGCACTCCGGCCAACACCTGGCGCGCGTCCACCAAGCCGCCCCCGTGCGCCAGAGCCCAGGCCAACAGCACCTCTCCCTCCGCGCTGCCGGGGGCCAGCGCCAAGGCGTGCCGAAACGCCTCCTCGGCCCCCGGGGCGTCGCCGAGCGCCAACCGACTCCACCCTTTCTCGAGAAAGGTGGACGCCCCCAGGTGGTCCACCCGCACGGGGGCAGACGCCGCGGCGGCGGGAGCGGTGGCCTGCCACCGCTTGGCGAGCTCCGCCGCGCGGTCGCGCCAGCGCGCCGCCGCGGTGCTCATGGCGTCGGCTTCCCGATACACGGATTCCAGCTCCGCCTGCAGCGCCGCCCATCCCGGGCCCGCCACCGGGCGCTCCAGCGCCTCCGCAACGGCCGCCAAACGCGCCGCCCAACGCGCCACCCACCCCTCTCCCGACGTGGCCGAACCGCCCCAGTCCCCCTCGCCCCCGGGATCGGGCGGCCAGCGGGTCATGCGGCCGCCTCGTGGGTGCCGGCCATCCGCGCCAAGCGGTGGGTCGGGTCGATGGCCAGCGCCCGCGCCCACGCGGCCTGGGCCTCCAGGACATCCCCGCGTCGGAAATGAATGTCCCCCATTCGCCCGTGCAGGTCCGGACCGTGGGCCGGCGCCAGCGCCGCCGCCGTGCGATAGGCCTCCAGCGCCTCGTCCCAGCGGTGCGCGGCGTACCACGCATCACCCAGCGCCTTGTGCGCCGCCGCCACCCGCGGACCCGCCCGCACGGCGCGCTGGAGCAGACGGATGGCCTCCTCCATGTCGCCGGCCGCCAACCGCGCGGTCCCGAGGTTGATCAGCAGGCCGCCATCCCCAGGGTAGGCCACCACGCCCGCTTCCAAGGTCGCGCACGCGCGCGTCACGTCGCCCACCAGCAGCGCCGCCACCCCCCGGGCGTGATACCACGCCGCCGGGCAAGGATCAGGGACGGGGGCGGCCCCGAGCAGGCGGTCCGCCAGGGGCGCGTCCCCCTGCTGCAACGCCAGGAACGCCTCACTCACCGTGAGGCGCGGATCGGGGCCGCCGGCCTTCTCCCGCGCAATCGCCGCGTGTGCCGTCGCCTCAGCCAACCGGCCCAGCTGTTCCAACCCCAACGCCAAGTTGTGGTGCACGGCGGCCGGGGCGTCGGGCCCTGCCAGTGCCTCCAGCAGCGACACCGCCTCCGCCCACCCCCCACGCCGCAGGAGCGCGACGGCGTCCCGAAAGCGGTCGGACGGGGCGCGGCCAGCCGACTCCCCGCCCCCGGAACCCCGGAGCACCGCGGGGGACTCTGGCCGGTCCGGAGGCGCATGATCCGTGCTGTCCACGCGCACCGCGCCGATCCGCACCCAATCGGCGACCTGCTCGGCGACCGTGAAGGGGTCCAGCCCCGTCTCGTCGGCCACCTCCTGCACCCCGCGCCGGCCATCGAGCTCCGTCCACAACCGCGACGGCACGGCGGTCCCCCGATGTCCGTCGGGACACGCGGGCGCCACGGGGCGAATGGCCGCCGCGAGCGACGGCAGGGCGCGGCGCAGGCGGGGCCACTCGTCGGTGCGGCGCGCAGCCTCCAGCAGCAGGGCGTCGATCGGGCGCCGCACGAGCGG
>JAGWYS010000100.1 GCA_018969225.1 Gemmatimonadota bacterium | reverse complement strand
CTGCGTCGCCCTGGCCGTCCTGTCGGTCTGCCTTGTCGCGCTGTCCCCCGCCCGCGCGCAGACCCCCGTCCATCCGCTGGACCAGCTCTCCGCGCGGGAGCACTGGGTCATCTACGACGCCCTGCAGGGCTCGGGCAAGCTCGATTCCACCTTCCGCATCCTCTTCGAAGGGCTGCGCGAACCCGCCAAGAGGGAAGTGCTCGCGTGGCGCCCGGGGCAGCCCTTCCGGCGCGAGGCCACCGTCCACCTGACCCAGGGGAAATTCGGGTACGAGGCCGTGGTGGACGTGGCGGCGAAGAAGCTGCTCAGCTGGACCCAGCTCCCCGGCAAGCAGTTCATGACCAGCGGGGGGGAGTCGCGTGCGGCCGAGGCGCTGGCCATGAAGGACCCGCGCGTGAAGGAGGCGCTGCGGAAGCGGGGGGTGACGGACTTCACGCACGTGAGCTGCGGTCCGCAGAACAACGGCTATTTCGATCTCCCCGAGGAGCGCAACAACCGGGTCCTCCACCTCGCCTGCGGCGACGACCGCGGGCGCATCTCGGGCTACGGCGAGTCGTTTGACGGGCTGGTCATCGTGGTGGACCTCACCAACGACAAGGTGCTCCGCGTCGTGGACACCGGCGGGGTGCGCAGCGGGCTCCCGGAGGGCCATTCTCCCGAGGAGATCGGCCCCACCCGCGCCCCCGTGAATCCGGTCGAGATGGTGCAGCCGCGCGGCCCGACGTACACCGTGGACGGGCACGAGGTGGCGTGGCAGAACTGGCGCTTCCATTTCCGGATGGACATGCGCCGCGGGCTGGTGCTGTCGCGCGTGCGCTACCTGGACGGCGGGCGCGAGCGCTCGGTGATGTACCAGGGGTCGCTCTCCGAGCTGTTCGTGCCGTACATGGACCCCGCCGACCCGTGGAACTACCAGGGGTACTTCGACCTCGGCACCTATCCGTTCTCGTTTGGCGGCATCGCCAGCTCCCTCGAACCCGGGGTGGAGTGCCCGCTCTACGCCAGCTATTTCCACCACTACGTGGTGACCGAGAAGGGGGCCCCCCGCGAACGCCAGCGCACCGCGTGCCTGTTCGAGCGCAACGCCGGCGACGTGATGTGGCGGCACACGCGGGGGGGCGGCCAGCTGAACGAGGCGCGCCCTCGCACCGACCTGGTGCTGCGCATGTACATGAACGCCGGCAACTACGACTACCTGTTCGACTGGGTCTTCCAGCAGGACGGGTCGCTGGTGGTGAACCTGGGCGCCACCGGCATGGACCAGGTCAAGGCGGCCAGCGGCACGGCGCGCGACGGCGACTACGGACGCGTGATCGCCAGCAAGCTGGTGGGGGTCAACCACAGCCACTTCTTCTCCTTCCGGCTGGACCTTGACGTGGACGGCGCCGCCAACTCGCTGCTGGTGGACCGCCTCAAGACCGAGACGCTCCCCGCCGACAACCCCCGCCGCAGCGTGTGGCGGGTGGAGACGCTGGCCGCGGCCACGGAGAAGGACGGGATGCGGATGGCCCCGATGAGCGCCCCGGAGATCTGGCGCATCGTCAACCCCGCCGTCGCCAACCCCTACGGCTGGCCGGTGGGGTACGAGATTGAGGGGCACGGCGCGATGTCGCTCATGACCACCGACGACTACCTGCGCAAGCGCGCCGGCTTCGTGGATCACACCCTCTGGGTGACGCCCTACGCCCCTGGGGAGCTGTACGCCAGCGGCGACTACCCCACCAACAGCGTGGCCGGCGACGGGCTGGTGAAGTGGACCGCCGCCAACCGCCCGATCGCCAACACCGATCTGGTGGCGTGGCTCACGCTGGGCTTCCATCACGTCCCCAAGCCGGAGGACTGGCCCGTGATGCCGGTGGCATGGCACAGCTTCGCCATCCGCCCGGTGGGCTTTTTCGCGCGCAATCCGTCGCTCGACCTGCCGCGCAAGTAGGGCACCCGGCCCTGCGGCACGGGGGGCGGACCCAATGGGCCGCCCCCCGTGGCATGGTCCGCCGGAGCAGGTCAGGCGCTGGCGGCAGGTGCCTCGACCGCCGCAGCGTCCTTGCGGGGCCGCCCCCGCTTCTTTCCGCCAGCCTCCGCCGGCGCCTTGGCCGGCTTGGCCGCCTTGGCGGGGCGTCCGCGCTTCTTGGCCGCCGGCGCCGGGGCGCTTCCCCCCTCGGCCGAGCGGATGGCGTCACGCGTGGCCTTGAGCTGGGTGACCAGCGCCTCGTATTTCGCGATTTCCTTGGACAGCACGTCGATGATGGCGGGCATGGAGAATTCGAAAAAAAGAAATTGAAAAATTGGCCGCCGAAAATGCGGCTGGAAAAGTCAATCAGAATATTTCGGGTGCGGCAAGGGGAAATCGGAATAATTGGATGATCTTAGCGGCACGAAGGCGCCATCGTGGCCCCGGCGGCCCGCGGTTCACCGGGCGCGCCCCGGAGAGGCTCGGGTCGCCGTCCGGGGAACGGCACGGTAGCTTCGGGCGTCCCGCCAACCCATCCGGAGCCCCGATGATCGATCCGCTGGACTTCCTTGCGCAGGCCGAGGCCGACTTGGCCCACGTGGACCACGATCCCGCCAACGTCGGGGTGGACCGCCGCCAATTTCTTTTCTACTCGCTGGTCACGGCGGCGGCCGCGCAGTTCGGCGCGACCGCCGCCGGCGCGCAGCCCCCCGCCGGGCGAGGCGCCGGCGGGGGGGGATTCCAGCCCCCCGCCCAGCCCCCGGTGCCTCTCGGCAATGGCGAAGCCCCGGCGCTGCAGTTCATGCCCTATCCCGGTGGCACCGGAGCCCTCATGGAACAGCTGGTGCGCGAGCGCGGTGCCGCCGCCTTTGCGCGCCCCCCCTTTGCCGTCACCCCGTGGACGGGGGCCGTCCCTGCCGACGACGAGGCCCTCGCGTTCCTGCCGGCCCATCGCATCAGCGCCCTCATCAAGGCGCGCAAGCTCACGTCACGGCGCATCACCGACGTTTATCTCGCCCGCCTGGAGCGGCTGACCCCAACGCTCAATTGCGTGGTCACCCTCATGAAGGACTCCGCCCGCGCCGAGGCGGATCGTTGCGACGCCGAGTTGAAGGCGGGGAGGGACCGCGGCCCGCTGCATGGCGTGCCTTACGGCCTCAAGGACCTCTTCGCCACCAAGGGGGTCCCCACCACCTGGGGCTCCCCCGACTTCAAGGACCAGGTCTTCGATTACGACGCGGAAATCGTCGTGCGCCTCCGCGAGGCGGGCGCGGTGCTGTTGGCCAAGCTCTCCACGGGGCTCTACGCCCAGAACGACTGGTGGTTCGGCGGGCGCACCAACAATCCCTGGAACCTCTCGCAGGGGTCCAGTGGCTCGTCGGCGGGCCCCGGGTCGGCCACCGCCGGCGGGTGCGTGGCCTTCGCCATCGGCACGGAAACGCAGGGCTCCATCGTGTCCCCGTCCATCCGCTGCGGGCTCAGCGCGCTGCGCCCCACCTACGGTCGGGTCAGTCGGCATGGCGGCATGGTCCTCAGCTGGAGCCAGGACCGCGTGGGCCCCATGTGCCGCACTATCGAGGACTGCGCCATGGTGTTCAGCGTGCTGCATGGTGCCGACCCCAAGGACGCCAGCACCCTCACCATGCCGTTCCGCTTCGACCGGAAGATCGCGCTGGGGTCGCTGCGCGTGGGGGTGGATCCCGCGGCGCCCAAGGAGTTCGTTGACAAGTTGCAGGCGCTGGGGATGCGCCCCACCCCCATCGGCCCGCGCCCCACGGTGCCGGGGATGCAGGGGGGCGGGCTCAACGTGGAATATGCCGCCGCCTTCGACTTCTTCGTCCAGCGCAAGGCGAAGGAAATCGGACTGGACCTCAACGCCCTCCCGGAGCGCACCGGGAACGGTCCCTACGGCAACGGCAAGCCGGCGCTGCCCGCGGGGGTGGCGGAGGGGCAGCCCAACCCCATGGCGGCGGCCGACTGGAACCCTCGGTTCGTGGGCGGGCGCACGACGCGCGCCTGGGAATTCGTGAACAACCAGCGGCGGCGCATGCTGCTGGTAGGGCAGTGGGGGACATTCATGAAGGACTTGGACCTCTTCATTGCGGCGCCCAGCGCCGACGTGGCCGCCAACGCCCAGACAGGGCACCCGTGCGCGGTGGTCCCGTACAAGTTCGATGTGCCCGCGTCCGGGGGGCCGGGCGGCGGGGGCGGCGGCGGCAACGCCGCGCCGGCTCCCCCGCTCAATCCGCAGCCCATCTGCGCCACCCTCATCGGCAACCTGTACCGCGACGACACCATCCTGTCGGTGGCCCACCAGTTCCAGCAGGCCACCGACGTCCACACCAGGCGCCCGTCGCTGGGTTGACCCGTGGGGGCCCCGGAGGCGCCCCGGCCGGACGTGCGGCCGGGGCGCTTCGGCCTCAGCTGATCGGCTTGGTCGGGGGGACAAACACCCCGGGGATCCCCAGCCGCTGCAACAGCGCATTGAAGGCGGCCAGCTCCTTGTCCTCCAACCCGCGGAGGGTGGTGAGCTGGGCGTCCAGCTTCCCGGACAGGTCGGTGAGGATCGCCCCGTGCTGCGCGGTGGGCGGGTTGGTACCCTCGTTCACCTGGTCGTTCAGCGTGAGGAACATCTGGTACAGCTTGATGGGATAGTTGAGCGTGGCCTGGTCGGCCTTGGTGTACACCTCGTACAGCTCGGCGCGCACTCCTTCAAGCTTCCGCCGCAGCGATGAGGCCGCGCCGCGCACCGAGTCGGCCCACGGCTGCCCGGTGGCCTGCCGTCCGCGCTGGTCGAGCTGCTGCTGCAGCTCCTGGATGCGCAGCACGGACTCGGTGATGCTGGTGATGCGCTTCCCCACCGCCCGGGCCGCGTCACGCTGCGCCACGTACTCCGCCGCCGTCAGCGTGACGCGCGGATCGGGGCGCATCGTGAAGGGACGCTCCAGCGTGTCCTGCCCCACCAGCAGCCGGACCCGATAGTCTCCGGGAATGGCCCGTGCGCCCTCGGTGCTGCCGTCATCCACGATGGCCCCCGGGATGGTCTTCGGTTCCTCCTCCATCAGGTTCCAGACGAACCGGTTGGTACCGGCGCGCGCCGGCGCGCTGGTGGTGCCCGGTTCGTACGCCAACTGGGGCCGCCGCTGCTCCGCGCGGACGGCGGCGGCCGCCGAATCGGCGGCCGGCTGCCCCGTGCTGTCGCGCGGGGGCGGCGCGTCGCTCCGGAACGACCGCAGGACCGCCCCGCCGGCGTCCAGGAACTGCAATGTGACCGGCGCCTTGGGCGCCTCCGCCAGCCAATAGTCCACGGCCACGCCGTAGTACGGATTGGCCCCCGCCGCGCCACCGCCCCGCCCGCCGCCAGTGGACACCCACCGGATCGCCGGCGCCGGGGCGAACAGGTGCGCCCGCTTGGCGGTGACCGAGTCGGCCAGCGTGCGCAGCGGCGAGATGTCATCCAGCGCCCAGAAGGCGCGCCCGTGCGTGGCCACCAGCACGTCGTTGCCGTGCACCCGGATGTCCCGCACGCTCACCCGCGGCAGGTTGAGCTGAAGCGGCTCCCACCGCCCCCCGTCGTCCATCGAGACCCAGATCCCGATCTCCGTCCCCGCGAACAGCAGCCCCTTCCGCTGCGTGTCGCTGCGGATGCTGCGCGTGTACGCGCCCATCGGCAGCCCGGCGTCGATGCGCGTCCAGGTGGCGCCGTAGTCGGTGGTCTTGAACAGGTACGGCGCGAAGTCGTCCTGCTGGTACCGGTTGGCCGCCAGGTACGCCGTCCCCGCGTCAAAGGGGGAGGGCTCGATGATCGACACCCGCGTGAAGGGGCCGAAGGCCGGTGGGGTGACCTTGGTCCAGGTGGCGCCGTTGTCACGGGAGACGTGGACCAGTCCGTCGTCGCTTCCTGCCCACAGCACGCCGGCCTTCACCGGGGACTCGGCAAAGGCGAAGACGGTGGCGTACCACTCCGTCCCCGTCATGTCGCCGGACACCGGCCCGCCGCTGCGCCCCTGCGTGCGCGGGTCGGCGCGGGTGAGGTCGGGGGAGATCCGCTCCCAGCTGGCCCCCTCGGTGCGCGAGCGCCACACGTACTGCGACGCGGCATACAGCACCGTGGGGTCGTGCGGGGAGAAGTGTATGGGAAAGGTCCACTGGAACCGCTGCGGCACCTCCCCCGCCGGGAGGCCGTCGTAATTGCGCAGCCACACTGACACGTCGCGCCGGTGGTTGGTGCGGCGGTCGTGCCGCGTCAGCGAGCCCATGTAGCAGCCGCCGTAGGTCACGTCGGCGTCGCGCGGGTCGATGGCGATGTAGGCGTTCTCGCACCCCGCCACGGGCCACCAGTCGCGCTCGGTGATGGCCCCGTTGTCCGAGCGGCTGGCGATGGACACGGTGGTGTTGTCCTGCTGGGCGCCGTAGATGCGGTAGGGGAGCTGCTGGTCGGTGGTGACGTGGTAGAACTGCGCCGTGGGCTGGTTGTTCTGCGTGCTCCAGGTGCGCCCGCCGTCCAGCGACACCGTGGCCCCGCCGTCGTTGCCGTTGATGAGGCGGTCCGGGTTGCGCGGGTCCACCCACATGATGTGGGTGTCCCCGTGCGGCACCCGCACCATCTGGAAGGTGCGTCCGCCGTCGATGGAGCGGTGCACCTGCAGGTTCATCACGTAGACGGTGTTCTCGTTCACCGGGTCGGCCGTGACGGACATGTAGTAGAAGGGGCGCACGACGAACCGCTGGTCGCCGTTGGTGCGGGTCCACGTGGCGCCCGCGTCGTCGGAGCGGAACACCCCGCCCAGCGAGTCCTGCGCCTCGATGTTGGCGTACACTCGCCGCCCGTTGGCCGGCGACACCGCCACGCCGATCTTGCCGATGAGCCCGCGGGGCATCCCGGGGTTGAAGGTCAGCTCGGCCCAGCTGTCGCCGCCGTCGGTGCTCTTCCAGAGGCCGCTGCGCCCCGCGCCGGCGTCCATCCCCCACGGCGTGCGCTGGAACTTCCACAGGCTGGCGTAGAGGATGCGGGGGTTGGTGACGTCGATGGACAGGTCGGCGGCGCCGGTGCTGTCGTCCACGAACAGCACCTTCTTCCACGTGAGGCCGCCGTCGGTGGTGCGGAACACCCCGCGGTCGGGGGACGGGCCGAAGGCGTGGCCCAGGGCGGTGACATAGGCCACGTCAGGATTCGTGGGGTGGACGCGCACGCTGGTCACCTGGTGCGTGTTGGCCAGCCCGCGGGGCACCCACGTCTGCCCGCCGTCGGTGCTGCGGTAGATCCCGGTGCCGTAGGTGAGGTCCTCACGCGGCTTCCCCTCACCGCTCCCCACCCAGATGACGTTGGGGTCGCTGGGGGCGACGGCGATGGCCCCCACGCTGGAGAGGTCGGTCTTGCCGTCGGTGATGTTGTCCCAGCTCTGCCCGGCGTTGGTGGTCTTCCAGACGCCCCCGTTGACGGCGCCGAAATAGAAGACCAGCGGGCGGGTGGGGTCCCCGGTGACGGCGGTGGCCCGCCCGCCGCGGAAAGGGCCCACCAGCCGCCACCGCAACGACTTGAAGGCGGCGTTGGTGCGACGGCCGTCGCTGTAGAGCAATGGATCGTAGGCGGGACGGACGGCGGCCGGGGCCGCGTCCCGGGGGCGTTGGGCCGGCAGCGGACCGGAGGCCACGGCGGCGGCGCCCAGCGCCGCGCCAATCAGGGCAGGGAGGGAGGGGTATGTGCGCATGGGCCCACGTTGCGCCCGCGCGGGGGGCGGGGCAAGGGCGTGCGCGCGGTCAGGCGGACTGGGGCGGCGGCGGCGCCGTCCGGATCAACCCCAGGGGGATGGCGGGCATAGGCGCCAGTGTGGTCATGGCCTGGCGGACCGCCTGCACCACCGTGGGCGGCAGGGGGGCGCCGTCGCTGCGCTGCACCGCCTCCAGCACCAGCGCCAGCGCGCGGGCCTGGGACGCATAGGCCGTCAGGAGGGCGCTCCCCGCCCCGGGGGTGTCCAGGATGTCCCGGGCCAGCTCCTCGAGGGGCGAGCTGGGCGCGCGCGCGGGGACCTCCCCGGCCAGCGCGATCTGGACCTCCTGCCGATGTGCCGCCACCAGCGCCAACCGGCGCCGCGCGGTGTGTGCCGACTCAAAACCCACGTCCCGATCTCCGAGGTGCGACCCTGTGGCCATTCCGTTACTTGACAGGATCGTGGTGGAATGCTACAAAGCGACGGATAGAGCGACGGAAAGAGAGACCGATAGTGCGGCTGATGAACGCAGTGCGCGACGCCTCCCTGTGGCCGCGCGCCGGGCCGGGGTGGCGTGGCGCGCGCGGGGGGAGCCGAGTGGCAGTGCCGCCCCCGACCAAGCGCTTCGGCTCGGCGGGGCGGGTCCTTTCAACGGACTGCCGACATGCCCCTGGTGACTCCGGCGACGGAGCGAGCGCCCCTGGAGCGGGAACTGGCCACCCTGGCCAGGGCCGTCCTTGACGACCACTGGGCGGTGGCGGCCATCCCGGCGGAGCGACGTCAGTTGCTGCTGGAGCGCGCGGAATCGGCGGCCCTCATGCCGGGTGAGGGGTTGGGCGACCCCATCGCCGATGGACTGGCGTTGTTGGAAACCGCCTACGAGCTGGCCGCCCTCGGCCAGTTGGAGGCGGCGCTCGATCCCACGCCTGGGATGGCACGCGATCTGGCGCAGGCGGTCCTGACGCTGGGGGCCGCCAGGGCCTTCCGCTGTGCCGCAGCCCTGCGCCCGCCCACGGAAGACCCCGAGGCGCTGCTCAAGTGGGCGCTGCGGATGGGCGCCATGGCCACGGTGGCCCGACAGCCGGAGGCCTTTCAGCGCTGGTGGGAGGTTCGCCATCACGCGGCGGACGCCCTGCGCGACGCGGCCGCCCGCCTGGAGGGCGCGCCGTGGGATCTGTACGCGCGTGGCACCTTGTGGCTGGCCTGGTTGGGGCTGCTGGGGGCGCCGGTCACCTTGGCTGACCGCCAGCCCCCCCCCGAGCGCCTCCCGCTTCTCGACACCCGCCACCGGCTGGCCATGCTGCGGGAGCGCCGCCCGCGCCCTGAGCCCGGCGATGCGGAGGACGGCGTGGCCTCCGCCGCCGCGCTGCGGGCCCGCATGACGGACTTTGCCATCCGCCACCTGGCCGACGCGACCGAACTCGTGACCGTGGCGGTCGTCCGTCGCACCCTCCCCGATGTGTCGGGCGAGGTGCGGCTGCACCTGAGCGCGGCTCGCGCCGCCCTGGCGGGGGATCATGGGGTGGACCTGCTGCTGGCGTGGTTGCAGGCTGCGGGAGTCACGCTGGCTGGCGGTGTGACCGCGCAGCTCGAGCTCCCAGGACTGTAGGGCGCGGCTCCCCCTGACGGCGTCCCAGCCGGCCGCGAAAGACCGCACGGCCGGCGTACCCCCGGGCAAACCGCACGCGCCCGTAGCCGAGTGGCACAATGCCGGCCATCAGCGCCGCCGTCTCCCGCCGTTCGGCCTCAGACACCACCGTCGGCGTGCCCTCCGTCACCCCCTCGTACCAATAGGGGACGCCGCCGCCCGGCGGCGTGATGCACACTACGTACCGATCCTGGCTGTCCCAGAACGCGGTGACCGCGCCAACCGCTGACCCGTTGTGGAAGGGCAAGGATGTGATCGGTGCCGCTTCGCAGAGCTGGGAGGGGGCCGCGCAGGGGAGCAGACGCATGGGCGGGATATACGGAAGCGGCGGGAAACAGGACGGTGGATCGGGGGACGGTGCGGCCCACCCGTCGGTCGCAGATTGTACGACGCCCGAGGTGCCCACGCAATACAGGCAATAGAGGCTAACATATTGACATTGATGTGGATGCGCGTTGAGATCCATGTGGAAAACCATGTAAATCAGGGGGTGGCCTTCAGTTGTCGCGCCTGGCCGTGTGGAAAACCCTCTGCCGACAAGGTCGGCCTTACCGGTGCCCGGTTGGGTATTTGTCCACATGGCGGGGTATCACAAAGTTGCATTTTGCTTGTTTGCAAACACAGCTGGATCTCTCCCTCGCCCCTCTCGCAGTGCCCTCATGTGGACAACTCGGAGGCTGGCATCCCGGCCGCGGCGGCGTGGCGCGTGGCCCAGCCATGGCGGCCGATTCCGGTCGGTGAGGTGGCGTGACGGGTCGCACCAGCGCATTGTGCGGGGGTAGCGGTGTTCCTCACATCCCGGAGCCTTCACGTGTCAATTGTCCCTCGGATCGGATTGCTGGTTGGGCGGGAATGGTCGTTTCCCCCCGCCTTCCTGGAGGCGGTGGCGCGCCGGCAGGCCGGGGTCACCGCCGATTTCATCAAGCTGGACGCCACGCGCATGGGGCAGGCGGTCCCCTACACCCTCATCATCGACCGCATTTCCCACGAGGTCGGCTTCTACCGGACCTTCCTGAAGCACGCCACGCGCATGGGGGTGACCGTCGTCAACAACCCCTTCATGTGGTCGGCGGATGACAAGTTCTATGACGCCACGCTGGCCATTCAGCACGGCGTGGCGCACCCCAAGACCGTGGTCCTCCCCAACAAGGACTACATCCCGGGGATCTCCCACACGGAGTCGCTGCGCAACCTCGCCTACCCGCTGGACTGGCACGCCGTGGCCGAGTACATCGGCTTCCCCTGTGTCCTCAAGGACGCCCACGGGGGCGGCTGGCGCGACGTCTACGTGTGTCACTCCATGGAGGAGTTGCTGGAGCACTACAACACCAGCGGGCTGCTGACCATGGTGCTCCAGGAGTTCATCCGCTGGGACCAATACGTGCGGTGCATGGTGCTGGGGCGCGACCGGGTGCTCCCCATGCCCTACGATCCCCACCAGCGCCGCTACATCCCCGACCCCGGCTACCTCGACTCGGCGCTTGAGGCCCGGTGCGTCCGCGATGCGCTCACGTTGTGCCGGGCGCTCGGGTACGACATGAACACGGTCGAGTTCGCCATCCGGGATGGCATCCCCTATGCCATCGACTTCATGAACCCGGCTCCGGACATGGACATCAATTCGCTGACCCCCGACTATTTCGGCTGGGTCGTGGACCACATGGCGGACTTGGCCATCCGGCTGGCCACCGCGCCGCGCCCCGCCGACGGGGCGGAGCTGGTTCGTCGCCCATGACGGAGGGGCAGCGGCTCGCGGCGGTGGTCGCCCGCTACCACGACCTGCTGGCGGCGCCGGGGCTCGCGGAGGCCTCCGCCGAGGCGCTCGACCGGCGGTTGCGGGCCGCCGGGCTGTTCTTCGGCGCGCGCCCCCTGTGCGGCGTGCTGCGCCCGCGCTTCCTCACCGTGGCGCACTACCGGCACTTGGCGGAGGCGTCGGGGCTGGTGGCGTCGGCGCTGGAGGCGGTGCGGCAGGCGGCCATGGCCGACGCCGGACTCCGCGCGCAGTTCGGGCTGACGGACTGGGAAGAGACGCTGGTCCACGCCGATCCCGGCTTTCCCGCGGCCAGCCCCACCTCGCGGCTGGATGCCTTCTGGGCCCCCGGGGACGACGGGCTGCAGTTCACGGAGTACAACGCCGAGACGCCGGCCGGTGCGGCCTACAATGATGCCCTGACGGCGGCGTTCCTGGCGCTGCCGGCCATGCATGCCTTCCAGCGGACCCACCTGACCTTCCCCATCCCCGCCGCCCCTTCGGTGATCCATGCGCTGCTCGGGGCCTTTCATGCCTGGCGCGGGGTGCGCGAGCGCCCGGTGGTGGGGATCATCGATTGGCGCGAAGTGCCCACCGCCACCGAGTTCGAGCTGTTCCGGCAGGCGTTCGCGGCCGAGGGGATCCCGGCGGCCGTGGTCGATCCGCGGGACGCCGAATATGCCGGCGGGGTCCTGCGCTTCGCCGGGGGGCCGCCGGTGACGCTGCTGTACAAGCGGGTGCTCATCGACGAGCTGGTCACGCGCGAGGGGCTGGATTCCCCCGTGGTCCGGGCGGTGCGCGACGGCGCGGTGTGCATGGTGAACCCGTTCCGGTGCAAGCTGCTGCACAAGAAGGCCTCGCTCGCGGTGGTGTCCGACGAGGCGCAGGCGCACCTGCTGACCCCGGCGCAGCGCGAGGCGGTGCGGCGCCACGTCCCGTGGACGCGGCTGGTGGCCGAGCGGCACACCACGGTGGGCGGGGCGCGCGTGGACCTGCTCCCCTACGTGGCCGCCAACCGGGAGCGTCTGGTGCTCAAGCCCAACGATGAGTACGGCGGCAAGGGGATCGTGCTGGGGTGGACGGTCACCGACGCCGAATGGCAGGTGGCGGTGCGGGCGGCGCTGGACGCCCCCACTATCGTGCAGCAGCGGGTGGCAATCCCCGACGAGCCGTGGCCGGCGTGGACGGCGGGCGGCGTGCAGGTGACCGACCGGCACCTGGACACCGCGCCCTTCCTGGCGGACGGCCGCGTGGTGACGGGGTGCCTCACGCGGATTGCCAGCGACCCCCTGCTGAACGTGACGGCCGGCGGCGGGTCCAACGTGCCCACGCTGCTCGTGGAGGAACGGTGACGACCTTGCAGCCGCGCCCGGTGATCGGGCTCACCACCCAGACGCTCCACAGCATCGACGGCATCCCGCCGCAGCTGCCGTCGTCGTGGGTCATGAACCAGCGGTACTTCCTGGCGGCCACCATGGTGGGGGCGGTGCCCTGGATGATCCCGCTCCTGGACGACGACCTGGACACCTTGCGCGAGATCTACGAGCGCGTGGACGGGGTGCTCATCCCGGGCGGGGTGGACATGGACCCGGCGCAGTACGGGGAGGCCGTGCTGCCCGAGTGCGGCAACCTCGACCCCGCACGGGACCGCGTGGAGCTGCAGCTGGCCCGGTGGGCCATCGCCGACGGCAAGCCCGTGCTGGGGCTGTGCCGGGGGCTGCAGGTCATCAACGTGGCGCGCGGCGGCTCGCTGTGGCAGGACATCGCCGCCCAGCGCCCCGAGTGCGCCAAGCACGACTACTT
>JAGWYS010000099.1 GCA_018969225.1 Gemmatimonadota bacterium | reverse complement strand
CGGTGTCGTTGGGGACGAACACGCGGGCCGTCACCGTACCCCCACCGAACGGGAATCCGGGAGCGCGTCCGGGAGCGCGCACTGGAGTGTGTCCAGCAGCGCGTCCAGCCGTTCCGCGCTCACCAGCCCATGCACGTCATCACCAACGCGCACCGCCGGCCCCAGCGCGCAGTTCCCCAGGCAGTAGGTGGCCTCCAGGTGCACGCGGCCGTCGGCGGTGGTGCCGTCCATGGCCACCCCCAGCCGCGCCTCGGCGTGCGCGGCCAGCGCCCGGCACCCCACCGCCTGGCACGCCTCCGCCATGCACAGCTGCACCACCGTCCGCCCCACCGGCGCCGTGCGCAGGTCCTTGTAGAAGGTCACCACCGCGTACACCTCGCTGCGCGACCGGCCGAACGCCTCCGCGATGGCGGGGATCGACGCGGGGGGCACGTGCCCGAGCGCCGCCTGCACCGCCAGCAGCAGGGGGAGCAGGTGCTCGGCGTCGTGCGGCGTGGCGGCCAGCAGCGCCGCCACGCGCAGGTCCGGCACGTCGGCCGCCTCCGCGCGGGCCTCCAGCGTGGCGGGGCGGGAGTGATGGGCCAAGGTCAGCGGTAGCGGGCCATCAGCTTGTCCAGCGCCGCGCTCCCCGGGCACAGCGCCTCGTACGGCAGGTCCACCAGCGGGGTGGCCGGGGTGCGCAGCTGGTCGTGCATCTCCTTCCCCGACTCGTCGAGGAACAGCAGCCCCGTGGCGATCTCCCCCCGCAGCTGGCACGCCCGCACGTGCGCGTACGCCGACTCGCGGTTCGTGGGGTCGTAGTCGGCCGTCGTGGCGCGCAGCCGCACCGACGCCCCGTCGTGCATCTGCACCGTGTGCACCTCCTCCCCCGTCTCCGGCATCGTGATCTCCCGCCGCAGCGGCACGAAGTCGGCGTGCACCGCCTCCACCTCGTGCTCGCGCGTGAACGCGTAGCTCTTGGTGGACCCCTCGTGGTCGTTGAACGACACGCAGGGGGAGATCACGTCCACGATGGCGAACCCCTTGTGCGAGAGCCCCGCCTTGAGGATGGGGACCAGCTGCCGCTTGTCCCCCGAGAAGGAGCGCGCCACGAAGGTGGCCCCCAGCGTGAGCGCCAGCAGCACCGGGTCGATCGGCGTCGACTCGTTCGCCTCCCCCTTCTTCGACTTGGAGCCCACGTCGGCCGACGCCGAGAACTGCCCCTTGGTGAGCCCGTACACCCCGTTGTTCTCCAGGACGTACAGCATGTTCACGTTGCGGCGGATGGCGTGGGACAGCTGCCCCAGCCCGATCGACAGCGAGTCGCCGTCGCCGGAGATGCCGATGTAGATGAGCTCCCGGTTGGCGGCCGCCGCCCCCGACGTCACCGACGGCATCCGGCCATGCACGGAGTTGAAGCCGTGCGACTGCTTCATGAAGTACGCCGTGGTCTTCGACGAGCAGCCGATCCCGCTCATCTTGGCCGCGCGGTGCGGCGGCAGCTCCAGCTCCCACGCCGCCTGCACCAGCGCGGCGGTCACCGAGTCGTGCCCGCACCCGGCGCAGAGGGTGGACATCGCCCCCTCGTAGTCGCGCAGCGTGAGCCCGATCCCGTTGGTGCGCGAGCTGGGGTGGCGGACGGGGGGCTTGGCGATCGAGGTCATGCGGAGGCTCCGGTGGCGGCCAGCCCGGCGACGGCGCCGGCGACGGCGTGTACGACGGTGCGCGCGGTGAGCGGCATCCCGCCGTAGTCGAGGATGGAGGTCATGCGGTCGCGCGGGATCCCCAGCTCGATGGCCAGGAGCGCCCGCAGCTGCGCGTCGCGGTTCTGCTCGATGACGAACACCTTCTCGTGCCCCTCGATGAACGCCTGCACTTCCGCGCTGAAGGGGAAGCCCCGCACGCGCAGCACGTCCACCGCGATCCCCCGCTCGGCGAGGCGGTCGGCCGCCTCGCGCACCGCCGCATCGCACCCGCCGATGGTGACCAGGCCGATCTCCGCCCCCGCCCGCAGGGTGGACACCGGCGCCGGCACCGCCGTGGCCGCCCCCGCGAACTTCCGCTTGAGCCGGTCCACCAGCTCCTGGTAGGCGTCCGAGTCCTCCGTGTAGGCCGCGTGCTTGTCGTGCCCCGACCCGCGCACGAAGTACGCGCCCTTGCCCCCCACCCCCGGGAGCGTCCGCGCCGCGATGCCGTCGCCGTCCACGTCCAGGTAGCGCGAGAAGCGGGGGAGCGCCTCCAGCGCCGCCGCGTCCAGCACCTTCCCCCGGTCGGGGCGGTAGCCGTCGTCCCACCGGAAGCGCGGCACCATCCAGTCGTTCATGCCGATGTCCAGGTCGGTGGCCACGAACACCGGCGTCTGGAACCGCTCCGCCAGGTCGAACGCCTGCACCGACATCTCGAACGCCTCCCCGGGATTGGCCGGGAAGAGCACCAGGTGCTTGGTGTCGCCGTGCGACGCGTACGCCAGCGACAGCAGGTCGGCCTGCTGCGTCCGCGTGGGCATCCCCGTGGCGGGGCCGCACCGCTGCACGTCGAAGATCACCGCCGGGATGTCGGTGTAGTACGCCAGCCCGATGAACTCCTGCATCAGCGAGATCCCGGGCCCCGACGTGTTGGTGAACGCCCGCGCCCCGGCCCACCCCGCCCCGATCGTGATCCCCGCCGCCGCCAGCTCGTCCTCGGCCTGCAGGATGGCGTAGTTGTGCGCCCCCGTGGCGGGGTCCACCCGGAACTTCTCGCAGAACCCCTTGAACGCCTCCATCAGCGCCGTCGCCGGCGTGATGGGGTACCAGGCGCCCACCGTGGCCCCGGCGTACACCGCCCCCAGTGCGCACGCGGTGTTCCCGTCAATCAGGATCGAGTCGCGCGTGGCGTCCATGGGCGCCAGGTGGAAGGGGAGCGGGCAGGTGAAGTGCTCCCGCGCGTAGTCGTACCCCAGCCGGATCGCCTTGTGGTTGGAGTCCAGCAGCTTGGGCTTCTTCCCGTACTTCTCCGCCAGCATCCCCGACACGACGTCCATGTCGATGTTGAGGAGCGCCGCCAGCGACCCGGCGTACACGATGTTCCGCAGCAGCGTGCGGTCGCGGTCCCCCTGGAAGTGCTCCACGCACATGCGCCCGAAGGGGATCCCCAGGATCGTGATCCCTTCGCGCACCAGGTCGGGGTCCAGCGGCCAGGTGGCGTCGTACACCAGGTAGCCCCCGGGGCGCACCGTGGCCACGTCCTTGGCGTAGGTGGCGGGGTTGAGCGCCACCACCAGGTCCACCTCCGCCGGGCGCGCGGTGTAGCCGTCCTTGCTCACCCGGATCTCGTACCAGGTGGGGAGCCCCTGGATGTTGGAGGGGAAGATGTTCTTCCCCGTCACCGGGATCCCCATCCGGAAGATCGCCTGCATCAGCAGCCCGTTGGCACTGGCCGAGCCCGTGCCGTTGACGGTGCCGATCTTGAACGCGAAGTCGTTGATTCCGCTCATACGGCCGCCATCCCCGCGAGCATCCCCGCGACCGGCTTCCGGAGGTCGAACAGCCGCATGTCCCACGCCGCCGTGGGACAGCGCTCGGCGCACAGGCCGCAGTGCACGCACACGTCCTCGTCCTTCACCATCACCCGCTTCGTCTGCGGCAGCGCCTCGGAGACGTACACCGCCTGGTCGAGGTTGAGCGCCGGCGCCGACAGCCGCTGGCGCAGGTCGGCCTCGCTGGTGCCGTTGGTGGTGATGGTCAGGCAGTTGGTGGGGCAGATGTCCACGCAGGCGTCGCACTCGATGCACGCCGACGCCGTGAAGTGCGTCTGCACGTCGCAGTTGAGGCAGCGCCCCACCTCCGTGGCCGTCTGCTCGGCGGTGAAGCCCAGCTCCACCTCGGTGACCAGGTCCTTGAAGCGCGACACGAGATCCTCGTGCCGCATCTTCGCCCGCTTGGCCGTCTCGTAGTCGTTGTCGTACGCCCAGCTGTGCAGCCCCATCTTGGTGGAGGCCAGCGTCATCCCCACCGGCGGGCGGTCGGACGACGGGCTCAGCCCCCGGCACGCCAGGTCGATGGAGATCGCCGCCTGGTGCCCGTGCGCCACCGCCCAGATGATGTTCTCGGGACCCCACGCCGCGTCGCCGCCGAAGAACACCCGCGGGTGCGTGCTCGCGTGCGTGGCGCGGTCCACCACCGGCATCCCCTTGGCGTCGAACTCCACGCCGATCCCGCGCTCGATCCACTCGAAGGCGTTGTCCTGCCCGATCGCCAGGATCACCTGGTCGCAGGGGATCACGGTGGTCCCCGTGACCGTGCTGGTCTGCCGCCCCGACGCATCCTCGGTCCACTGCAGCACCTCGAACTCCATCCCCACCAGGCGGCCGTCCTCGATCACCATGCGCTTGGGGGCGTGGTTCTCGATGATCTCCACCAGCTCCTCCTCCGCGTCCTCCAGCTCCCACGGCGAGGCCTTGAAGTGCTTCCGCCCGCGGCGCGCCACCACCTTCACGTCGGTGGCCCCCAGCCGCTTGGAGGTGCGGCAGCAGTCCATGGCGGTGTTGCCCACGCCGATGATGATGACCCGCGGCCCCATCGTCTCGATGTGCCCGAAGTGCACGTTGGCCAGGAACTCGATCCCCAGGTGCACCTGCGCGGGGGCGTCCCACCGCCCGGGGAGCTCCAGCTCCTTCCCCTTGGGGGCGCCGCTCCCCACGAACACCGCGTCGTACCCCTCCTCCAGCAGCCCCTGCAGGCTGGTCACCGGGGTGCCGTAGCGCATCGTGGCCCCCATGTCGATGACGTAGCCGCACTCCTCGTCCAGCACCGAGGCCGGCAGGCGGAACGACGGGATGTTGATCCGCATCAGCCCGCCGGGCGTGTGGTTCTTCTCGTAGATGGTGACATCGTACCCCAGCGGGAGGAGGTCGTTGGCCACCGTGAGTGACGCGGGGCCCGCCCCCACCAGCGCAATGCGCTTGCCATTCTTCACCGCCGGCGCCTTGGGGAGGTGCGCGGTGATGTCGTCGCGATGGTCGGCCGCCACCCGCTTGAGCCGGCAGATGGCCACCGGCTTCTCCTCCACGCGCCCCCGCCGGCACGCCGGCTCGCAGGGGCGGTCGCACACGCGCCCCAGGATCCCCGGGAACACGTTGGACTCGCGGTTGAGCAGGTACGATTCGGTGAACCGCCCCTGCGCGATGAGCCGGATGTACCCGGGCACGTTGGTGTGGGCCGGACAGGCCCACTGGCAATCCACGACCTTGTGGTAGTACTGCGGGTCCGCGACGTTGGTGGCTGCCATGGCAAGGCGGGGGGCAGGGGGGCGGGACGCGACCGGCGCCGGCGGCTTCGTCAGCCGCCGGCCTCTCGCGCTAGAGTGCAGCGCGGACCACGGACCGGCAAGACGGCATCCGCCCCCTCGGGCGGCTACATCCCCACCACGAACTGCACCCGCCCGCCGCGATCGGCCCCGTCCAGCCGCTGGCTCCACCGCACCCCCACGGGGAGCTGCAGCACGGGGTGGAACCAGGCGGCGTCCATCCACAGCTCCGCCCCCACCGAGCGATAGGACTGGGTGGTCGTTGTGGCGACCCCTTGGGCGAAGCTGCGCGTGGTGGCGGTGGTGGCATCACCGAACACCGTGGCACGGAACCGCCGCACCTGCACCAGCCCCCGCAGCAGCGTCCAGTCGGGGTACCACAGCGGCGCATGGTACTCGGCGCTCACCCGCGTCAGCTGCGGGGCGGTCACGGCCGTGTACCCCCGGGCAAAGGGGAGCCGCGTGGCGAAGCGGTACGGGCGCTCGCTCGTGGCGCTCTCCCGCAGCGGCTGCCAGTCGGCGCCCGCATCCAGCCGCACGCCGTGGTTGCGGGCCACCCCGGGGACGAACTGCTGCACGCGGCCGTACCACTGCGCCCCGCTGAAGGTCCCCCCCAGCGGCGTCTGCCGCACCAGCGCCTCGAACGTCTGTCCGCGCTCGGGGATGATGTCGCGGATCCACTGCATGGTGCGCCTCCCCCGCACCGCCAGCGTGAGCGGCCGCACGCTGCCGGCATCCGGCGGGAACCAGGCGGGGAGGGTGCTCCCGCTCACGCGGCGCTCCTCGAGTTGCGCCCCCACGGTCAGGTAGGTGTTGTACGCCGAGCGGGTGAAGTTGAGGGGAATCTCCACGCCGGTGCCAACGGAGCGCTCCTGCCAGGTCCACGACCCCTTCGGCTGCAGGCCGGCCGCGGTGGTGGCCGCCGGGTAGTCGTCGCTCCGGCCGCGCTGGTCCACCCACGCCCGCAGGATGGGGAACCGCCCGGCATAGGTCACCCCCAGCTGCCCCCCCCACTGCTGTTCCTGCGTGTTGTGGCGCGCGCCGGCGTCGATCCCCACCGTGCCCAGCACGTTCCGCGAGCTCAGCGTGGCGCTCACGTCGGGGCCCAGCGGCGGCAGCTCCACCGTCACCCCAACCGGGTTCCACACCCCCGCGAAGCGGGAGTAATCACGCACGGGGAGCGACCGGTTCGGGCCGATGGTGTCGGGGCGGAGCGGCACCCCCTCCTGCGCGGTCAGCGCCGCCACCCGCGGGCGATCGGGCGGCGTCACCGAGACCTCGCGCCACTGCGCGGGGTACAGCTCCATGGTGACCACGCGCCGCCCCATGGCGGTGTGGTCGGTGAAGGCGATGCGGCGCCCGTCGGGGGAGAGCACCGGGTCGATCGCCCCCACGGGGCGCTCGGTCACCTGGTACCACTTCCCGGTGGCGGCGCGCCACGCGACGATCTGGTCGCGCCCGTCCACGGGGAGGTCCGCCACCACCAGCGTGTCGGTCCCCGAGGGGGAGGCCAGCCCGTTGTACGCCCACGGCGACAGCGGCGTGCAGGCGCCACCGGCCACGGGGCACCGCTCCACGCGCCGCCCCTCGCCGCGCCGCGTGCGCACCAGCAGCAGCGACCCGCCGTCGCGGGTGAAGCGCGGGGCGATGAGCTGGTCGGTGGCGGGGACCCGCTCGCGGCGGCGCACGCTGCCATCACGCCCCAGCACCACCAGCGCCATCCCGCTGTCGGCGTCCTGCTCAATGGCCGCCAGCTGCGCGCCGTCGGGAGCCACGGCCACGGCGCTGTAGCGGGTGGTGTCCCCCAGCTGGGTGACGGCGCCCGTCGTGCGGTCGTGGAGCATGATGACGTTGAAGCCGCGCAGCGCGTAGCGCGGGTCGGGGCGGTACTCCACCCACGCTGCCACCCCGCGCCCCACCGACAGGATGGGGGCCTCCGCGGCGGGACCGATCAGGTGGAGGCGGGTGGTGCCGCTGCGGGCGTGGCGCACCAGTTGCGGCCGGTCAGCCAGCCCTTCGCGCAGCGCGAGGATCGTGCTGTCCGTCTCCCACTGCGGGGTGTGGTCGTTGGTCCAGGTGCCCGGGGTGGTCGTGAACGGCGCGGCCGGCGTCACAGTCGGCAGCGCGGCCGCCGCGCGCACGCTGTCCTGCAGCGCCTTCAGGGTGCGCTGGTGCAGCAGGGCGGCGTTCATCCCGGTCGCCTTGTGCACCCCCCCCGACAGCGACATCGGCAGGAAGGAGCGCCGCGTGGAGGCCCGCACCGCGCGGTCCCACACGTCCGCCCCGAACCGCTCGCGCCCCGAGGCGATGAGGTGGTAGCCGTGCACGTAGTGGTTGGGCCACGCCTGCGCGAAGGAGCCGCTCATGACGGTCTGGTACGACGGCACCGGCCGCTCCAGCAGCACCGCCCGGAAGTCCGCGTCAAAGCGCGGCAGGCGCCCGCGCCCCGACGGCGTGAGCGCCGTCTCGGTGACCGTGGCGTCCCCCTCCCAGTACCAGGGGGGGATGGACCAGAAGGCGAGCGTGGCCCAGGCGGGCTCACCGAAGACGGTGCTGGCCAGCTTCGTGAACCCCTGCCGCGCGGCGGAGAACTGCTTCACGTGCCGGTACTCGTGCACGGCCAGCAGCGTGAGCCAGTCACCGCTCCCCAGCAGCCCCTCCCCCTGCGGCGGCTGCAGGAAGAACTCGGTGCGGCGCGGCATCAGCGTGACGAACGCGTTGGGCTGCGCCAGCTGGTGGCGCATCACCAGGTCGATGCGCGGGGCGCGGGCGCGCAGCGACGCGGTGTCGCGCGCCGCGATCCGGTCGATGAGCGCCGCCAGCCGCTGCGCCTCCGCGATCCGCGTGTCGGGGGTGATCACGCGCACGTGCGTCCCTTCCACCGTGCGCCAGCGGACGGTGGGGGCGCCCTGGTCGGGGCCCAGCTGGGGCGCCTGCGCCGCCAGCGCGCCGCCGGTGAGGGTCAGTGCTGCCGCCAGCGCCCCGGCCATCCGCCGGGGGCGCAGTGTGCGATGCCGCATGCAATCACTCCAGAATGGAGGCGTGGGAAGGTGCTGCCGCTATCGCCACGGTGTACGAGGCGGGGGAGGTGCCGGTTTCAGCCGCGGCGGGAAAACCCGGCAGCCGTCCTTCCGCTCACCCCGGGTCGCGCTTCGCCTGCAGCTCGCCGATCCGGGCGCGCACCGACCGCACCACCGGTTGCAGCGCCGGTTCGGCGTCGCGCCAGCGGTCGGCGAACGCCGCGTAGTGCGTGAGCGCGCGGGCCATGTCCCCCTTGGTGTCATACAGCTCGCCAAGGCGCTTGTGCACCACGGCCCCGTAGGCCATGGTGAACAGGTCATTGGGGTGCGGGTGCGCGAGCACGCGCTCCAGCCAGGTGATGGCCGAGTCGGACAGGCCGCCCCGGTCGAACGCATAGGCGATGAGGAAGGTCTCCTCGGGGTCAGGGAGGGTGCGCCGCCGCCCGGCCTCCTGCAGCTTCGCCGCGGCCTCGCGATGCTGCCCCCGCGCCAGCGCCAGCAGCCCCGCCACCCGGGCGTCCTCCCACGCGCGGTCCACCGACATGGGGGCGGACTCGGTCGCATAGGCCCGGGCCAGCTGCGCGGCGCTCTCCGCGTCGCCGGCGATCGCCGCCGGGACCATCGCCTGCGCCCACGGACGCTGCACCGCGGGCACGTCCCGGTGCGCGGCCGGCTGCAGGATGCGCTGCAGCGTGGCGCGCGTCCGGGCCCGGTCGCCGTCGAAGAGCGCCGAGCGCATGGCCGAATCCACCGCCAGCGGCAGCAGCACCGGGGGGCGCTTGTCGAGGCGCCCCACCATTGCCACTCCGGTTTCCATGGCGGCGAGCGCCGCCGCCATCCGGCCATGTCCCGTGTGGTACAGCATCAGGTACCCCGACGACCCTTGCACCGCGCGGGCGCTCTGTGCGGTGTCGCGCCACCGGGCGGCCAGCGTGGCCAGGCTGTCGTACCGACGGTGCGCGTACAGCTGCCACGACGTCATCTCCCACTGCTGCGCGCTCCCGGCGAAGTGCCGCGCGAACACCGCGGCCGCGCTGTCCGCCAGCGCCGAGTCCCCCGCGGCGGCCGCCGCCGAGCCCAGGTTGGTGACCGCCACGGCGCTGGGACGCTCCAGCGATGCCGCCCGCCGGTACATCGCCAGCGCGCGGTCGTACTGACGGCGCCGGTTGTAGGCCACCGCCAGGTTGTTGAGCGCGGTGCTGTTGAGCGAGTCGCGCGCCAGCAGCTGCTCGTACGCCGCCACGGCGCGATCAGGGTCGGGGGAGGGCCCGTACGTGAAGTAGGCCGCGTCGGTGAGGTCGCGCTCGGTGTCGCTGAGCCGGTCGCGGTACCGGTAGGCGCGCGCCGCCGCCGCCATCGCCGCCTCCGCGCCGTTGGGCGTGAGGGTGTGCATCACGGCGATCTTCCGCCACGCCATCGCGAAGCCGCTGTCGATGGTCACCGCCTCCTGCAGCAGTTGCATCGCGCGGGCGCGATCTCCCCCCACCTCCTCCAGCCGCGCCCCCTCCACGTACTTGCGGAGCGCCGCCAGCGACGGGGTGCTCACCCGCTCCAGCGCCCGGGCGTTCTGCAGCCCCCGGAGCGACTCCCCCACCCGCTCGCGGATGCTGCGCGAGAGCCGCCCCACGGCGGGAACCAGGTCGGCGTCCCCGTCCGCCGTCTCGCGGAAGGCGGCCAGTTCGCGCCCGTCCGTGGCGCCCACCAGCCGCGCCGACAGCACATAGCTGGTGCCCAGGCGCACCACGTCGCCGTCGATCACCGCCTTGGTGCCCTCGCGCGTGGCGATCTCCCGCGCCAGCTCGAAGGGCACCGGCGCCTCGGCGTTCCGCTGCATCCGCTGCAGCACCTCGCGCACCGCGGCGCGGGTGAGCACCGCCAGGTTGGGGGACTGCGCCAGGTCGGTGCGCAGCGCCTCCGCCACCGTGATCCCCAACCCGGCATCGCTGGCGGGCGGGCGGAAGTCGGCCACCATCACGCTCTCGCGCGTGTTGAAGGCGCCGCTGCCAATGAGCGAGGCC
This sequence comes from Gemmatimonadota bacterium, assembly GCA_018969225.1. Classification (GTDB taxonomy): domain Bacteria; phylum Gemmatimonadota; class Gemmatimonadetes; order Gemmatimonadales; family Gemmatimonadaceae; genus Gemmatimonas. The sequence continues at coordinate 2,642 of JAGWYS010000099.1, read as the reverse complement.
GCCGGGCCGATTCCCGTGGCGCGGCTGGTCAGGTAGCCGGCCACGAGGAGCGCGAAGCCCCCCCCCGCCGCCACCCCGAGGCGTCGGGTGCGCCGGAGTGACACGTGTGGCTGCGCCCGCAGCGCCAGCGTGGCCAGCGTCCCGTGCGGGGCCACGGTCCCGCCCGGGGTGAGGGTGGGGGTGCGGGTGGCGGCCCGGTGCGCGGTGCGCTGCACCCACCAGGTGCCCAGCAGGGCGGGGAGCCCGGCCAGCGCCAGGGTGACCGCCGACGGGACCCCCCAGGACGGCAGCCCGATCGTCCGCGCGGCGACGAACGCCCCGCCGGCCAGCAGCGCGGCGCCCGCGGCCCACGTGCCCAGCGCTTGGCCCAGCGAGAGCGGGGCCCCTCCAGAAAGCGCAGGGGCGCGGCCATCCGGGTCCGCGATGATCATACCCCCGGCGCCTTCCAGCGCGCGCACCACCGCCCCCGCGTCACCCGGACGTTCCGCGGGGTCCTTCGCCAGGCACTGCAGCACCAGCGCGGCCAACGGGGGCGGGATGTCCCCGCGCAGCCCCCGGGGGTCGCGCGGCGCCTCGGTCAGGTGCGACACCAGCAGCCGCCCCGGGGTGGTGGCCGGGAACACGGGTTCGCCCGTGAGCAGCTCGAAGGCCATCGCACCGAACGCGTACAGGTCGGCGCGGTGGTCGATGGCACCCGCCCCCTCCGCCTGCTCCGGCGCCATGTACGCCGGCGTCCCGATGGCCAGCCCCGCCTGCGTGAGCGTGGCCCCCGTGGCGCCCTGACGCGACGCCGAGATGGCCTTGGCGATCCCGAAGTCGGTGACCGTGGCGCTCCCGGCGGAGAGGAGCACGTTGTCGGGCTTGATGTCCCGGTGCACGATGCCGTGCCCGTGCGCGTAGGCCAGCGCGCGCGCCACGTCGCGCAGGATGGCCACGGCCTCCCCCACGGGGAGCGCGCCGTGCGCCAGCCGCTGGCGCAGCGACTCGCCGTCCACGTAGGGCATGGAGAACCAGGGGAGCCCGTCGGCGTCGCCGGCGGCCAGCACGGGCACCACATGCGGGTGCTGCAGCGAGGCCGCCGTCAGCACCTCGCGCTTGAACCGCTCCACGCTCAGCCCCTCGAGCATCTCCGGGGCCAGCACCTTCACCACCACCCGGCGCTGCAGCGACGGCTCGTCGGCCAGGTAGGTGCGGGACATCCCTCCGCCCCCCAGTTCGCGCACGAAGCGGTACTGGCCGGACAGCGCCTGCTCCAGGCGGGATCGAACAGGATCCATGGGCGGGTCGGGGGTGGACGGTCGACCAGCGACAGGGTGCCCGCTGAGTATGCCACCCGGCGTCGGGGGCGTCCAGCCGAGCCACCCCTCCCTGACGCGCCGAGCCCCCCGTCGCACCAGAGGGCGCCGGGGGGCTCGGGATGCTGCGGGCGGTGGTGCGCCTTCGCGCGGCGCCTTAGCGCCCGTACCGCTTCTTGAACTTGTCCACGCGCCCCTGCGTGTCGATGAGGCGCTGGGTCCCCGTGTAGAAGGGGTGCGAGTCGCTCGTGATTTCCAGGAGGATCATGGGATACTCGTTCCCGTCTTCCATGCGGATCTTCGAGTCGCTCGTCATCGTCGAGCGCGTGATGATGGTGGCGCCGGTGGAGGCGTCCTTGAACACCACGGGGTGGTACGGCGGATGGATCCCTTCCTTCATGGGGCAACTCCGGTGCGCCACCATTGCCGGCGGTGGCACGTCTGAATGGGAAGCCCGCGGCGCGGACAAGGCCGGCCGGGGCAGGGGCCACCCGTTCGGGCGGCCGGAAAACAGCTGAGCCTCGAAAAATCGCCCTCCCCGGGGACCGGGTCAAGCGGCCCGGGGGTGAAACCCGTGCCCGTCCCAGGCGTAGCTTCAGGCACGTCCCCGCACCGTCCCCCGCTCGGTCCCCTCCCATGCGCCAAGCCCCCCCGCCCCCCGCCGCCCCGGCCACCCCCGCCCAGGCGGCCCAGACCAACACCGCGGGCCCTGCCAGCGCGCAGGCGATGTACCAGGCCGCCCGGGCCTATCGCCGGGAGCTGCAGGGGCAGCTGGAGCGGCTGGAGGAGCAGGCCAGCGACCTGCGCGGGGATCTGAGCGGGGCGCTGAGCCAGGGCGATGCCGCCGCCAGGGCGTCCGCGCAGTCCCGGCTGGCGTCGCTGGACGCCCGTATCGCCGAGCTGGACAAGACGCTGGCCGCCGCCGACCAGCAGGTGGCCACCGCCGCCGCCCTCCCGGGGGCCACCGCCGAGCCCCCCGGCACCCCCCGCAGCAGCGGCAACGACGCGGAGATGGTCATCCCCATCGTCTTCATCGTGTTCGTGATGGGCCCCATCGCCGCCGCCGCCGCCTGGCGGTGGGTCCGCCGCGGGGAGATCCCGTTCGTGAAGGCGGCGCAACAGGCCAGCGTGCTCAATGAGGCGCAGGCCGCCCAATTGGCCCAGCTCACCCAGACCATGGACGCCATGGCGCTGGAGATCGAGCGGATCGGCGAGGGGCAGCGCTTCCTCACCCGGGTCATGAGCGACCCGTCGCGGTCGCTGGCGGCCGGCGGCGCGCAGCCGCTCCCCGTCAACGCCGCGGAAGGGGCGCCCGCCTACCGCGCGCACGAGGAGCCGCGCCGGTAG
>JAGWYS010000343.1 GCA_018969225.1 Gemmatimonadota bacterium | reverse complement strand
GTGCGGATGCCATTGTACGCTCCTGAAAGGTTATGCCGGAAAAGTACCGGGTATTTCCCGTGATGTAAACGGGAATCAGCCGAGGAATGGAACGGTCCGGTGCGTGGGGCCCTGGGCCGGTTGCTGCGCCGAATTGCGGTTTCGAGCGTTGCTTTTGTATCGTAATGCAGTAGCATTGAAACACCATTTAGCTGTTTGCGCTTCGCCACCCTTCCCCCCCGTGGCCACCGCCGCCCGCCCCATTCCCCCTGCCACCGACGACCGGGGCGCCCTATCCCGCATGGTCATGGCGCTGCTGGACCATTGGCAGCTGGGCACCGACGACCAGGCCGCCTTCCTGGGGCTGGCCCCGGGGAACCGCGCGGCGCTGGCCCGCTATCGTCGGGGTGAAGCCATTGGCACCAGCCGCGACCAGTTCGAGCGGGTGGGGCACCTGCTGGCCATCCATCAGGCGTTGCGCCAGCTGTTCCCCGCCAACCCCGAGCTGGCGTACGGGTGGATGACCACCCGCAACCGGGCGTTTGACCAGCTGAGCCCCGCCGAGGTGATCCGCACGTGGGGGTTTGCGGGGGTGCTGATGGTGCGCGCGTATCTGGACCGCGCGCTCACGCAGTAGCCGCGGCAACCTGACGTGGCGCTGCCGTATGCGGGGGACGCGCTGTCCCCCCACCTGCGAGTTGCCGATGTTGACGGGACGGTATTTCGCAACGTGGTGACCGCGCCCGCCCCCGAGGCGCGCGCGGCGCTCTTTGACGACCTCGCCGCCGACCCGGCCGCCTGGCAGGTGGCGCAGCGTGCGGTGGACGCCGTGGCCTCGCCGCCGATGCGCTCGGCCCAGCCGGTCATCAACCGGCCGTTCGAGCTGGCCACCTGGAGCGCCGCCATCGACTGGCCCTTTCGCACCTGGCAGGCCAGCCGCTTTTCCGACGGTCGCCACGGCGTGTGGTACGGGGCCGACTCGGTGGCCACCACCATCGCGGAAACCACGTGGCACTGGCAGCACACGTTGCTGGCCGACGCCGGCTTCCACCACCACGCGGTCGTCGCGCATCGCACCGTGCACGCCGTGCACTGCGCGGCGCTCCTGCTGGACCTCCGCGCTGCCACCACGCATCACCCCGCGCTGCGCCACCCCTCCGACTACGACGCCTGCCAGGCGCTGGGGGCGCGCCTGGCGCGCGAGTGGCACCCCGGGGTGGTGGCGCCGTCGGTACGGTGCGACGGGGGGGAGAACGTGGCGCTGTTCACGCCCACGGTGCTCTCGGCGCCGCGCGAGGTGGAGCGCGTGGTGTATCGGCTGGAGGGGGGGATGGTGCGGGTGGAGCGCTAGCCACTTGGTGCCGCCCCCCGGCGCGGGCGGCGACGAGACGCGGATGCCGCAGGGGCATTACACGCCGGTGCGGGCACCACCGCCTGTTCCAGGCAGCGACTGACCCAAGCATTCAAGCTCTCCCCCGCGAGGGATGCCGCAATGGCCACCCGCCGGTGCAGATCGGGGTCGATACGTACCAGGAACTTCCCGGAACAGGGTTTTTCCGGCGCCTCACCCCGCTGGGCACAGAACGCCAGATAGTCGTCCACCGACTCCCTGAACGCGGCGCGGAGGCCCTCTACCGACGTGCCCTGGAAGGTGATGACGTCGCGCGTGTGGAGCACCTGACCGTGGAACAGGCCGGCGTCGTTGTCGAAGGCGACATGGGCGAGGTACCCGTGGTATTCCATCATGGGCGGACTCCGGCGGAAGAGAGGAACAGACGGATGGACCTGACGGCACCCTTGTCGGTTTCCTTGGCGGGGTGCGGCCGATGAAAGACCGCGCGTGCGCCGTTGAGAGCCACCCGGATGCGGGAACCCCGTCCCTCTGATACCTCTGCACCCAACGCGATGAGCAGGTGCTCGACGTCCCACCAGGAAATGGACGCGCGGACCGGATCCTCGAAAAGTGCAGAGAGGGTTGCCCGATGACGATTGCTCAGGGGACGTTGGCTTTTGGGCGTGTCGTTTTCAGGGAATGATACCATATATTGATACCATTTGCAAGGAGCGGTCTCGA
>JAGWYS010000098.1 GCA_018969225.1 Gemmatimonadota bacterium | reverse complement strand
GGCCGCGTCACGCCGCTCGCGACGCGCCCCTTCGCGCAGCAGCGCCAGCGCCGCCTCCAGCGCCTCGCGCCGGCTGGCCGTGGTGCGCGCCGCGGCACGCGCCGCGTCCAGCGCCGAGCGGCTCACGGTGCCGCGCGCCGCCAACGGCTCCAGCCGCGCCAGCTCCGCCGCCGCACGCTCCGCCTCGGCGGCCGTCCCCCGCAGCTCGGCCTCCGCGCGCGCCAGTTCGGCCGGACGGGCGCCCGCCGCCAACTCCGCCGCCGCCCGCTCCGCCGCCACCGCCTGCGCCGCCGCCTGGTCGGCCCCCGGCTGTGCCGTGGGGGTGCTGAGCACCGCCACCGTGTCCCCCAGCCGTACCGCGTCCCCCTCCTCCACCAGCACCCGCACCACGCGCGCCGGTTGCAACGGCCCCACGTCCACCTCCACCATTTCCAGCGTCCCCACCACCTCCTCCCCGCCACCCGCAGCACGGCACGCCGCGGCGGACGCCAGCAGGAGGCAGACCCCCCCCCACCGACGGGCGCGAGAGGCGGGCGGGGCGGGGGTGCGCGCGAGGGGAAGCGGCATCGGCAGGGGCTGAGGCAGGTGAAGAAGCGAGCCGCCGCAACTTGACCGGCCGCCCCAGCCAACATTGCGTTGGGGGATGTCCGACGCCACCCCGCCCGCCCCCGACGCCACGCTGCCCCCGCTGCTGGCCCGCACGCTGCGGCAGTTCCGGCTGCTGGGGCGCGAGGAGAAGATGCAGGCGCTGCTGGCCTGGTCGCGCAAGCTGGAGCCGCTCCCGCCCGCGCTGGCCGCGCTGGACCGCGCCCCCTTCACCGTGCCGGAGTGCCAGACGCGCGTGGACCTGTTCCCCGTGCGCAACCCTGACGGCACGCTGCACTTCTACGCCGACGTCAACGCGCGGCAGTCCCCCACCATCGCCGCCGTGCTGGCCCTCACCTTTGCGGCGGTGAACGACCAGCCGCCGGCGGTGACGGCGGCACTCCCCGCCGACCTGGTGCGGCAGCTCATGCAGGACATCGGCCTCGGCGCGCGCGAAAGCGGGCTTTCGGCGATGCTCGCGCGGCTGCGCCGCCACGCCGGCGAGGCGCTGGCCGAATCCGACGCCGCCGGCTGACCGGCGCTTTCGATCCTTCCCGTCCCCACCCTTTCCCTCCCTCACCCACCCCCATGCCCATCACGATCACGGTCCGCAAGAACGGTTCACTGGGAATCTCCGCCGAGGACGCCGCGCAGGTGGTCCTGCTGGATCACGAGGGGAACGTCATCCCGCCGCGTGCTGAGGGGCGCCCGATGTCGCTGTGCCGGTGCGGCGCGTCGGCGGTGAAGCCGTTCTGCGACGGCGCGCACAAGGGGATCGGCTTCTGCGACCCGCCGGAGCCCGCGCCGGCGGAGCCCCCCGCCGCCTGAGGCAATCCGCCGTGCAACGGATGGGGCGGACCCTGCTCAACTGGTGGGCGTGGGTGGAGACCGTGCTGGTGGTCATCCTGGGCACCCCGGTGGTGGCGCTCGTGTGGGTGCTCACCGCCCCCTTCGACCCGGGGCGCTATGCCGCGGGGCGCGCCTTCCGGCTGGTGGGGGTCACCGCCATGCGCCTCAACGGGCTGTGGCGCTTCCGCGCGCGCGGCACCCTGCCCGACCCGCGCCGTCCGTACATCGTGGTGGCCAACCACGAGTCGTGGGCCGACCCCTTCCTCATCAGCTGCTTCCCGTGGGAGATGAAGTGGCTGAGCAAGGACACCTTCTTCAAGGTGCCGTGCCTGGGGTGGATGATGCGCATGGCGGGGGACATCAAGCTGGTGCGCGGCGAGCGGGAGTCCACGCTGGCCGCGCTGGAGCAGTGCCGCGACCGGCTGCGCAAGCGCGTCTCGGTGATGATCTTCCCCGAGGGGACGCGCTCGCGCAGCTGGGAGATGCTCCCCTTCAAGGACGGGGCGTTCCGGCTGGCCATCGAGGCCGGCGTCCCCATCCTCCCCATTGCGGTGGCCGGGGCGCGCGAGGCGATGGCCAAGGGGACCTTCCAGTTCCGGCCGGCGCGCGCGCTGGCGCAGCTGCTGGAGCCGGTAGAGACGGCGGGGCTGACGCTGGCCGACCTCCCCGTGCTCAAGGCGCAGGTGCGGGACCGCATCGAGGCGGCGCGGCGCGCGCTGGCCGCCGAGCTGGGGATCGCGATGCCGTCGGCCACCGGCGCCTAGCCCGCGGGGCCGTCCATGTCCGCGTCCGCCGTCCCCGCGCCCCCCGCCGACGAGGCGGCGCTGGAGGCGGCGCTGTCGGCGCCTGACGGCGCCACGGTGGCCGCGCTGGCGGCGCTCCCGGGGGACGTGATCATCCTGGGGGCCGGGGGGAAGATGGGCCCCTCGCTGGCGCGGATGGCGCGCCGGGCCATCGCCGACCCGGGGCGCCGCGTGGTGGCCGTATCGCGCTTTGCCGACGCGCGCGCCGCCGAGGCGCTGGCGGCTGACGGCATCACGGTGGTGCGCGCCGACCTGGCCGACCCCGCGCAGGTGGCTGGGCTCCCATGGGCCCCCAACGTGCTGTGGCTGGCGGGGCAGAAGTTCGGGACGCAGGGGGACCCGGTGGGGACGTGGACGCACAACGTGGTGGCCTCGGTGCACGCCGCCGAGCGGTACGCGGGGGCGCGGGTGGTGTGCTTCTCCACCGGCAACGTGTACGGGCGCACGCCGGTGGCGCGCGGCGGCTCGCGCGAGGCGGACGCGCTGGTCCCCGACGGCGAGTATGCCGCCAGCACCATCGGGCGCGAGCGGGTGTTCGCGGCGGTGGCGCGCCGCGCCGGGTCGTCGCTGCTGCTGTACCGGTTGTTCTACGCCTGCGACCTGCGCTACGGCATCGCCACCGAGCTGGCGCGCCGCGTGCTGGCGCGCGAGCCCATCGACCTGGCCACCGGGTGGGTGAACGTGATCTGGCAGGGGGACGCCAACCGCCTGGCGCTGCGGGCGCTGGCGCTGGCCGACGCCCCGCCGGTGGCGCTCAACGTGACGGGGGCGATGGTGGCGGTGCGCGCGCTGGCGGAAGAGATGGGCGCGGCGGCGGGCGTGGCGCCGGTGTTCACGGGCGCGGAGGCGCCCGACGCGCTGGTGGCCAGCGTGGACGCGCTGCACGCGCGGCTGCCGCACGAGGCGCTGCCGCTGGACGCGTTGTGCGCGTGGGCCGTGGCGTGGGTGCGGGGAGGCGGGCGCCTGCTGGACCGTCCCACCAAGTATGCGGTGCGCGATGGGCGCTTCTGACCCCTTGCCGCAGACGCGGCAGGCGCCGTGGCGGCGCGCGTTGCTGGCAGGGCAGGTGATCCCGGCGCACCCGCTGGCGCTGGCCCCCGGTGGCGGGGCGCCGTCCATCGACGAGCGGCACCAGCGCGCGCTCACGCGCTATTACGTGGCCGCCGGCGCGGGCGGGATGGCGGTGGGGGTGCACACCACGGGGTTCCGGATCCACGACCCGTCGGTGGGGTGGTACCGCCCCGTGCTGGCGCTGGCGGCGGAGACGGCGACGGCTGCGCTGGCTGCCGAGGGGCGCGATGGCGGCGCGTTCGTGCGCGTGGCGGGGGTGGTGGGGGACACGGCGCAGGCGGTGCGCGAGGCCGAGGTGGCGACGGCGCTGGGGTACCACGCGGGGCTGCTGTCGCTGGGGGCGTGGCGCGACGCGTCCGAGGCGGCCGTGCTGGCGCACTGCCGCACCGTGGCGGAGGCGATCCCGCTGTTCGGCTTCTACCTGCAGCCCGCGGTGGGGGGGCGCCGGCTGTCGGCGGCGTTCTGGCGGGCCTTTGCGGAGATTCCGCAGCTGGTGGCCATCAAGGTGGCGCCCTTCGACCGCTACGCGACGCTGGAGGTGGTGGACGCCGTGGCGTCGGCCGGGCGCGACGATGTGGCGCTGTACACCGGCAATGATGACGCGATCGTGCATGACCTGGTCACGCGCATCCCGGTGGCGACGCCCTCAGGGGACGGGAGCCGGCACTTCGTGGGGGGGCTGCTGGGGCAGTGGGCCGTGTGGACGCGGCGCGCCGTGCAGGGGCTGGACCGCATCCGGGGCTGGCAGGCGGCGGGCGATGCCGCGCTTCCGGCGGAGTGGCTGGCGTGGGGGGCAGCGCTCACCCGCGCCAACGCGGCCATCTTCGACGCGGCGCACGGCTACGCCGGGTGCCTGCCGGGGATCCTGGCGGTGCTGCAGCGGCAGGGGCTGGTGCGCAGCACCGCCACGCTGGACCCCGGGGAGCGGCTCTCCCCGGGACAGGCCGAGGCCATTGCCGCCGTGGCGGCGCGCCACCCCGAGCTGACCGACGACGCCTTCGTGGCGGCGCACCGCGACGCCTGGTTACGCTGACCGATGGCGGGCGCCACCGGCGTGGGCCGGTGGCGTTCGCCGGTGGCGTTCGCCGGTGGCGTTCGCCGGTGGCGTTCGCCGGTGGCGCTACGGCTTGAGGGGGGCGGGGAGCTGGAGCATCGGCATCGCGCCGCCGCTCACCTGCGGCATCTGCCCGTTCCACTTCTTCGCCATCTCGTACTGCACCAGCACGGGGGTGATGGAGCGCGAGAGCAGCTCGTTGGCGCGCGCCTGCGCCTGCGCCTCGGTGAGGATGGCCTTGGCGCGCCCCGCCGCCTTGATGCTGTCCCCCTGCGCCTGGAAGGTGTTCTTCTGCAGCTCGTTCTGCGCGGTCAGCGCCTGCTGCTGCATGACGTTCTTGAGCGAGATGGCGGTCATCACCGCCTCGGGGGCGCGGAACTCGTTCAGCGTGAACTGCTTCACCGCGATGCCGTAGGGGTCCAGCCGCTTCTGCAGCTGCGCCTGCGTGCGCGTCACCACCTCGGCCTTCTTGGGGCCCAGGATGGCGGCGATCTCCTCCTGCCCCACCACCTCCTGCAGCGACTGCCGGATGGCCTGCTTGATGAAGCCGTGCGCGATGGTGGTGATGTCGGTGCGGAAGGTGCTGTACAGCTGCGGCACCTTGCCCGCGTCCAGCTCGAAGGACATGGACACGTCCAGCGAGAGCGGCTGCCCCTCCACCGAGTTGACGTTGATCTCGTCGTTGCTGGGGGACCCCTCGGTGGCGGCGCGCGTGAGCACCAGCGTCTGCATGAACGTGGGGTACGCCTCGATGGCGGTGAACAGCGGGTTGCGGAGGTGGAACCCGGGGCCTAGCGGCGTGGGGTCCACGCCGCCGCCGGCGCGGTGGATGACGATCCCCACGTGGCCGGGCTCGATGTAGGCCACGGTGGGGCGCGCCAGCAGCAGCGCCAGCAGCAGCCCCGCGCCCCACAGCAGGAGGGGGCGGAGCGCGCGCCCGCCGCTGGCCGGGGGCGTGGGGAGCGCCGCGCGCATCGAGCGGCGCACGGCGTCGGCAAAGTCGCCCCGGGGGGTGGTCACCGGGTCGTCAGGGGAGGTGTCCATGAATGGCGTCCTGGTAGCAGTGGGGGCACAAGGGTTCCCCGGTGGCGAGGCGCACGAGCTCCTCCTCGCGCTGGGGGCCGTGCACGGGACAGGTGAGGTCGGCCGCGCGATCGAGGCGACGCCGGTTGGCGCGCTGGCGCAGCTGCATGCCGAGGTCGGTGCTGCGGAACGCCGCCAGCACGAAGGCGCCCACCACCGCGAGGAACGCGAGGAAGAGCACCGCCTCGATGAAAATGATGGTCATGGAAGTGTCCTGTCCCTACGGCCCCGCGGTCCCGGCGGATTCACCGCCGACGGCGTGTCCCGGGCGCTTCGCCATCACGTTCCCCGGTCACCGCCCCAGTTCGAAGCGCAGCATGGATTCCAGCGTCGGGAATCGGAACTGGAACCCGGTGCCTTGGAGCACCCGCGGGAGCACCCGCTGGCTGGCCAGCACGGTCTCATCAGCCATCTGGCGTCCCATGACGAAGCGGATGATCGCCGCCGGCACCGCCGCCAGCGCCGGGCGCCGCAGCACCCGCGCCAGCGTGCGCGCGTACTCCGCGTTGGTGACCGGCTCAGGCCCCACCAGGTTCACGGGGCCCCGGATGCGCTCGTCCATGAGGCAGTGGTGGATGGCCCCCACCTCGTCGTCCAGCGCGATGGGGCTCAGCCACTGGCGCCCGTCGCCGATGAGACCACCCACCCCCAAGGCGAACAGCGGCCGCTGCACCGCCAGCGCCCCCCCGGCGGCGCCCTGCACGATGCCCGTGCGCAGCAGCACCACGCGCACCCCCGCCTCCGCCGCCGGCGCCGTGGCCGCTTCCCACGCGGCCCCCACGTCGGCCAGGAACCCCGTTCCCGCCGGCGCCTGCTCGTCCAGTTCGGTGTCGCCCTGGCTCCCGTACACGCCAATGGCCGATCCGCTCAACAGCACCGCGGGGGGACGGTCCATCCGCGCCAGGGTGGACGCCAGCAGTCGGGTGCCCAGCACGCGGCTGTCCCGGATGGCGGCGCGGTGCGTCGCGTTCCACCGCTGCGCAATGGGGGCGCCGGCCAGGTGCACCACGGCATCCACCCCCGCCAGCGCCGCCGGGTCCAGCCGGCCGGCCAGGGGATCCCAGCTGACGTCCACCTCGCCGGGGCGCACCGCCCCGCGCCCAATGCGCACCACCGTGTGCCCGCCCGTGGACAGGAACGCGGCCAGGGCGCGCCCCACGAAGCCGCTGGCCCCGGTGATGGCCACGCGCAGGCGCGGCCGGTGGGCCACGGCGGCGTGCCGCGTCAGGTCGCCCGCCGTGAGCGCGTGGCGGTAGCGGAAGACCCGCTCGAGCGTGCGCCGCGTGTACCAGCCGCCCAGCGCCTCCCCCAACCAGCCGCCAGGGAGGGCGCAGTCGATGCGGTCCTCCAGTTCGCTCCCCAGCGGATGGGGGCTCACCGCATGGAGGTGCCGCCACGAGGCGAATGGGCCGCGACGCATGATGTCGCAGAACTGCCGCCCCGCCTGGTACTCCTGGTGCTCCAGCTCCCAGGTGGTGCGGATGGGGCCGGTGCGGACCGACAGCCGCACGCGCGCACCGTCGCGGATCCCCCCCTGCGCGAAGAGCACGCGCGGCCGATCCCACGGCGGGGACAGCCGCTCGAAGGCCCCAGGGCGCTCGTGCCAGGCAAAGAGCGCCTCGGGGGACACCGGAACCACCAGCCGCCGGACGAAGTGCACGGCGGAAAGCTAACCAGGGGCCCGCCTGAAGGGGGCGCCCCGGGGCGGCCCGCGCGTCAGGCGACGGTCAGGGGGCGGTCAGGCGGCGCGCGCCGCCTCGTCCGTCCGGGGCGCCGCCCCGCCGGGCACATGGTGCAGCGCCGACGGGATCCGGATGATGAAGGTGGTCCCGGCCCCGGGGATGGAGGCCACGTCGATGCGGCCGCGCAGCGCCGCGATGCGCTCGCGCACCACGTCCATCCCCACGCCGCGCCCCGAGAGGGTGGTGAGCTGCGAGGCCGTGCTGAAGCCGGGGGTGAAGATCAGCCGGTGCGCCTCCGCCGTCGACACCGTGGCATCGGGGGACACCAGCCCGCGACGCCGCGCCTCGGCCAGCAGGCGATCAGCGCGCAGCCCCTGCCCGTCGTCGCGCAGGGTGAGCACCAGCGTGTCCCCCTCCAGCGCCGCCGAGAGCGACACGCTCCCCACCTCGGGTTTTCCGGCCAGCAGCCGGTCGGCTGCCAGCTCGATGCCATGGTCGATGGCGTTGCGCACCATGTGCAGCAGCGGGTCGCCCACCTGCTCCATGATGTACCGATCCACCTCGACGTGCCCGCCTTCGGTGCGGAACTCCACCGCCTTGGCCAGGTAGGTGGCGGTGTCGCGCGCCAACCGCCCCAGCTTGCGGAACGTCCCGTAGAAGGGGACCATGCGCACGGCCTGCGCCACGTCCTGCAGCTCGGCGAGGGCGGCGCCCAGCTGCCGCACCACCTCGGGATCAGCCGGCGCCCGCCGCTCCACGCCGGCGGCCAGCCGCTCATGCAGCGCCGCGAGGCGGTCGATGTGCCCCAGCATCGCGTCCATGCGGTGCGTGGGGACGCGCAGCGTCATGTCGGCAAACGACTCACCGGGGAGCTGGGCATGCCCCAACGGCTCCGGCACCGCCCCCGCCGGAGCGGGGACATGCGGCGTGGCGCTGAGCAGGGTGTCCAGCAACGGGCGATAGCCGTCGGGGATGACCATGGGCTCGCGGCGCTCCAGCGCCACCACCAGCGCGCGCACCAGCGCGGCCAGCAAGTCGAACCCGGTGCGCAGCTGCAGCGCCATCTGCGACGACCGGAGGAAGCGACCGTCGTGCAGCCCCCCGCACACGGTTTCCAGCTCGTGCGACAGCGTGACCAGGTGCGGGAGCCCCAGGAACGACGCGGTCCCCTTGACGGTGTGCAGCTCCCGCATGAGGGTGGGGAGCAGCGCCGGGTCGATGGACGGGGCGCTGAGCCCCCACACCAACGGATCGACGCGCACCAGCAGTTCGGCGGTCTCCTCCGCGAACCCCCGCAGCAGTTCGGGGTCGGCGTCGGCCGGCAGGTGATGGGTGATCACGTGTGCGCTCCGCACCGGGCCCACGACGGTGCCCGACCGGGGGTCACGGGCGCCGACAGGTCAGGGCGCCCCGAACGGGGAATCAGGGTCTGCCGGCTGCGGGGCCGACCCGCCGAACACCGCCTCCACCTCGACCAGGCGCCCCTCCACCTCGCGCAGGAGGCCGGCGCACTGGGCCAGCTGTGACGACGCCAGCTCCTGGAACTGCAGCGTCCCGATCATCCCGAACAGCTCGTCGCGGAGCGCCGCGCGCAGCGCGGTCCCCTCGGCGGCTTCGTCGGGGGTGGGGGGCGCGGCTGCCGCCGTCGCGGCGTGTGCCTCAAGCCGGTCCAGCAGCCCCACCGCCCGCTCGCAGGCGTTGAGCAGCGCGCTGGTGGGGTCGGTGCCCGCCAGCGCCGAAAGCGAGCGCGCACCGGGCTCGCGCGCACTGGGCTCCCTCCCGGCCCCGCCCCGCCCCAGCGTGACCTGGGCGGCACGCAGCCGCGCCAGACACCGCGCCACCTGCGCGCCGGCCTCCTCGACCGCCAACGACAGGTCCGGGAGCGGGCGCGACAGCGCCGCGACCGTTTCGCGCGGATCGGCCGCAATGCCCAGATCGTCCAGCTGCTGGTCCACCAGCCGCAGCGCGGCCTCGGACTCGTACAGGATCGCCTCGGCCCGGTCGCGGGTCATGCCACCCCCCCGGCCGTGCCCGTCAGCAGCAGGTCCAGCTTGTCCTTGAGCACCTGCGGGGTGAAGGGCTTCACCACGTAGTTGGACACCCCGACCTCGATGGCGGAGATGATGTCCTCGCGCGCGGAGCGGGAGGTGGCCATGAGGATGGGCACCTCCGCGCCGTTGCTGCGGGCGCGCAGCGCCTTGGCGAGCTCCGCCCCGTTCATCGTGGGCATGTTCCAGTCCGTGATGACGCACAGCACTGACTCGTCGAACAGCGCCAGCGCCTCCTGCCCGTCGGCCGCCTCCACCGTCTCCGTGTACCCCAGCCGGCGCAGCGTGTTGACGATGATCCGCCGCATCGTGGCGGAGTCGTCCACCACGAGGAACCGGGTGGGGCGCTCGGGGGCGGTGGCCTCGTCGGCGACGGCCTCGCTCATACGTCGCCGCTGGACAGGATGCGGCGGGCCACCTGGTCCACCATCTCGAGCGAGTTGTAGGCCCCGGACATGACGCGGTCGCGGAGTTCCTTCACCCGGTCGGGGTCGAGGGTGTCCGCCTGGGCGGCGCTCAGGCGGCGACCGATGTCGGAGAAGCTGACCGAATCGGACGCGGTGGTGGGCGCCGAAACGCCCGCCCGTCCCTCGTCGGAGGCGCGGGAATCGGCCCCCTCGGGAACGGAGACGCCCCGGCCTGGCCCGGAGATGTTCCGGTCGGGGCGCAGGGGTTCGTAGGTCGTGCCGTTGATGCGCATGGGTGTTTCCTCCTCTACCAGGTAACTATCGGCAAGAGGGTCGGAAAACTTGAGCGGAGGCCGTACGGCGGCGCGGGCGCCGCCGGATGGGGGGCGTCGCCCGGGTCATGAGCGGAGGTCCAGCGCCCTTGTGGCGGGGTCGGGAGGGAGCGACACGGGCACCCAGTAGTCCCGGCCACCACCGCGGGGGAGGGGGGCGCCGGCCGTCGCCAGGATGGCCTGCTGGGCCTCGAGTCCCAGCCGCTCCACGGGGTCCGGGGGCGCCTCGGCGCCCGAACGCTCGGCCAGCTCGGCCAGCGTGTCGCGCAGCAGGAGGCCGAACCCTTCCGGCATGACGGCGAGCGAGCGATCCATGACGGGCTAGCCCTTGAAGTTGATCCGGGACGACGACGGGGACGGCGCGGCGACGCCCACGCCCCAGGCGGGGGTCACCACCCCCACGCCACGCGCGGCCGGGGAGCCGCCGTACGGCGACGCGGAGGCCGCGGCCCGCTGCATGGTGTCCAGTTCGCCGCGCAGCGTCGTGACCTCGCCCGCCAGCAGCGCCTCCACGCGGGCGGTCTCGGCAGCCGTCTGCTCGAGGGCGGCCAGCACCGCCTCCAACAGCGGGTCGGCCTCCGCCATCCGATCCTCCCCGTCGGCGCGATCGGCGGTGGGGGCGGTCCGGCGCAGCTGGGCCACATGGCCGGCCAGCTGCCCCAGCAGCAGCCCCCGGTGGGCCAGCAGCGGCTGCAACGGGGGGAGCTCCTCCTGCGCGAGCGCCACCGCCACCTCACGACCGAGCGCGTCCACCTGCGCGCACAGCCCCAGCGCCACCTGCGCCGTGCGGGCGCGGGTGGCCGCCGAACGGGTGAGGGACGGGGCGCCGGCGGACATCAGGCGCTCCGGGGCTGCTTGGCGGCCAGCTGGGCCGCCGCGCCGGCAAAGCCGTCGCGCAGCGCCGTGGCGATGTTCACCAGCTTGCGCATGATCCGCAGATCGCCGCGGGTGCCGATGTCCACCAGCTCGACCAGCATGAACTGGTACAGGTCGGCCAGCTGGGTGGCCAGGTTGCCCCCCTTCTCGAAGTCCAGCGTGGTGAGCAGCTCGGTGACCAGGCCGCGCGCGCGCCGCAGGGCGACCACGCGCATCTCGATGTCCTTCCGCTCCATCGCAATGCGGGCCCGCTCCAGGTTCACCACCAGCTGCTCGAACGTGTAGACGCACAGCCGCTCGGGGGTGGCGTTGAGGAGCTCGACTTCGCGGTAACTGGTGGTCCGGGCGGCGTTGTACATGGCGTCGGGTGCTGGGGTGGCGATCGGCGCTCCGGTGGCGCACAGGCCAGTATCGGCCGGTGGCGCCATTTGTTGAGCGGCGGGTCGCGCTACTTGTTGAGCTGCGAGATCGTCCCCTGCTGCTGGCGGAGGGTGACCAGCGCGTCCTCCATGCGGGCGAACCGCTCGACCATGCGCAGGCGGCGGGCCTCCACGCGCGCGGTGGCGTCCTCCTCCTTGCGCTTGAGCCCCACCTTGGCCGTGTCGATGCTCTTGACCTGCGCGTCCGCGGTGCCGTTGCCGAAGCGCGTGACGTTGTCGGCGGCCACCGACAGCGCGTTCCCCGCGCCGGTGAAGCCGAAGAGCGCCTCCACCTCGGAGGGCCTGGCCCCGAGCGCGGTGCGGAAGGCCGTGGCATCGAAGGTGAGCACCCCCTCCTTGCTGAGGGAGAGCCCGATCGTGGACAGCTGGGGGTAGGTGCCGTTGGCGGCCACCTTCGTGCGCAGCGCCCCCGTGAACGAGTCCACCACGCGACGCAGCGCCCCCTCGTTGGCCAGCGGCCCGCCGTTGGTGCGCTGGTCGGTGGCGTAACCGCGCAGGGCATTGTAGCTGTCCACCAGCTTCTGGACGGCGGCGGTGGTGGCCGCGGTGTCGCGGTCCACCACCACGTCCACGGTGGTCCCCGGCTCGGCGTTCTGGAGGGTGAGGGTGACCCCGGAGACGGCGTCGGCGATGGTGTTGCTGCTGCGCACCACCTCGCGGCCGTCCACGCGGATGACCGCGTCCTTCCCCGCGACGGCCTCGCGCGCGCGCCCGGCCACCGCCACGCTGGACGAGGTCAGGGTGCCGGTGGTGCCGTCGGCCCGGGTGAACGTCATGGTCATGGCCAGGCGCGACGCGCCCCCCGAGGAGTCGGTGAGGCGAATGCGCCCGTCGTCCCCCTGCTGGGCGCGCGCCGGTCGCGCGCCGCTGTTGAAGCCGTTCACCGGGTCGTTCATCCGGTCGATGATCGACTGGAAGGAGTCGCCGTTCTGCAGGACCATCCCGACGTTCACCGCGGTGCCGTCCCCCCGCATGCCGCGGATGTTGATGGCATCGCCCACCCCCAGGGTGACCGGCACCCCGTCCACGGTCCACACGCCGCCGGGGCCGGTGGCGAACACCCCCGACTGGACGGTCTGCCGCACCGTGCCGGTGTCGCCCACGGCGAAGCCGAGGGCGGCCACGATGTCCGCCGACTTGGTGCTCCCTTCCACGGCCTGGACGTTGCCGTCCACCACCAGGCGATAGCGGGTCTGGTTGCCGAAGGCCTCCTGCTCCACGCCGGCCGACCCGCCCGCGGCGTTGATCTTGGCGGCAATGGTGGTGATGGACTCGACGGCAAGGTCCACCGAAATGGTTCGGCCTCCCACCCGGATCACGGCGGGCTCGACAGCGGTCACCAGCCCCAGCGCAGCGGCGGCGGTCATCGTCGCCGAGGAGATGGGCTTGCTGCGCGTGTCCACCAGCCCGAGCTCGCGCGCCACCCCGCCGGCACCGCTTTCGCCGATGGTGATCCCCGCCGATCCCCCCCCGTCGCGCGTCAGGACGAGGCGCCCGGAGGTGCCCCCTTCCGTCTGGAGGGTGGCCGTGATCCCCGAGGGGGTGGCCCCGGAATTGAGGGCGTTGATCTTCCCCTGGATGTCGCGCAGGGAATCGGTGGCCGCGATGGTCACCGCCGTCCCGTTGAGCGTCATGGTGCCGGCAATCCCCCGGGCGGCGCTGGTATCGGCCACCGCCCCCCCCACGATCTTCTCCGCCTCGGCCAGCTGCACCACCTCCACCCGGGAGCGGCC
>JAGWYS010000097.1 GCA_018969225.1 Gemmatimonadota bacterium | reverse complement strand
GCCTCGGACGAGCCCGGACATCCCGTGTCCCGCCGCGCGCCGGTGCCGCTACGGGTGTCCTTCCGGGATGCGGACGGGCGCCCCACCGCCAACACACCAGCCACGGTGTCCGTGCGACTGGTGGACGGGAACGGGACCGTGCACCTGACCGGCCGCGCCACGGCCTCCGTGCGGGACGGGGAGGCCGCTTTCGGCGACCTGAGGGTGGGCGGCTCGGGGGGCTTCCACCTGGAGGTCACCGGGGCCGGCATGCCGCCTGCGCGCACGCGCCGCCTGTACGCCGCCATGGACGGTGCCGTCCCCGACGCCCGGGTGCGGCTGCTGGGGGGCACCGTCAACGGCCAGCCGGTGGATTCGCTGCGCCGCGAGGTGCGCGTGCGCCCCGGGGAGGCCATCGCCGGGGTGGTGACCTTCCGGACGCTCACCGACGTGCGGGACGCCGCCATGCTTTTTGGCGGGGTGGCGCTCTGGGGCGACCGGCGCGTGCAGGCGCACGCCCTGCAAGCGCTTCCGCCGCACGGGGCCGTGACCTTCCGCGAACCGCTGGACGACAAGATCACCGGGCACCGATGGATGGCCCCCCGCCGCCCCGGCCGCTATGCCATCGTCTTCGGGTTCGACACGGAGACGGAGATGCGGTTCATCGCCAGCGGCACCAACTGGCTCCTCGGGACGCCGCGCTGGAACGACGGAAACGACCTGGCCGACCTGTCCGTGGCACAGCTGCGCCAGTTGGAGCGAGACGGCCGTCTGTTCCGCAGCGCCACCCAGCTGGCTGGGGGATTGCCGCGGCCGGCCTCCGGCGCGCCATCCACGACCGAGGGGCCGCGGCGCTTTGTCGCGACCGTCCTCTGGGTGACGGTCACCCTCGACTGAGCACGCCGGGCGCGGCGCGCGCTCAGGCGGCCAGCTGGGCCAGCGCCTCCCGCACCTCGGCCCCCAGCCCCGCGCGAATCTCCGCCAGCGCCTCGTCGTCCAGTCGCAGCAGCTCCAGCGCGGCGGGATCGGGCTCGGTGTGCTCCACGGTGCGCACGAAGCCGATCCCCACCTGCGCCGCCATGACGTCCGCCACGTGGACCAGCGCCGGCAGCATCCGCTCCTCGGCGCTCAGCACCATCGGGTCGTGATGGTGCAGGCACACGTTCACCAGCTGGGGGGGGAAGTTCCACGCCTCGCACAGCGCGGCCCCCAGCTGCTGGTGGTCCATGGCCATCCCCTCCTGCTCGAGCTGGCGGAACGGGGTGTGCGGGTGGGCGATCGCCTGCTCGATCACGCCGCGAAAGCGCGGGAAGTCCCCCTGCAGGGCCACCACCACGCCAAGGTCGTGGAGGACCCCGGCCAGTTGCGCCTCGTCGGGGGCGCTGACGCGGGTGCGGGCCGCCAGCGCCCGCGCCGCCACCCCCACTGCCACCGCATGGTCCCACAAGCCGTCCAACTCCTTGAGCCGGGCCAGCTGCGGCCCGCGGAAGAGCCGCGTGAGGCTGGCGGCCACGGCGATGCTGCGCACCGAGGAGACGCCCAGGATGTGGATGGCCGTGAGCGTGGAGGCGATCGCCTTGGAGCGGCGGTAGAAGGCCGAGTTCACCACCTTGAGCACGCGGGCGGCCAGCACCGGGTCCTCGTTCAGCACGCCGTGGAGCCGGGAGATGCTGGCATCCGGGTCGTCCGCCACCTTCATGATGCGGGCGGCGACCGTGGGGAGGGTGGCCAGCGCCTGCACCCGCTGCACCACCGAGGTGACCTGGTCGGTCATGCGCAGAGCATCCCTCGGGCGGGGCGCCCCTGCCACCACGCGCGGAGGGCGGCGGCCGGCATGGGGCGGGCCATCAGGTAGCCCTGTCCCGACGGGCACCCCAGCGACTGGAGCAGGGTGAGCTGCTCGTCGGTCTCGATCCCCTCGGCCACGGCGTGCAGCCCCAGGTTGTCCGCCATGGTGAGCACCGCGTGCAGCATCGCCGCGTAGGCCATCCGGTCCCCCGCCGCCGCCACCAGCACGCGGTCGATCTTGAACGCGGACAGCGGGTAGGCCTGCAGGGACGCCAGCGACGAGCCGACCGACCCGAAGTTGTCCAGCGCCAGGCGCACGCCGGCGTCCCGCAGCATCATGAGGCGGTCGGCCAGCCCGTGGGTGTTCGTCAACAGGTGCGACTCGGTCACCTCCAGCTGCAGCTGGTCGGGGCGCATGCCGCAGTCCCGGACGATCTTGAGCATGCGGCTCACCAGCATGCGGTCGGCAATCTGGACGCGCGACAGGTTGATGCTGAGGTACCGGGGGGCGTTGGCCGCGTCTTCCCGCTGCCACGTCGTGAAATCCTCGCACCCCAGTCGCAGCAGTTCCTCCCCCAGCCCCAGCATCAGGCGCGCCTCCTCCGCCACGCGGATGAAGTCGGCGGGGGCCAGGAGCCCGCGCTCGGGATGCTGCCAGCGCGCGAACGCCTCGACCCCCTCCAGACGGCTGTCGTCGAGCGACAGGATCGGCTGGTACACCAGGAACAGCTGTCCCGTCCCCACCGATCCGCGCAGCGCCGCCTCCGTGGACACGCGCAGCGTCAGGGCCTCCCCCATGTGCGGCTCGAAGAGCACGACGCAGGCCTTCCCGCGCGCCTTGGCCTCGTACATGGCGATGTCGGCGTCGCGCACCATCGCATCCGCCTGGGTGTAGCCGCCCCTGCTGTGCACCACGCCGAGGCTTGCGCTGACGTGCAGGGTATGGTCCCCGGCGCGATAGGGGCTCTGTGACAGGCGCTTCAGGATCCGCTCGGCGGTGACCATGGCACGGGCCTCGTCCACGACCCCGTCCAGCATCACCACGAACTCGTCCCCCCCGAGGCGCGCGATCGAGTCCCCCTGCCCGTCCTTGGAGGCGCCATCGGGCGCGCGCAGCATGTCGCGCAGCCGGTCCGCGACCTCCACCAGCATGAGGTCGCCGACCTCGTGCCCCAAGGTGTCATTGATGGCCTTGAAGCGGTCGAAGTCGATGAAGACCAGCGCGAAGCCGTAGGCGGGATCGCGCTGGAGGCGGGCCACCGCCTCGTCCAGACGGCCGGTCAGGTACGCCCGGTTCCCCAGCCCGGTCAGCGGGTCCACCAGCGCGGCACGCGCCAGCGACTCCAGCGCGTTGTGGCGGACGCGCGCGGCCTCGAGGCGCAGGGCCACATCCTCGGGGGCGAAGGGGGCCCAGAGCACCTCCGCCGCACCCAGCGTCACTGCGCGGACGAGGTCTTCGCGGTCGGCCCCCGGCAGCACCGCCACGATGGGCACCGCCGCCAGCGACGGCTCGTCACGCAGCTGCTGCAGCAAGGGCCGCCCAGGCGCCGGCATCCCCGGCTCCACCAGGATCACGTCGGGGGTTTCGATGCGCGCGCACGCCAGCCCGGGTCGCGCCTCGGTGACCACGGTGAGCGCCACTCGCGCGTCCACCCCCTGCCGCAGCCCGTCCACGATCGCGGGATGCGCCGCGATCGCCAGCACCCGCAGGGGCGGCGTCGCGTCGCGCCCCGGGGAGCGGGTATCGGCATTCATGCGAGTGGACATGGCCGATTGAATCGGATCAGGATGCGGCTGACATGGTACCCCACAGACGAGGGAATGCCCGAGGTGTAACGGTGACTGCGGGCCGGGACGGTGACGGTCCGTCCCGCGCCGTGACAGGGCGACGGCTTTCGCACGAGGCCGAACCCTGTAGTTTCCGGGGCATGGACGATCCGGAGCGCTGGTTGGATACCGACCCTGACCGGGACCCTGACGCGCACGCGCCGACCGACGAGGCCGTCGGCGGGGACGCGGAGGACCTCGGTGAACACGACCTCGGCGGACACGACCTCGAAGAGGACGACCGCAACGACGACGAGATCGACGACGACGACCTCGACGCGGACGACCTCGACGACGCGACCGACGGCGAGCCCGAGGCGACCTGGGTCCACTGCCCGTATTGCGGCGAGGCGGTGGAACTGCTCTTGGACCCCGGCGGCGGCGCCGTGCAGGAGTACGTGGAGGACTGCGAGGTGTGCTGCCGGCCGTGGCGAGTCGAGGTGTCCTTCGGCCGGGACGGCCTCCCGACCGTCGAGCTGTTCACTGATGACGAGTGAGCCGCGGCCGCTCCCCCCGGGCGTCGAGGCGGCGGTGGCGGCGATGCCCAAGGTGGAGCTCCACGTGCACGTGGAGGGGGCGCAGCGCCCTGACACCGTCTGGGCGATGGCGCAGCGCAACGGAGTGGCGCTCCCCGCGCCCACCCCCGAGGCCTGGCGGGCGTTCTATCGCTACCGCGATTTCGCCCACTTCATCCAGGTGTACATCGCCGCCAGCCGCGCGATCCGCGCGCCGCGCGACTTCACCGACATGCTGGTGGCGTTCCACGCGGACCAGGCGGCGCAGGGCATCGTGTACACAGAGGCGTTCTTGAGCGCGTCGCTGTACGTGGAGGGGTTCGACCAGGGGGCGGTGCTCGAGGCCATCGCCGAAGGGCTGGCCCTCGGGCGGGCGCAATCGGGGGTGGTGGTGCGCCTCATCCCGGACATCGCCCGGCAGGTCCCCGACACGCAACGGGCCGTGCTGGCGTTCACGTTGGCCGGACAGAAGGCCGGGGTGTTCATCGGGCTGGGGCTGGGGGGGCTGGAAGCGGGGTACCCGCCGGCGCTGTTCACCGAGGTGTTTGCCGAGGCGCGCCGGAACGGGCTGCGCGTGGTGGCGCACGCCGGCGAAGGGGCGGGGGCGGAGAGCGTGCGCGGCGCCGTGGAGGCGCTGGGAGCCGAGCGGATCGGTCACGGCATCCGCTGCCTTGAGGATCCCGGTGTGGTGGCGATGCTGCGCGAGCGGCAGGTGCCGCTGGAGGTGTGCCCGATGAGCAACTACCGCACGGGGGTGGTGGCCGCCGACGCGCCGCACCCGGTGTTCGCCATGCTGGAGGCGGGGCTCAACGTCACGGTCCACTCTGACGACCCGCCGATGTTCGACACCACCCTCACCGACGAGTTCCGGTTCCTCGCGCGCGGGGGGGTGTCGCCGGAGCGGCTGCGGACGCTCACGGTGGCGGCCGCGGAGGCCAGCTTCCTCCCCGACGACGAACGGGAGCGGCTGGTGGCGCGCGTGTCGGCGCAGGGCGGCCGCGCCCCGGGAGTCTAGCCCAACAGGTCCCGCGTGGCGTCGTGCACGCCGGTGACCCCGGCCAGGGCAAAAGCCAAGCTCACTTCCTCGCGGAACAGCTGCAGCACGCGCGCTACCCCCGCCTCGCCGTCGGCCGCCAGCCCCCAGAGGATGGGGCGCCCCAGCAGCACCCCCTGCGCCCCCAGCGCCAGCGCCGCCACCACGTCGCTGCCACGGCGGATCCCGCCATCCACCAGCAGCGTGCCGCGGCCGGCCATCGCATCGGCCACCTCCGGGAGCGCCCGGGCGGTGGGAATGGCCGCGTCCAACTGGCGCCCGCCATGGTTGGAGACGATCACCCCGTCGGCGCCGTGCGCCAGCGCCTCGACGGCGTCGTCCCCCCGCACCACCCCCTTCACCAGCACCGGAAGGGAGGTGAGCCCGCGCAACCACGCCACGTCGCGCCAGGTGATGCCGCGGTCGAGATGGGTGGCGAAGGTGGCTGCCAGCGCCGACCCGCCGTCGGCGCCGGTGGCCAGCGTGTCCCGGGTGACCTCCCCCAGATGGGGCACCGGCAGCTCAGGGGGCACGTGGAAGGCGTTGCGGACGTCCCGCTCGCGACGCCCCAGCAGCGGGGTGTCCACGGTCAGCACCAGCGCGCCGCACCCTGCCGCTTCCGCACGGCGCACGAGCGCCTCGGAACGGCCACGATCGCGGTCGATGTACAGCTGGAACCACCAGGGGGCCGCGGTCGCCGCGGCCACCGCCTCCATGGGGGTGGTGGACAGCGTGGACAGGATCATGGCCGTGCGCGCCCCGCTGGCGGCACGGGCGGTGGCCAACTCCCCGTCGGGGTGCGCCATTCGCTGGAAGGCGGTGGGGGCCACCAGCACGGGCCAGTCGTGTGCCTTCCCCAGGATGGTGCAGCCAAGCGCCGTGCGGGACGCATCGCGCAGCACCCGGTACCGGATGGTGAGCGATTCCCAGGCCGCCGGCGCGCGCCGGAGCAGCCGCTCGTCGTTGGCGCCGCCGGCGTAGTAGTCGTACACCATCCGCGGCAGGCGCTCGGCGGCCAGCGCCTCGTACTCGGACAGGTTGACGGGGAGGATCGGGGTGTGGGTCACGGTGGGGAATCCTTGTCGCGGGGCGGCGCCGCCGCCAGTCCCGCGCGCTCCGTTACCGCCCCAAGGCCCCGGGGCAGCCGTCAGGCCGGGTGCGGCTGCCGCAGGGAGCGCGTCGGGGTGCACAGCAGCTTTGCCACCTTGGCCACCAGCAGCCATGGGGGCACGTCGCCGCCCACCGAGAGCCGCCCGAGGCGGAAGGGATCCGTGCGCCGGCCGTTCCCCCACCGCTTGAGGGTCACGGCCCCCGCATAGCCGGCGTCCCGCACCGCGCGAAGCGTGTGCGCCCGGTGGGTGCCGTAGGGGAACGCAAAGGACTCCACCGGCCGCCCCACCACCCCCTCCAGCCGTTCGCGCGCCTCCAGCAGCTCCACGCGCAGTTCCGCCGCGTCCAGTTCCGTCACGCGGCGGTGGGTCATGGTGTGCGCGCCCATCTCCACCCGGTCGGAGGCGAGGGCTTGCACCGTTGCGGGATCCAGGAGTCGTGCCACGGGGGCGGCGGGGTCCCAGGCGTTGGTGGCGCCCAGCTGGCCCGCCACCAGGAACAGGGTGCTCCCCCATCCCATGGCCGCCAGCCGGGGGAGCGCCTCGGTGGCCACGCTCTCGTAGCCGTCATCAAAGGTGATCACCACGGCCCGGCGGGGGAGCGTCCCGTCGCCCCGCTGCCATGCCAGCACGTCGCGCAGGGGCACCCCGGTGCATCCCACCCGGGCCAGCGCGGCCAGGTGCGACGCGAAGGCGGCGGGGGTGACGAAATTCCGGTCGCGTTCGTACCCGGGCGGGGGAACCTCGATGCGATGATAGCAGAGGATCGGGACGCGCCAGATCACGCGGCCAGGTCCGCCGCGTCGTCATGGCCCGCCCGGTGGCCGGCCGTGTCCTCTCCCCACCGGGGGCGCGGGGGGGCCAGCGGGGCCACCCGGGACGCCGCCTGCCGCTGCAGGTCCCAGAGGACGGCATACTTCACGAAACCCGACCAGGCGTGGACGGCGCTGACCACGAAGCCGCGCACGCCCTCGCGCCACATCCCCTGGAACAGGTAATGCTGCACGAAGCGCCACGTCGGGCGCACCACCAGCTGCCCCCAGGACACCCGCCGCCCCCGTTGGGCCAGGTCGGCAGCCCCCCACTCCCCGTAGCGCTGCACCTTGTGCAGTTGATGCGCGAGGCTGCGGTAGGAATCGTGCAGCACCAGCCCCGCCAGCTCGCCGGTGCTCCCGTGGAAATCGAGCCCCTCGTGGACCCGCTGCACGCGGTAGCGGAAGCGGCGCTGGAAGAGGCGCAGGTGCACGTCCCGCCCCCAATGCCCACGATCAAGCGGCGCGCCCAGGTACCAGTTGCGGTAGCGGAGCCGGTAGCCGTCGTGGCGCGGGGCCGCCAGCGCATCGGCAATGGACGCCGCCAGCGTCGCGTCCACCCGCTCGTCCGCGTCCAGCGCCAGCACCCACGGCTGCGTGGCCGCCTCGATCCCGGCGTTGCGCTGTTCGGCAATGGTCGCCCACCGCCCCTCGATCACCCGCACGCCCGCCTCGCGCGCCACCGCCACGGTGCCATCGCTGGAGCCCCCATCCACCACCAGCACCTCGGCTGCCCAGCCGACGGAGCGCAGGCACGCCCCCAAGCGATCCACCTCATTGAGGGTGGGAATGACGACGGAAACCGGAACCGACGTGTCGCGCATTGGAATGGATCGGAGGGGCGATCGGGCGGGGTGTGTTCAGCAGCGGAAGCTCGCCGGGTGGCGGCGTGGAAAGTACCTTTGGTCCCGTCAATTAACATCCCCTTAACGCCAGCGTCTTCGCTTGATTCATGCCTGCGGATCCCATCAGCGAGTGCCCTCCCCCCCGCCTGATTCTGGTGGTGGAGGACGATGGTGACCTGCGGGAGCTCTTGGTCCGCCTGCTGCGGCCGCACGCCGGCGACGTGCTGGGGGTGGGCAGTGGCGCCGAGGCGCTCCGCGCCTATGCCGTCCACGCCCCGGATCTCGTGATCCTCGACTTGGGGCTCCCCGACGGGGACGGCAGCACCCTGCTGCAGCGGTTCCGGAGCATCAGCGGGGCGCCCGTGATCGTGCTGTCCGGGCGGGACGCCGAGGCCGACCGGGTGGCCGTCCTGGACGCGGGCGCCGACGACTTCGTGGGGAAACCATGCGGGTCGGCGGAACTGGTGGCCAGGGTGCGGGGACACCTGCGGCGCGCCTGGCAGTCACGCCAGCGGATGGCAGGAAACGGCTACCTGCGCGCTGGCGCGCTGGAGATCGACTTGGAGTCCCGGAAGGTGCGACGGGGTGACCTGGAACACCGCCTGACGCCCACCGAATGGGCGCTGCTGCGCGCGTTGGCGCTGCACCCCGGGGAGGCGCTGACCGCGCAACGGCTCTGGGAGCTGGTGTGGGCCCGCGAGTACGGGGACCCGTCGCTGCACGTGCGCGTGCACGTGACGCACCTGCGGCGCAAGCTGGAGGCGGACCCGGACCGGCCGAGCCTCATTGTCACCGTGCCGGGCGCCGGATACCGATTGACCACGGACAGCACCCCCGGGTAAGGGGCACGCCATGCTCACGAGGCGGGTACGCCTCCCCTGGGTGTGGGCCCTGTGGCTGGGACTCTACGCCCTCACGCTGTGGGTGCTCGTGTGGGCCAACGAGGCGCTGCGGCTGCGCCCCTCCCACAGCGTCATTCTGTTCATCCTGCTGGTGGCGGGCGGGAGCATCAGCGGGGGGCGCCCGCTGGCGGCTGTGCTCACCATTGGTGGGTACCTGGCGGTTGACTACCTGTTCATCCCCCCCCTCAACCAGCTGGGGAGCCCCAAAGACCAGGACGGGGTCGTGCTGGTGGGGTTCATTGTCACTGGGTTCGTGTTGGGCGAGCTGGTGACGCAGCTGCGCCGCGCCGCGGAGCTGGCCCGGTTGCGGGCCAGCGAGATCGAGCGCCTCACGGCGGAGCGGGTGCGCCTGGAGCGGGAAGCGGCGGCGCTCTCCGGCATGCGGGAAACCGAGGCGCTGTACGCCGCCCTGCTGGCGTCGGTGGCGCACGACCTGCGCACGCCGCTGGCGGTGCTCCGGTTGCTCTCCGACCCGCACCACGCGGATGCCCCCGAGCACACCCTGCCGCGGATCCGGCAGCAGGTGGACCAGCTGGGCGCCTTCGTGGCGTCCTTGGGGCGAATCGGGGCGCTCGGCGCCACGGCCGACCGCTTCCAGACGGGCGCGCACGATCTGGGCTCGGTGGTGGACCAAGCGCTCGGCACCGTGGCCCCCCTGATGGGGGAGCGCATTCCGGAACGAACGGACCGGACCTCGTGGATGGTGACCTGCGACCCGCTCCTGACCCACCATGTGCTGGTCAACCTGCTGGAGAACGCCAGCCGGTATGCCCCCGCCGGTTCCCCCATTGACGTGGCCGTGCGGCGTGCCGGCGCGAACACCCACGTGGACGTGCTGGATCGCGGCCCCGGGCTCACGGCGGCCGAAGCCGAGCTGGTGTTCGCCCCGCGGGCCCGCGGATCGGCTGCGGCGGGAACGGCCGGCTCGGGGATGGGGCTGGCCATTGCCCGCACCTTCGCCCGCGCCCAGGGCGGCGACGTGACCTACCGTCCGCGCGAGGGGGGAGGCGCGGTGTTCACGGTGGCGCTGCCGACGGCGCGCACCGCCGCCACGCCACGCTGAGCCCGCCGCGCCAGCGCCCTACCGCCCTGCCCCCGCCCGCCACCACGCCGGGAACCCGTGCAGGTGGTCGAGATGGTCCGGGGCGGAGTTGCCGGCGAATCCGCGCACCTCAAGGTGCCCGGCTCCGGCGTGGCTGGTCTGCTGCATCCCCACCGGTCCCCACGCCAGCACCGCCTGCCGCGGCACTCCAGCGCGGTGGAGCAGCCACGCCACGCACTCCGTGGTGGAGGCAAAGGTGCCCGGGAACACCTCGGAGTGGGAGATGAACAGGGCCGCCTCGCCGGAGACTGCTCGCCGGGCGAAGGCCAGAAACGGCGCCAGCGGCACCGTATCCAGCGCCCCGCCGTCAGCCACCGGGGTGCGGTCGGGGAGATACCCCGTGTGCAACCCGTCCAGCAGCACCACGCCCCGCACCTGCGCCGACAGCGCCGGGACCCGGAGGATGGCCCGGATGGCCCCGTAGCCGGCGCTGAAGCCGGCCAACCGGTGGTGCGTGACGGCCACCGGCGCCCCGCGGCGCCGTGCCAGTGCCGCCCGGGCGGCCGCCTGCACCGCCGGCCAGAGCGCCGCGCTGTCCCGCGAGAACGCCGCGTCGTAGGCGCCGCCACCGGCACCGACCGAGACGGCCAGCACCGCCGTGGGGACCGGAGCGGAGTCGGCGGCCACCTTGGCCACGCTCACGCTCCCGTGAAACAGCGTCAGGAGCTCCAGCGCGGAAGCCAGCGTGTCGCGCGCCGCCACGACCAGCCAGATGGGGCGCGGAAGCCCCGGCACCCGCAGCGAATCGGCCCAGCCGGACCAGGGGAGCGCCGCGGGGATCCGGTCGTGCCGCCGGGTGCCCTCCACCATCGGGCTAGGGTTCTGCGCCGCAGGCGGGGGTGGTGGCGGAGGCGGCGCGACCTCCCCCTGCACCAGCACCGGGGGCATCAGCACCGGTGCCACCGGTCGGCACGCCGCGGCAGCCAACAGGGACACCAGCACGGGCCACACCGATCGGGACGCGGCACGCGCCCATCCCGCAACGCAAGGCCCGAGACGGCGGCCCCTCCTCATCATCCGTCGCACCCGTGCTCGGCGGCCGCGGCGGGGCCCCCGTCACGCGCGAGGACCCGTTGGAGCAGTCCCCCCAGCTGCTCCCGCTCCTCAGGGGTCAGGCGCGCGAATTGCCGCTCGTGGAGCGCCGCGACGGGGGCATCGAGGCCGGCCAGCAGGGCCAGCCCCGCCGGAGTGATGGTGGTGCGCACCAGCCGACGATCGGCTTCCCCGCGTTCCCGCGCCACCAGCCCGGCCTCCGCCAACCGGTCGACCAGCCGCGTGACATCGGGCATTCGGGAGATCAGCCGGCCGCGGATTTCATGCCGACAGAGCCCACCGTCCCCCGCGCCGCGGAGGATGCGCAAGACGTTGTACTGCGGCTGGGAGAGCCCGTGCGGGACCAGCAGGCGATCGACGTCATCGCCCAGGAGGGATGCCGCCCGGCTGACGGCGAGGAAGGCCTCCTGGGCCAGGCGCGCCCCACGCGCCGAGGACGTTCCCACCTCAGGCCGGGAGCAACCCCGACGCGTCACCGCCGGCCGCCGCCCGCTCCGCAGCCACCCGCCACTCCGCCAGCAGCTCGTGCGCCCGGGCCACGATGTCGTCGAACGACACCGTGTGCCCGGCCAGCAGCTCGCGGGCCCGGGCGGCCAGCTCCTCCCGCGACGGCAACGGCGGCAGGTGGGGCAAGGGCGGCAGGTGGGGGAGCGGCGGCATCTGCGGCAGGCGCGCCGCGAGTTCCGCCCTCGAGGGGAAGTGCGCGTCGGGGAACCGCTCGGCCAACCCCGCGGCCAGGCCGCCGGCGAAGCTCGCCGCCACCTGGCGCGCCACCTTCTCCAGCGTGGCACGCCCCAGCGGCCGCTCGTTGCGCACCACGTCGGGGGGCGGCGCCCCCAGCTCCCACACGATCCCCACCCACGACAGCGCCCGCAGCACGTACCACGTGGGGTCGAACTCGTACCACCGGAACCCCTGCCGCACCGATCGCTGGTAGGCGTGGTGGTTGTTGTGCCACCCCTCCCCCAGCGTGATGATGGCCAGCCACCAGTTGTTGCGGCTGTCGTCGCCGGTGACGTAGCGCACCCGCCCGTGCACGTGCGCCAGCGAGTTGATGAAGAAGGTGCCGTGGTACAGCAGCACCGTGCTCCAGAAGAACCCCACCACCAGCCCCGACCACCCGCCCAGCGCGTAGCACGCCAGCGCCAGCGCCACGGCGGGGAGCTGCTCGAAGCGGTGCAGCACCATCAGCTCCGGGTACCGCGTGAGGTCGGGCACCTCCGACAGCTCCGCCTGGTCGTTGCGGCGCGAGAAGATCCATCCCACGTGGGCGTACCAGAAGCCGTCCTGCCGCGGCGAGTGGATGTCGTCAGGGGTGTCGCTGAACCGGTGATGGTGCCGATGGAGCGCCCCCCACCAGAGCACCGACTTCTGCGTGCTGCTCTGCGCCAGCACGGCCAGCAGGAACTGGAAGGCGCGCGACGTGCGGAACGACCGGTGCGAGAAGTACCGGTGGTACCCCGCGGTGACGCCCCACATGCGGACCACGTAGAGGGCGACCATGGCCAGCAGCGCCCCCGGGGTGACACCGGTCCAGATGGCCCCCAGGCAGGCCAGGTGGACCAGGATGAAGGGGACGGTGGACGGATAGATGATGTCGTCGGAATGGGCAGCCATCCGGTCAATATACCCGACCCGGGGGAGGGCCCGGGAGGCGCCGCCCCCGCGGCCACGCCGTCTCCGCGTTCCATCGACAATTGTCCCCGGGGCTGCGAGAATTCCCCCACGGTTGCCACGGTGGCAACGGAGCCGGCGGCGGGAGCGTGCGCCTGCGGCAGGGGCGAGGCCCGGGACCAGCTGGACAGGGACGGCATGCGGATGGCGAGGGGACACACGACGAACGCGCTGACCATCGCCACGGCACGTGCCGTGCGGAGCGCACGGGCCGTGGCACTATCGGGGGCACTGGCGGGGGCGCTGGCGCCGCTGCTCACCCGGCCGCTCGGGGCGCAGCCATTGGCGGTGCCGGAGCCCACCGACTCCACCCGGCGGGTGCTGGTG
>JAGWYS010000096.1 GCA_018969225.1 Gemmatimonadota bacterium | reverse complement strand
GGGACGGACGGGGGCGCCGCAGGGGGAGCGGCCGGCCGAGGCGGCCGACGACGGGCGGGGAGAGCGGCGGACGCGGGCGCCGCCGGCGGCGGCGACACCGGGGCCTTGGCCACCGGCACCGAATCGCGCGCGGGGGCCGGGACGTCTGCCAACTGGGGGCGGGGGGCAGAGTCTGCCCCAAGGATGGCCACATCCCGGGCGGTCACGGGGGTCGTGTCCGAACGCGCCGAGGCCGTCTCGCGTCCGCCGCACGCTGTCAGGGCGACCGTGGCCAGCGCGACGGCGGCCAGGGTGACGGCGGCCCGTGCACCGACGGGTGGGATGCCGCGGAGCGGGGCGCGGCGCCCCCTATATTGCGTCATTGATGGATCCTGGTGAGCGGCCTCGCAGGCCGTGGTGATGGTCGGGAGGTGGGACGGCAGCCCCCCCGGATGCCCTTGATGCCCGCGCGGCAACGGAGCCGGAACGTGACACGCAACCGGGGTGCCACCCCCGCCCCGCCGCGGCGCGTCCTGCGCCGCCTGGTGCCGTACTACCGTCCCTACCGGGCCAAGGTTGCACTGGGGCTGGGGTCGGTGGTGGTATCGGCGTGGCTGAGCAGCCAGGTGCCCGCGCAATTGCGCGACGGCATCGACACGCTGGTGCGCACGCGACACGGGAGCGGGCTGTGGGCCGTCGGCGGGCGGATGCTGGCGCTGGCGGTCGCGGCGGGGGTGCTGCGCTTCACGATGCGGCACACCCTCAACGGCGTCAGCCGCCAGATCGAGACGGACCTGCGCCGCGACCTCTTCGCGGCGCTCACGCGGCTGGACGCCGCGTGGCTGGCGCGGTGGCGCACCGGCGACCTGATGGCCCGGCTCACCAACGACCTGAGTGCCGTGCGGATGGCCGCCGGCCCGGCGCTCATGTACCTGGTGAACACCGTGGCGGGGGGCCTGTTCGCGCTGGGGATGATGGTGCGCCTGCACCCGGGGCTCACCGCGGCGGCGATCCTGCCCATGGCCGGGCTGCCGGTGCTGATGCTGCGCCTGGGGCGGCGGGTCCACGACCGGTTCGAGGAGGTGCAGGGGCACTTCAGCGTGCTCACCACGCGGGCGCAGGAGAACCTGGCGGGGGTGCGCGTGGTGCGCGCCTACCGGCAGGAGGACGCGGAGACGGCCCGCTTCGACGCCGAGGGGGCGGCGTACCAGCACGCGTCGGAGCGACTGGCGCGGCTCAACGGCGTGTTGAACCCCGGGTTCGCGCTCCTCGCGGGGGTGGGGAGTGCGGTGACCCTGTGGGTGGGAGGTGCGCTGCTGATGCGCGGGGCGCTCACCGTGGGCGGGTATGTGGCGTTCGGGATCTACCTGGCCATGCTCACCTGGCCGCTCATTGCGCTGGGGTGGACCACCAACCTGTTCCAGCGGGGCGCCGCCTCCATGGGACGCGTGCTCACGGTGCTGGACGGCACCCCGGCGTCGGTGCGTGACACGGGGCACACCCCTTGGCCCGCGGAGGCGCCCCGCGGCCGGTCGGTGACCTTCCGGGGGGTGTCGTTCCACTATCCCGCGACCGAGGGAGCCGGCGGCGACGGATCACCACGGTGGGTGCTGCGCGAGGTGACCTTCCACCTGCCCGCGGGGGGGACGCTGGGGGTGGTGGGCGCCACGGGCTCCGGCAAGAGCACGCTTCTGGAGCTCATCCCGCGCCTGTTCGATCCGCAGGAGGGCCAGGTGCTGGTGGACGGCATGCCGGTGACCCAGCTGCCGGTGCAGGCCCTGCGCGAGGCGGTGGGGCTGGTGCCCCAGGAGCCGCTGCTGTTCAGCGAGACGCTGGGGCACAACGTGACCTACGGGACGGGGCACATGGCCACCGATGGGGCGGTGCGCGCCGCGCTGGCGGTGGCACAGCTGGAGGAGGTGGTGGCCGCGCTTCCCGACGGGCTGGAGACGCGGCTGGGCGAGCGCGGCATCACCCTGTCGGGAGGGCAGAAGCAGCGGGCCACGCTGGCCCGCGCGCTGGCGCGCACCCCGTCGATCCTCCTCCTTGACGACGCGCTGTCCGCGGTGGACACCCGGACGGAGGCCGCGATCCTGGCGGGGCTGCGGCAGCGGCTGGCCGGGTGCACGATGGTGATGGCCGCGCATCGGTTGGGGACGGTGCGCCACTGCGACCACATCCTCGTGCTGGACGATGGCCGCGTGGTGGAGGCGGGCCCGCACGAGGCGCTGGTGGCGCTGGGGGGGCGCTACGCGGCGCTCTGGCAGCGGCAGCTGCTGCTGGACGAACTGGAGGGCGCGCCCGGGGCGGTCGAGGTCAGAGCCGCTCCACCAGGAACTCCGGCGTGAACGGCTGGAGGAACGCCGCGAGGCGCTCGAACCACCCGGTGAACATGAGCACCCCCACCACGACCAGCAGCCCGCCGGCGATGCGGTGCAGCCGTCCCATGTGCGGACGGAGTCGCTGGAACACCCCCAGGAAGCGCTCGAGGGCGAGGGCGCTGAGCAGGAAGGGGAGCGCCAGCCCGGCCGAATAGGCCACGAGGAGCCCGATGCCGCGCCCCAGCGACGCCTCGCTGGCGGCGAGGAGGAGGATCGCCCCCAGCGTCGGCCCCAGGCAGGGCGTCCAGCCGGCGCCGAAGGCGACCCCCACGAGCACCGTGCCCAGGTAGCCGATGGGCTTGTCGCTGAGGTGCACGCGCCGCTCGCGCTGCAGCGCGCCCACGCGCACCACGTCCAGCATCCAGAGCCCCATGAGGACCATGAGCGCGCCGCCCAGCCGGGCGATCCACACGCGGTATTCGCGCAGGAGCTGCCCGAAGGCGGTGGCCCCGGCGCCCAGCGCCACGAAGATGAACGAGAAGCCGGCCACGAACAGCACCGCGTGCAGCAGCGCGGTGCGGCGCGCCTGGGTGGCGTCGTCCAGCCCCATCCCGGTGATGAACGTGATGTAGCTGGGGACCAGCGGCAGGACGCAGGGGCTGAGGAAGCTCAGCAGCCCCGCCGTGAACGCCACCAGCACGCCAAGGGATTCGGTTGCCATGCGCGGCTCAGGAGAGGGAGGGACGGCGCGGGGCGGGGGCGCCCGCGCCGGCGCGGCAGTCGCGGCAGAGGCCGTGGATGACCAGCCGGTGGCGCTGGCGCACGAAGCCGTGCGCGTCGGCCAGCAGCGTGGTCATCCGTTCCAGCCGCTCGTCGCGGAACTCGGTCACCCGCCCGCAGGCGGTGCACAGCAGGTGCTCGTGGTGCGGGACGCCGCGCGCGGCCTCGAAGCGCTTGAACCCCTCCCCGAAGTCGCGCTCCACCACCAGGCCGCTGCGGCGCAGCACCTCCAGCGTGCGATACACGGTGGCGGTGCCGGCCTGCTGGCCGCGCGCCCGCAGCTCGGCGGCCACCTCCTCCGCCGACAGGTGGCGGTCGGTGCCCAGCACCACGGCCGCGATCGCCAGTCGCTGCGCGGTGGCGGGGAGGTTGTGGTCGCGCAGGTAGGCGCGAAACGCCGCCTCGTCGGCGGCGACGGCCGCGGCGCCCGCTTCGTCCCCGCCGACCGCCACGGCGTTCAGGGCGCGGGGTCCGGCAGGCGAAGCGCCCGGGCCACCTGCGCGGCGCCGTAGCGGATCGTCTCGGTGGCCTCCCCGGCGCGCCGCTGCACGCCGCGCACCACCGTCTCCACGGTCAGCAGCGGGGCGTCGGCTTCCACCACCAGGTCCTCCTCCCACTTGCCGCGCTCGGGCCCCTTGAGGACCAGGCGGTAGCGGGCCGTGTACACCTCGTGCCGACGCACAGGGGGGACGGGGGCGGACGCCACCGCCATCACTGGCGCCGCATCCCCGGTGGCGGATGCGACCGCCTCAGGCACCGCGTCCGCCACGTCCGCCGCGTCAACGGCAGCCACCGCGTCCGCCTCCCCCTCCTCGCCCGACGCGGCCACGTCCGCCACGGCCACACCAGCCGGCATCACCGCCTCCGGCGGGGAGGGTGCCTCGGCGCCCGGGGACTCGGCCGCCGGCAACGCGGCCACCACCGCAATCCCCGTCTCCACGCTCCCCTGCCGCAGCGGCGAGAACAGGTGCAGCTCCTCGATGCGCGCCAGCGGCAGCCGCCGCACGATGGCGCGCAGGAAGCGCTCCGTGACCTCCGACACCGGCGCGTCGGCGCGGTCGGCGCGGGACGGGGCCGCTGGCGCGGCGGCTGGCGCGGCGGCTGGCGCGGCGAGGGGCGGCGCGTCGGTCGGGTCCGTCGGCAGGTCCGTCACGGGATCGGAAGGAACGGGTAGGGGGAGCGGCGGGCGGGAGCCGCGGGATCGACGGGGCGTCGCGCGCGGGCGTCCGCCTCGCGCTCCACGAACAGGCGAAGGATGTGCAGGAAGTCCTGGGCGTTGGTCACCACGCCGAACGCCTGGTGCGTCCCCCGGTCCTTGAGCTTGCTCACCACGAACTCCGAGGCGTCCACGCAGATCGTGGGGAGCGGGTGCACGGTGCCGTCGGCGCCCAGGGTGTAGCTGGGGAGCATGTTGCCTGTGGCGATCGCGTGCAGCGCCGTGGCCACCATCACCGCCATCGTGGCGCGCATCGTGTGCCGGCGCATGGCGTCCTGCGCGGCCACCGCGTCGGTGATCACGTCGGGGAGGGGGCCGTCGTCGCGGATGGACCCGCACAGCACGAACGGGACGCCGTGGCGCACGCAGGCGTGCATGATGCCGTCCCGCACCACGCCGCGGCGCACCGCCTCGGCAACCGAGCCGGCGGCACGCACGGCGTTGATGGCGCGCATGTGCAAGCCGTGCCCGCCCCGCGTGGGCGCGCCGCTTCCGGCCATCCCCAGCGTGGTGCCGAACATCGACGCCTCGATGTCGTGCACTGCGACGGCGTTCCCCGCCAGCAGCACCTGCACGAATCCCTCGGCCACGAACCACGCCAGGTCCGCGCGCGCCCGGGAGTGCACCACGGCGGGCCCCGCCACCCACACCACGTACCCGCCCCGCGCGCGCTCGTCCAACAGCAACCGCGCCAGGTGCGCGTAATCGATGGGCTTCTCGCGCGACACCTCGCTGCCCATGAACTGGAACTCGGCACCCGCATCGCCCCCCCCGAAGGCGTCCAGGTGGACGTACACCCCCTCGCTCCCGTCCTCCCGGATTCCCACCACCACCGGGTCCCCCGCGCGCACGCGGCGCCCCTCACGCACCACCAGGCGCCCGTCGGCCAGCCGCACGATGGCCCCATCCATGCGCGGCTCGGCGGGGAGCACCCACCCCCCGTCCACCCGCACGTAGGTGGGCAGGTTGGTCGTGGTGAAGAACCCCTCGGGGAGCACCCCGTCCGCAGGCGCCGGCGCAAAGCGCGCCGGCGGCGCCGCCGCCAGCGGCGACCGGGTGAACTCCGGGGGACGAGAACCGGACATGCCGGGAAAGATAACGGGACCGTCCGGTCAGCCGGCCGCGCCGACGGCAGGCGCAGCCGCCGTGGCCACCAGCCCGGCGGCCGCCAGCTCCAGCCGGTCGGGGGGCTGCACCAGCGACACCCGATACCGCCCGCGCCCGGCCTCGCCAAAGGCCAGCCCGGGCGTGACCACCACCCCGGGCCCGGCGATCAGCGCGTCCACCCACCCCCAGTCGTCGAAGCCCGCCGGCACGGGGAGCCAGAGATACATGGACGCCCGCGGGGCCTCCACCGCCCAGCCGCCGCGGCGGAGCGCGGCCACCAACGCATCGCGCCGGCGCCGGTACTCCGCCACGATGGGCGGGACGATCGCCGCCGCGTGCGCGAACGCGGTGGCCCCCGCGTGCTGGGCCAGCGTGGACACCCCATACCCGATGTTGGACCGGTAGGCATCGAGCGTGTCCAGCACCGCGCGGCTCCCCGCCATGACGGCGATCCGCACCCCGGCCATGTTGAAGCTCTTGCTGCAGGTGTGCAGCTCCACCGCGCGGCGGGTCGCGCCGGGGAGCTGCAGCACGCTGGGGGCGGCGTACCCGTCAAAGCCCAGCTCGCTGTACGCCAGGTCGCTCACCAGCACGAGGTCGTGCGCCTCGGCGAACGCCAGCAGCCGCCCCAGCTCCGCCAGCGACGCCGTGGCCGTGGTGGGATTGCTGGGGTAGTTCACGATCAGCAGCCGCGCGCGCGCCAGGTCGGCGGCGGCCACCTGATCCAGCTGCATGAGCCCGTCCGCGTCGAGCGGCACCGGCACCGCGCGCGCGCCGGCCAGCTGCGGCGCCCGCGCGTACACCGGGTAGTGCACCGCCGGCACCAGCACGACTTCCCCGGGGTTCACGTGCGACAGCACCAGCTCCGCGATCCCTTCCTTGGACCCGGCCAGCGCCATCACCTCGCCCGCCGGATCCACCGACACCCCGAAGCGCTCGAACAGGTAGCCGGCGGCTGCCGCCCCCAGCACCGGGTCCACGCGAAAGGCCGGGTAATGGCTCAACCCCCGGTCGGCCGCGGCGCGCTGCATCGCCGCCACCACCACCTCGGGAATGGGACCGTCGGGGCTGCCGATCCCCACATCCACCAGCGTCCGACCGGCAGCACGAGCCGCCGCCCGGCGGGCGTCCAGCTGATAGAACACGTATGGCGGAATGGCCGCCAGGAGCGATGAGGGCATGGCGAATCCTAGCGGCCCCGCCCGGGCGGGGGGAGCGCCCAACCCCCCCGCACGGACGCCCCTACAGCAGCGACACCGGGTCGCGGTCCACCACCAGCCGCACCTCGGCTTCCCCGGGGACCGGGCACCCCTCCGCCAGCAGGCGGGCCACCCGGGAGAGCACCCCCTGACGCGCGGACTTCACCAGGAAGTGCCAGCGCCAGCGGTCCTTGATCCGCTCCACCGGGCAGGGCGCCGCCCCCACCACCGCCACGTCGCGCACCCCGCGCACCGCCAACTCGCCGCGCAGCCAGTCGGCCGCCCCCGTGGCTGCCGCCGCGGTGGCCTCCTCGGCAGTCCCGCTCACCACGGCGTTGGCCAGCGACACGAAGGGCGGATACGCCGGGGCGCGGCGCGCCTCCAGCTCCTCGCGCACGAACCCCAGGTAGTCGTGCGTCAGCGCATGGCGCACGGCGTGGCACGTGGGGAGCCGGGTCTGGATGATGACCGCGCCCCCCTTGGGACCGCGCCCGGCCCGCCCCGCCACCTGGCTGAGCAGCTGGAACGTGCGCTCCGCCGCCCGGAAGTCGGGGAGGTTGAGCCCGGTGTCCGCGTCCACCACCCCCACCAGCGTCACGTTGGGGAAGTCCAGCCCCTTGGCGATCATCTGCGTCCCCAGCAGGATGTCCACCTCCCCCGCCGCCACCCGGTCGAGGATGCGGGCGTGCGCCCACTTGCCGCTGGTGGTGTCCACGTCCATCCGCGCCAGCCGCGCCCCGGGGAAGCGCTCGGCGACCAGCCGCTCCACCTGCTGGGTCCCCAGCCCCTGACGGCGCAGCGCCGCCTCGCCACAGCGGGGACAGCGCGCCGGCACCGCCGCCTGGTGCTGGCAGTAGTGGCACACCAGCCCCTCGGGGACGCGGTGGTAGGTGAGCGCGATGCTGCAGTGCGGGCACCCCGCCACGTCGCCGCAGCCGTGGCACTGCAGGCTGGCGGCGTACCCCCGGCGATTGAGCAGCAGCAGCGACTGCTCCCCGCGCGCCAGGCGGTCGGCGATGGCGTCGTGCAGCGCGGGGCTCAGCACCCCCAGCGTGGGGTCATAGGGCGCGTGCGGCGCCCGCGCGGCCAGCGCCGCCTGCCGCACCTCGCGCAAGTCCACCACCGCCACCCGCGGCAGCCGCGCCCCCGCTGCGCGCTCCGGGAGCACCAGCCGCACGGCCCGCCCCCGCGCCGCGCGCTCCCAGCTCTCGAGGCTGGGGGTCGCGCTCCCCAGCACCACCACCGCCCCCTCGTGCCGTGCGCGCACCATGGCCACCTCGCGCGCGTGATAGCGGGGCGCCTCCGACTGCTTGTAGCTCCCCTCGTGCTCCTCATCCACGATCACCACCCCCACGCGCTCCAGCGGCGCAAACAGCGCCGAGCGCGCGCCCACGGCGATGCGGCGCGTGCCGCGACGCAGCGCCCGCCACGCGTCCAGCCGTTCACCGTCGCCCAGCCCCGAGTGCAGCACGGCGACGGCGTCGCCAAAGGCGCCGCGGAAGCGATCCACGGTCTGCGCGGTGAGCGCGATCTCCGGCACCAGCACGATGGCCGTGCGGTCGCCGCGCCGCAGCGCCTCGCGCAGCACCTCGATGTACACCAGGGTCTTGCCGCTCCCCGTGACGCCGTGCAGGAGGAAGGTGCTCCCCGGCGCGCCGCCGACGATGGCGTCGATGGCGGCGCGCTGTGCCGCCGACGGGTGCGCCGGTGGCACCACCCCCGGGCGTGCCGCAAACGGGTCCCGCACCATCCCCTCGGCCTCCACGGCCACGATCCCCTTCCGCTCGAGTGCGCGCAACGCCGCCAGCGCCCCGCTGCCCTGGGGGCGCAAGGCGGCCAGCGGCAGCGCGCCTCCCGCCGCCTCCAGCCGGTCGTACACGGCGCGCTGCTGCGGGGCGCGCGCGAAGAGGCGCTCGCGCTCCAGCAGCGACGGCAGCTCCCGCACCAGCCGCACCACGCGGCTGGCGGCGGGCGCCGCCATTCGCCCGCCCGGCGCGGCCAGCGCGGCGGGGAGCATGGCCCGCAGCACCACGCCCGGCGGCGCGGCGTACCACTCGGCCATCCACTGCGCCGTGGCGAGCAATGGCGCCGAGAGCGCCGGTTCGGCGTCCAGCACCGCCAGCAGCGGCTTCAGCGCCACGCCGGGTGGGGGGGGCGCCTCCCCCAGCACGATCCCCACCTCGCGCCGCTGCCGCACCGGCACCAGCACCCGCGATCCCGGGGGCACCGGCCAGGCCATCCCCGGAGGCACCAGGTACGTGAGCGGGTGGAACAGCGGGACCGGCAGCGCCACGGCCACGCACCGCCCCGCTGCGGCGGGGCGTGGGGCGCTATCGTCCACCAGGCCCCTGCGCGCGCAGCAGCACCCCGCGCAATGCCGCCGGGGCGCCGAGCGAGCCCGCGCACGCCAGCAGCGCGTCGGCCAGGTCGAAGCCGCGGTCGTAGCGGTCCCCGGGGGCCTTGGCGAGGCAGCGCAGCACGATGTCGCTGAGCGCCACCGGGATCGCCGGATCCCGCTCGCTGGGGGGGACGGGCGCCTCGTGGACGTGCTTGTACCCCACCGCGTACGAGCCCTCGCCGTCAAAGGGCGGCGCGCCCAGCAGCATCTCGTACATCACCAGCCCCACCGCGTACAGGTCGCTGCGCCCGTCCACCAGCCGCCCCATCGCCTGTTCGGGCGACATGTACTGCGGGGTGCCCATCGCCCGCCCCGCCGCAGTGAGCCGCCCGTGGAAGCGCGCGGTGGCGATGCCGAAGTCGGTGAGCGCCGCGTTGCCGTCCTCGTCGAACAGGATGTTGTCGGGCTTGAGGTCGCGGTGGATGATCCCGTGCCGGTGCGCGTGGTCCAGCGCACAGGCCACCTGCGCCGCCACCGACGCCACCCGCGCGGGGGGGAGCACCTTGCGCCGCCCCAGCAGGTCGGCCAGCGACCCGCCGGCGTAGTAGGGCATCACCAGGTACTCCACCTCCCCCACGGTCCCGATGTCGAGGATGGCGCAGATGTGCGGGTGCACCAGCCGCGCCGCCGTCTCCGCCTCGCGCCGGAATCGCTCGCGCATCTCCGCCTCGCGCGCCAGCGACTTGAGCAGGACCTTGAGCACCAGGGGGCGCTGCAGCCGGGCATGGCGGGCCAGGTACACCTGCGCCATGCCGCCGCCGCCCAGCCGCTTCACCACGGTGTAGCGGTTGCCGGTGGCATGCCGCAGCTCGCGCAGCTCGTCGTCCGGGACGTCCGCGGGGGGCGCAAGGACCTCCGGCAGCGTCTCGTCGCACCGGGTGCATCGGGCGGCGGAGGCGCGGTTCCAGGTGCCGCAGTCGGGACAGAACATCGCAGGGGCAAGGGGGGGAGGAGAGCCCCGGCGCCGTCAGCGGCCGGGAGGGCCCGCCATGTTGCAAACTCGCCCGACGGGCGCGGTCACGCCAGCGCCCGCAGGTGGGCCAGCACCGCCTCGGCCACCGCATCGGGTGCGTACCCCCCCTCCAGCGCGCTCACCAGCCGCCCCCCGCACCAGGCATCGGCGCGCGCCACCAGCGCGCGGGTCAGCCGGGTGATGTCGGGCACCGTGAGCGTGAACGCCCCCAGCGGATCGCCGGCCAGGCAGTCGAACCCCGCGCTCAGCAGCACCAGGTCGGGGGTGAACCCCGCGGTCGCGGCATCCACCGCCCCCAGCAGCGCCGCCTCGTACCGCTCCGGCGGGAGCCCCGGCGGCATCGGGACGTTCCACACGGTGCCCAGCGGCCCCCGGTCGTCGGCCGCGCCGCTGCCGGGGTACCACGGCCACTGGTGCATCGACACGAAGCGGATCCGCGACTCGTGCTCCACCAGCGCCTGCGTGCCGTTGCCGTGGTGCACGTCCCAGTCCACCACCAGCACGCGGGCGCAGGGGTGCCGGTGCAGGGCGTAGTGCGCGGCCACCGCCACGTTGCCGAAGAGGCAGAACCCCATGGCGCGGTCGCGCAGCGCGTGATGGCCGGGCGGGCGCACGGCCGAGAAGCTGCGGCGCGCCCGGCCGTCAAACGCCATGTCCACGCCGTCCAGCACGCACCCGGTGCCCGCGGTGGCGGCGTCCCACGACCCCTCGCTCACCACGGTGTCGGGGTCCAGGCGGCCGCCCCCCGCCTCCGCCAGCGCCCGCACCTGCGCCACGTACGCGGGGTCGTGCGCCAGCGCGAGCTCCTCGGGGGTGGCATGGCGCCCCTCCACGTGCTGCAGCGCCTCGAACAGCGCGGGGTCATGGCGCAGGGCGCGCGGGATGGCGCGCAACCGCCCCACATGTTCGGGGTGCTCCCAGCCGGTGTCGTGCCGGCCGCAATCGCTGTGCGAGATGAGGGCGACGCCGGACGTCATGGCAGGGGCCGGGTGGCGGGTGGAACGGCATGCATCAGGGGACGCCACGGCGACGACGGGCGCCCCATTCCATCAGGAGCAGCACGGCGGCGGCCAGGTACAGCGCCCCGCCCAGCCGACGGGCGACGGCGCGGATCCGCGGCACCCCCGAGCGTTGCGAGGGGCCTGGTGACTGCGCCAACGGTAGCGCCTCCGCGGCCGGGACACCAAGGCGCGCCACCAGGTCCAGCCACGGCGCCCCATCTC
This sequence comes from Gemmatimonadota bacterium, assembly GCA_018969225.1. Classification (GTDB taxonomy): domain Bacteria; phylum Gemmatimonadota; class Gemmatimonadetes; order Gemmatimonadales; family Gemmatimonadaceae; genus Gemmatimonas. The sequence continues at coordinate 1,994 of JAGWYS010000096.1, read as the reverse complement.
CCGGCCAGGGGGACACGGGCACCTCGGCATCGGCACCCGCCGTCGCCACCAGCCGCACCACCCCGTCCCACCACCCCCGGTGCCCCGCCACCCCGTCGTCGTTGCCGGCCATGCGCCATCGCCAGCTGTCGCGATAGGCCACGGCCGCCACCCGGCCGTTCCCGTGCGCCCGGACCACCAGCACCGGCGCCCCGTCGCCGCCCCGGGCCAGCACGTGCGCCCCGCGAGCCGGCGCCAGCCGCCACACCTCGAGCCCGGCTCGCGGCGTCGCGGAGCGCACCCCGCCCTCCACCCCCCGGCGCCACCCCGCCGCCTCCGCGGGGCGCAGGTCGGCGGCGCGTCCGACGGCCGCCCCGGGCCAGCGGAGGCCATCCCCGGCCAGCACCAGCCCTCCGCCCGCCTCCACAAACCGGCGCACCGCCGCCCCCTCCGCCACGCCCACGGCGCTGTCCATCACCACCACCGCCGCGTGCGTGGCCGTGTCCAGCGGCAGGCGCGCGCCCAAGGTCACGTCCGCCGTGGGGGCCACGGGCCAGCGCCCCTCCACGCGCCACCCGGCCTCTTCGAGGGCGGCGGCCACGAACTTGGCCTCCCACCCGGGGAGGGCCAGGATCCGGACCACACTCGGGGACGTGCGGGCGCGTGCCCAGCCCCCCCCGATGGCCTGACCCATCGTGGGCACGGCGGGCGCGCCCGCAGCGGAAGCAGGGGCGGGCCAGCGCACGGTGACCGCCCCCTGCGGCGATGACAGCCGCCAGGCGTGCACGCGCCCGGGGGCAGCGGACACGGAATCCAGGAGCCCGCCCTGATCGTGCAGCGTGACCACCCCGGACGCCCCCGCCACCGCGCGCACGTCCAGCGGCCCATCCGCCCCGGGCTGCCGGAGCGCCTGCACTGCCGTCGCGGCCGCACCCGATGCATCGCGCCAGCGCAGCGACACCCCCGCCGAGGGGAGCGTCCCCAGCACGCCCCGCGCAGGCGCGCCCGGAATGACCCGCGCGATGATCGTGAGCGGGGGCGCGTCCGGCACCCTGTCCGCATCCACCGACGCACGCCCCCGCACCAGCAGCCACCGGCGCGCCGAGTCGGCGAGCGGCGCCAACGCCGTGTCCGCCACCGCAACCGGCGCGGCGGCGCGTCCCGCGACGTCCGCGGGGGCGCCCTGCCCCCACCACGCCAGCAGGAGCGCCGCGACCGCGCCGGCACGGGCGCCCCGCTCCAGCCACGGCACCGCGCCGTCGCGCGGCGCGTCGTCACCGGGTGAGCGCATACACCACCACGTTCACGCCGAAGCGCGTGTTGTCCACCGACAGGAACCGCTTGGAGTCGGGGTGGTACCCCCACTCGGAGCTGTAGTCCTTGTTGCTGAACAGGACCGCAATGCGCCCGCCGCGCAGCACCGCGTCCAGCTGCGGGTGCACGAGGTTGTCCCCCCAGCCGTTCATCTCGTGGGATGTGGCGGGCGGGCCGTCCTCGAAGGTGAAGTGACAGCGATACAGCTCGTGGCTGTTGGGGAGCGGGCGCAGCGGCCCGGCCACCCGCCGGATCTCCTCGCGGGCGGTCGTGTTGAACACGCCGTCCACGTCGTGGTTGTGGTCGTCCACGAACAGCAGCCCCCCGCGCGCGACGTACCGGCGCAGCACCTCCGCCTCCCGCGCCGTGAAGCGCACCGGCAGGTGCCCGGTGAGGAACAGCAGCGGGTGCTCCAGCGCCGCCTCGGAGCCCAGCGGCACCACCACCCCCTCGGGGGCCACGGGGATGCTGGTGTAGCGGGCCACCGAGTCGATGAGGTTGGCGGGCACCAACGGCGCCGAGTCCCAGTCTCCCGACTCGTACTGCGCCGTGGCGAAGGTGAAGGGTGCCCGGTGGAGGGGACGGCTCATGGCGGCGCGCTCCGCGACCACGCGACGGGATCGGCGCGCGTGACGCCCCCCAGCGCTCGGCGCGCCCGGACGAACGCCGCCGTCACCGCCGCCGGCGTGGCCGGGAGGGCC
>JAGWYS010000342.1 GCA_018969225.1 Gemmatimonadota bacterium | reverse complement strand
GCCGCGGTCACGGCCTTGGCGATGCCGAAGTCGGTGACGACGGCGGCGTCGCCGGAGAGCAGGATGTTGTCGGGCTTGATGTCGCGGTGCACCACGCCGCGGTCGTGCGCGTAGGCGAGGGCCCGGGCCACGTCCCGCAAGATCCCGACGGCCTCACTCTCACCCACCGGTCCACCGGCCAGCCGCGCGCGCAGGGAATCGCCCTCCACGAACGGCATGGCGAACCACGGCACGCCGTCGGCCGCTCCGGACGTGAGCACCCCCACAATGTTCGGGTGCTGCAACGCCGCCACCAGCTGGATCTCCCGGTCGAAGCGCTCCGCCGACAGGGTGGCGGCCAGGTCGGGGGCCAGCGTCTTGATGACCACGCGGCGGTTGAGGGCGGCCTCGTGGGCCACGAAGACGCGCGCCATCCCCCCGCCGGTGAGCTCGCGCTCCAGCGCATAGCGGTCGCCGAGGGCCACCGCGAGGCGTGAGCGGAGGGGATCGGGGTTGGTCATGCCCAAGACGGGAATGCCGGGCGGCTCAGGAAAACATTCGGTCAGCTGCCGGTAGTATGAGGCGCGCCGCGTCGCCGCGCCATGGAGGCGGCGCCACGCGATGTCGGGCCCCTGCGCTGCCAGCGGCCCACGCCCGCGTGAGCCTTCTCCTCCCGGGCTTGCGCGTGGTGCACAGGCGCCCGATGCTCCGCCGGAGCTCCACTTGTCCCTCGAACCGGAGATGGACCACATGCGCCCCCGCATCGCCCCCGCCATCCTGCTGCTGCTGTGCGCCTGCGATCCCGCGCCCCCGCCTCCAAACCCGGGGGGAGCGCCTCAAGCGACGGGCGGAGCGGCCACGCCTCCGGCCGTCACCCGCACCCCCGAGCGGGCGGTGGACGGGCAGACGGCGATCCAGGCCGTCGCCCGCGCGGAAGGCGGGTGCGCCTTCCTCGCGCCCGCCTCGTGGTCGGCGCAGGCGGGGCCCAACGCCTCCGGGATCGACCTGGCCGACCCCACGCGCACGCAATTTGTCAGTTACGTGGTCTACCCGGTGAACACGATGATGGCGCCCTATGCGGGCGCGTACGGGCCGCCGATGAACGATCCGGACATGTACAGCACCGACCCCCAACGGGTGGTGCGGGCGCTGCTGCGCTACGCGGTGGGACAGCATGGCGGTGCGCCGGACCTCGACTACGGGGCAGAGGCGCCGGAGGCCGCCGACCCCTACACGATTGCCACCCTGCGCGGCTCCACGCACTCCGCGGTCGCCATCTACGCCGCCGTCCCCGGCGCGGATCCCCAGGGCTACGTGCTCCCCGTCCGGGTGGCCATCATGGCCAACCGGCACTGGCCCGAGCGGGCCGGCGCGCTGGCGCACCTGGCCATGGAGGTGCGGTGCGCCACGCGACTGCAGCTCCCGCGCGACGACGTGCGGGCGCGCGTCGCCGGCGGCTCCCGGCGCCGCAAGGGGGAGGGGGACGAGGCCGGATACAATCGCTGGCGCGGATCGGAGTGGGTGCACGATCCCAGCACCGGGGAGAACTTCAGCGTCACCGGCTCCAACTGGAGCAACACCGGTCCCGACGGCCCCGGGTACTACAAGGTCAACGGGAACGACTGGACCAAGCTGACACCCGGACGGTCCCCGTGACCGACGCCGATGACTGACCCTGCCCACGTGCTGGCGTCCATGCTGGAGCTCTGCTTCGGCGATGCCGACAGCGACGACGCGGGACGGGCCGAGCTGCTCACGCAGCTGGCGGCCTACCCCGACCGGGCGGCGCCCCTGCGCGCCGCCCTGGGGACGCTGGTGGCGGGCGGGGACGGCGAGGGCTGCCGGAGCCTGCTGGCCACATGGACGCACCAGTGGATGACGCCGCGCGAGGCGCTGGCGTGGTGCGCCTCCTTGCACGCGTGGTTGGGCACGCACGGCCCGCACACCCCACCCGGCACGTCCTGACGGATGATGCCGGCGGTTGTCGCCGGCGGTGCTACCGTGCCCGCGCCTCGCGCGCTTCCAGCGCCGCAATCCGCCGCCGCACGTCGGCCACCTGCGGCTGCAGCTCGGGGTCGGCGTCGCGCCACAGCCGCGCGAAGGCGCGGTAGCGGCGGAT
>JAGWYS010000341.1 GCA_018969225.1 Gemmatimonadota bacterium | reverse complement strand
AGCGCGGCCGCGTCCTCCCACCGGGCCGGCGGCAGGATGGTGCGCCCCGCCAGCAGGTCGTACAGCCGCATCCCCGCGCCCATCATCCACCGGGGGCGCCGCCCCCCCCGGTACACGGGGTACGCCAACCGGATGGGGTGCGCATGCTGCGGCACCCGCTGCAGCCACCCGTCGCGCTCGTGCAGCGCCTCGCGCACCAGCCGGAACTCGCGGTTCTCGAGGTAGCGCAACCCCCCGTGGAGCAGCTTGGACGACGACCGGCTGGTGGCCCCCATGAGCGCGTCGCGCTCGTACAGGGTGACTTGATGGCCCAGCTGGGCCAGCTGCCAGGCGGTGGCGAGGCCGTTGATCCCGCCGCCGATGACGGCGACGCGGAGGGGGAGGGTCATGAGCGCCCCGGTGTCGGTGTCGATGCGCGCAAAGGGCTGGTGCCGGCGGAGGATGGCGGTATTGGGGCGGTTCCTCCCGCCCGACTACAGCAGCTCGTCGAGGTGGTCGGCCACCCGTCGCGTGGCGGGCCCCAGCAGTTCGGTCATGCGCGTGGTGTCCCCGATCACGTCTCCCCCGCTGTCCCCGGGGCGCAGGTCGTACACGGGGGCCTTCCCCAGTCGGGCCCCGATCAACTCGCACAGCGCCCGCAAGGAGTGCACTTCGGGGCCGGCCACGTTGATGGTGCGCATCCCGGTCACTGCCAGCGCGGCCCGGCAGGCAGCGGCAGCGTCGTCGGCATGGATGGGGTTCACACGGATGCCCTCAGGGCCGGCCAGCCCCACGGGGACCCCGTTGCGGACGCTGTCCACCAGGCGCGGCAGCAGCATCGACCGCCTCTGCCCCCGGCCATAGGCGAAGAAGAGGCGGAGCATGACGACATCCATGTGCGGTGCGTACGCCCCGGCCAGCAGCTCGCCGCACAGCTTGGACGCGAGGTAGAAGCCCGGGTTGCCGGAGAGCGACACCGGGGTGTCCTCCCGCAGCGGCGCGGCGGAGGAGCCGTACACCCCGCCGCTGGAGGCCAGCACGAACCGTGTGGCCCCCGCGTGGACCGCGTAATGCAGCAGCGTGGCCAGCGTCCCGACATTGACGTTGAAGACGTCGGGGGCCTGCCGCGGGAAGTCGCGGAAGTGCGCCGACTGGGCGAGGTGCACCACCTGGTCCATGCGCGCCGGGAGCCGCGCCACGTCCACCCCCACCGCCAAGTCCGTTGGGTGCTGGTGGATGTTGCCAAGCCCCTCAAGCGCCGGGTCGGGGTGCCGCACGAGGAGGTGGAGCTCCGCCTCGGGGGCCAACAGCCGCACCAGCCGGGAGCCAACCAGCCCGGCGCCACCGGTGATGAGGATGCGGGTGGAGGTGCGCGTCACGTGGTTGACTCCCGTGGAATGCGTGGCACGTGGACCCGGTCAGCCGGCGCGGCGAAGGAGCGGCGCGGCCTGGTCGTGCCGCAGCAGGGTGACCACCTGCTCGGCGATGGCCAGCGACGCGGTGAGCCCCGGGGATTCGATGCCGAACAGGTGCACCAGCCCGGGGTGCCCCGTGTCGCGCGGGCCGTCGATGCGGAAGTCCGCGGCGGGGTCGTCGGGGCCGCTGATCTTGGCCCGGATCCCGGTGTACGCCGGCACCAGCCGCTCGGGGTCCAGGGCGGGGTAGTAGCGGCGGATGGCGTCGACAAAGGCAGGCTTGCGGCCATCGTCGAAGGTGTAGTCGGGCGCGTCAATCCACCGCACGTCGGGGCCGAAGCGCGTGCCCCCCCCCATGTCGAGGGTGACGTGCACGCCAAGCCCCCCCTTCACCGCGGTGGGGTACACCAACCGGTTGAAGGGGGAGGGGCCGGTGAGGGCGTAGTAGTGCCCGATGGCGTACCGCGGGACGGGGATGGCGGCGGGGTCCACGCCGGCAAGGCGTCGCGCCAGGTCGGGGGCGTGGATGCCGGCCGCGTTCACGACGGTGCGGGCCACCGCCTCGGTGCGCGTGCCGCCGTCGTCGATGGCCAGGAATACGCCCTGGTCCTCCAAGGCGCCCTCCACGACGGTGGCGCCGAACACCAGGTGGCCGCCGGCCGCCGTGAAGTCGTCGGCCAGCGCCTGCATGAACTGGTGGCTGTCCA
>JAGWYS010000095.1 GCA_018969225.1 Gemmatimonadota bacterium | reverse complement strand
CACCACCGCCGAGCAGCTGGCCAAGCTGCCACCGGTGTTCGACCGGCGGCATGGCACGGTGACGGCGGGGAATGCGTCGCCGCTCACCGACGGGGGGGCGGCGGTGCTGCTCATGTCCGAGGAGCGCGCGCGCGCGCTGGGGTACCGCCCGCTGGCGTACATCCGCAGCTACGCGTACGCGGCGGTGGATCCGGCGGAGCAACTGCTGCAGGCGCCGGTGCTGGCGGCGCCGCTGGCGCTGGCGCGCGCGGGCGTGTCGCTGGCGGACATGGACCTGGTGGAGATGCACGAGGCGTTCGCGGCGCAGGTGCTGAGCAACCTGCACGGCTTCGCGTCGCGCGCGTGGGCGGAGCGCGCCGGGCTGGCGGCGCCGTTGGGGGAGGTGGACCCCGACCGGCTCAACCTCTCCGGCGGGTCCATCGCCATCGGGCACCCGTTCGGCGCCACCGGGGCGCGGGTGGCCACGTCGCTGGCGCTGGCGCTGCAGCGGCACGACAAGGCGCTGGGGCTGCTCACCGTGTGCGCCGCCGGCGGGCTGGGGCACGCCATGGTGCTGGAGCGCGCGTCGTGAGCGGCGCCGCGGGGGGGCAGGCGAACGCATGGGAAGCGGCGGGGCTGTCGCTGGAGGTGGTGGACGGCGTGGCGGTGGTCACTTACGACCAGCCCGGGGCGCCGGTGAACACGCTCAACTCGCGCGTGGGGCCGCAGGTCGAGGCGGTGCTGGCGCACGTGGCCGCCGACCCGGCCATCACGGCGATGGTGCTGGCCAGCGCCAAGCCCGACTGCTGGATTGCCGGCGCCGACATCGAGGAGCTGGGGGGCGTGACCACCGCCGCGCAGGGGGAGGCGCTGGCGCGCGGCGGGCAGGCGCTGCTGGACCGGATGGCGGCCATGCGCAAGCCGGTGGTGGCGGCCATCCACGGCGTGGCGCTGGGGGCCGGGTGCGAGGTGGCGCTGGCGTGCCATGCGCGGGTGGTCAGCGACCACCCCAAGACCGCCATCGCGCTCCCTGAGGTGCAGCTGGGGCTGCTGCCGGGGGCCGGCGGCACGCAGCGGCTGCCGCGGCTCATCGGCCTGCAGGCGGCGCTGGGGATGATCCTCACCGGGCGCAACGTCCGGGCGAAGGAGGCGGTGAAGCTGGGGCTGGCCGACGAGATGGTGCACCCCGCCATCCTGCGCGACGTGGCCATCCGTCGCGCCCGCGCCATGGCCGCCGGCACGGTGCGCCCGCGCCGCGGCGGCGCACGCGTGCGCTCGGCGCGGTGGCTCGAGGCCACCCCCGTGGGGCGCGCGCTGGTGTTCCGGCAGGCGCGCGCGTCGGTGCTCAAGAAGACCGGCGGCCACTACCCCGCGCCGCTGGAGGCGCTGGCCGCGGTGCGCACCGGGCTGGCGCGCGGGATGGTCGAGGGGTTGCGCGACGAGGCGCGCCGCTTCGGGGCGCTCACCGTGGACCCGGTGTGCAAGCAGCTGGTGGCGCTCTTCTTCGCCATCAACGCCAACAAGAAGGCCACCGGGCTCCCCGAGGGGACCACGGGTGTGGCGCGTCCGGTGCGCAAGCTGGGCGTGCTGGGGGCCGGGTTCATGGGCGCGGGGATCGCGACGGTGGCGGTGCAGGGAGGGCTGCTGGTGCGCCTCAAGGACGCCAGCGCCGAGCGGGTGGCCGCGGGGTGGCGCACGGTGCGCGACGCGTTCCGCGAGCGACTGCGCCGCCGCAAGCTCACCCCCGCGCAGTACGACGACACCATGGCGCGGCTGTCGGTGGCCACCGACTACGCGGGGTTCGCCAATGCGGAGCTGGTGATCGAGGCGGTGTTCGAGGAGCTGGCGGTGAAGCAGGCGGTGCGCCGCGAGGTGGAGGCGGCCGCCCCCGGCGCCATCTTCGCCTCCAACACCAGCACGATCCCCATCGCCGACATCGCCGCCGGCGCCGCCGACCCCGGCAAGGTGATCGGGATGCACTTCTTCTCGCCGGTGGCGAAGATGCCGCTGCTGGAGGTGATCGTCACGCCGCAGACGGCGCCGGAGACGGTGGCCGCCGCGGTGTCGTGCGGCCGCCAGCTGGGGAAGACGGTGATCGTGGTGCGCGACGCGCCGGGGTTCTATGTGAACCGCGTCCTGGCGCCGTACCTGTCGGAGGCGGGGCGCCTGCTGGACGAGGGGGCGGCGATGGACGCGGTGGACCGCGCCTGCACGGTGTTCGGCTTCCCGGTGGGCCCCTTCACGCTGCTGGACGAGGTGGGGCTGGACGTGGCCGGCAAGGCGGGGCCCATCATGGGGGCGGCATACGGCGAGCGGCTGGCCCCCGCCGAGGCGCTGAAGCGCGTGGTGGCCGACGGGCGGCTGGGGCGCAAGGCCAAGCGCGGCTTCTATCGCTACGACGCGGCGGGGAAGCGGCAGGGCCCCGACCCCGCGGTGTACGCCCTCACGGCGGCGGGTGCGGCGCGGCGGCCGGTGGACGCCGACGAGATCCGCCAGCGCACCATCCTGCCGCTCCTCAACGAGGCGGTGCGCTGCCTGGAGGAGGGGATCATCGCATCGCCGCGCGACGGCGACATCGGCGCCATCTTCGGCATCGGCTTCCCTCCCTACCGGGGCGGGCCGTTCCGCTACCTCGACACTGTGGGGGCCGCGGCGGTGGTGCGCGACCTCGAGGCCCTCGACGCCCGCTTCCCCGGGCGCTTCACCCCGGCGGCGCGCCTTCGCGCGCTGGCCGCATCCGGAGGACGCTTCCACCCGTGACCGCCACCCCGCTCCCCGCGCGCATCATCGAGGTCACCTCGGCGCTCACCGAGGCGCAGCGCGACCTCGAAGCGCTCCTCGACCGCATCCCCGCCGCGCATCACGACGCCCCGGTGGCCGCCGGGTGGACCATTGCGCAGGTCATCGAGCACCTGGCGCGCGTGGAGGACGGCTCGGGGCGTGTGGTGAGCAAGCTGTGCAAGGCGGCCGAGCACACCGAGGAATCCGACGCGAGTCCGCTGACGGCCACGATGGCGGCCCTGGGGGTGGAGGTGCCCTCCACGCCGCTGGACGCCCCCGACATGGTGCAGCCGCAGGAGGGGCTCTCGGCGGCTGACGCGCTCGCGCGGCTGCGCGAGGCGCGGGCCCGGGTGGTGCGCGCGCTGCTGGACGCGGCGGGGCGCGCGCTGGGTGGCGTGTCGCACCCGCATCCGCGCCTGGGGGTGCTGAACGGGTACCAGTGGGGGCTGTTCCTGGCGCTGCACCAGCGCCGTCACACCACGCAGATCGCCGGCATCGCGCGCGCGCTGGCCGGGGGTGCGGCATGAGCGGCACCGGACGCCTGGTGTCACGGGGGGCGCTGGCGCTGCTGGCCGCCGGGGGCGTGGCGTGCGGTGGCGGACGCGCGGCCACCACCCCGGGGGCGATGCCGGCCGCCCCGGCGCTGCCGTCCCCCGCCACGCGCGCCGAGCGCACCGGCTACCGCGAGACCACCAGCCACGCCGAGGTGCTGGCGTTCGTGGACACGCTGGTGGCGCGGGGAGCGCCCCTCACCGTGACCACGCTGGCCACCTCCACCGAGGGGCGGCGCGTGCCGCTGCTGGTGGCGTCGCGTCCTCAGGTGCGCACCCCCGCCGACGCGCGCGCGCTGGGGCGGCCGCTGGTGTATGTGCAGGCCAACATCCATGCGGGCGAGGTGGAGGGGAAGGAGGCGATCCTCGCGCTGCTGCGCGACTGGTCCGCCTCCACGGCGGCCACGGTGCTGGACTCGCTGGTGCTGCTGGTGGTCCCCAACTACAACCCCGACGGCAACGACCGGCTTGGCGCGCAGGAGCGCAACCGCGGCGCGCAGAACGGGCCGGAGCGGATCGGGGAGCGTCCCAACGGGATGGGGCTGGACCTCAACCGCGACTACATCAAGGCCGAGGCCCCCGAGACACGGGGCGCGCTGGCGGCGCTGTCGGCGTGGGATCCCGACGTGTTCATGGACCTGCACACCACCAATGGCAGCTACCACGGCTACGCGCTCACCTACGCGCCGTCGCTGCACCCGGCGGCGCCGCTGGGGGCGTACACCGCCGACACGCTCCTCCCCGAGGTGCGGCGCCGGGTGAAGGCGCGCCACGGCGTCGAGACGTTCCCCTACGGCAACTTCACCAGCGCCGAGGGGCGCGAGACGGCCACGGCGGCGGTGAAGTCGGGGTGGCGCACCTACGAGCATGTGCCGCGCTTCGGCACCAACTACGTGGGGCTGCGCGGGCGGGTGAGCATCCTCAGCGAGGCGTACTCGCACGATCCCTTCGCGCGGCGCGTGGCGGCCACGCGGGCGTTCGTGCAGGAGGTGCTGTCGCTGGTGGCCGAGCGGCGCGACGAGGTGGCGGCGCGGGTGGCCGCCGGGAGCGCCGCCGCCACCTTCGGCCCCGGGCGCACCCCCGCGGTGGCGTTCCGCAGCCGCTTTGCCACGCGTGCCGACACGCAGGCGGTGCTGGTGGAGGCGCTGGAGCGGGTGGCGGACAGCACGGCGCGCACCGAGCCCGGCGTGCCGCGGGGGCTGCGACGCACCGGGCGCGTGGAGGCGCAGCGGATGCCGGTGATCGACCGCTTCGAGGCGGCGCTGGCGCACCCCGCCTCCGCGCACGGCTATGCGGTGCTCCCCGAGGGGACGGCGGCGGTGGCGCTGCTGCGCGCCCACGGCGTGCCGGTGACCGTGCTGGAGCGGCCGGCCGTGGTGTCGGTGGAGCGGTTCGTGGTGGACTCCCTGCAGCGGAGCGCACGCCCCTTCCAGGGGCATCGTGAGCTGTCGGTGCGCGGGCGGTGGGAGGCGGGAGGGCGTCGCACCCTCCCCGCCGGGAGCGCGCTGGTCCCCTCGGGCACCCCCCGCGACCTGCTGGCCGCCATCCTGCTGGACCCGCTGTCCGACGACGGCCTCCACACCTGGAACCTCTTCGACGCCCTCCTGGCGCGCGGCGCCGAGGCGCCGGTGCTGAGGTTGCTGGCGCCCCCTCGCTAGATTCCCCGCATGCTGCGTTCCACGCTCCTCTACCTGTCCCGCCAGCAGCGGGTCTTCGATCTCATCCGCAACGTCGGGTTCGCCCGGCGCATGGCCTCCCGCTTCGTGGCCGGTGAAACCATCGCCAGCGCCTGCGACGCGGTCGCCGAGCTGAACGCCAAGGGGATCTCGGCGTCGCTCGACCTGCTGGGGGAGAGCGTCACCGCCGAGGCGGAGGCGCGCGCGACCGGCGCGCAGTACCTGCAGCTGCTGGACGAGATCCACCGCCGCCGCCTGGACGCCAACGTCTCCGTCAAGCTCACCGCGCTGGGGCAGGACATCTCCGACGCGTTGGGGGTCGAGGTGGTGCGCGGGGTGCTGGAGCGCGCGAAGCAGTACGGCAGCTTCGTGCGCCTGGACATGGAGTCCAGCGGGTACACCGACCGGACGCTGGACACCTTCGAGCGCGCCCTGTACCCCGACTTCCCCGACACGGTGGGGATCGTGCTGCAGAGCGCGCTGCGGCGCACGCTGGACGACGTGGCCCGCGCCAACCGGCTGCAGTGCCGTGTGCGCATCTGCAAGGGGGCGTACCTGGAGCCTCCCGAGGTGGCGTTTCCCGACAAGAAGGACGTGGACGGCAACTACGTGGCGGCGATGCACCGCCTCATGGAGCATGGCCGCTACCCGGGGATCGCGACGCACGACGAGCGGATCATCGCGGAGGCGAGGCGTTTCGCGCAGGCGAAGGGGATTGGCGCCGATCGTTTCGAGTTCCAGATGCTGTACGGCGTGCGCCGCGACCTGCAGGAGCGGCTGGTGCGCGAGGGATACCGCGTGCGCTGTTACGTGCCGTTTGGAAGCCAGTGGTATCCGTATCTCATGCGCCGCCTCGCCGAGCGCCCCGCGAACCTCCTGTTCATGGTGGGGAACGTGGTGCGCGAGGGCGCGGCCCGTCGCTGAGGGGCCGCTGGGCGGGCACGCCGGTCACCACCTCCCCCCCGACCACGCGCGCGGGGACGAGCGCACGCTGGGCGGCTACATGGCCGTGCACGCCCGTCCGCCTGCGTTTGCGGGGGCCGACGGCGCCTCCTGGTCGGTGGATCTCCTCACCGACACCACCGGGGATGCCGCCGCGCCGTGGGGCGCCTACCTGTTCTTCGTGCGCTGGAGCGCCGGGGAGCCCGAGGTGACGGGGCACCTGGAGACGGGCTTCCTCGTCACCGGCGCCGGCGAGGCGGCGGTGCGCCGGCAGCTGGGCGCGATGCCGCTGGCCACCGTCAAGGCCACGCTCGACGGGCTCATCCGCACCGCGGGGGGGCCGGCGTGAGCGGTGGCGCGTCCCCGACGGAAGGGGTGGTGCTCCAGGGGACGGGGGGCGTGTGGCAGGTGCGCACCGAGGCGGGGGAGACGGTGGCGGCGTCCATGCGGGGGCGCCTCAAGCAGGAGGGGCGCGACGTCCTCAAGCTGGCGGTGGGGGACGCGGTGCGGCTGGAGCGCGAGCCGGCGGGGGAGGCGTGGGCCATCGCCGAGATCCTGCCGCGGCGCAGCCGACTGGCGCGGCGTGCTCCCGGCGGGGCGTGGGGGGAGCGGGTGGTGGTGGCCAACGTGGACCAGGTGCTGGTGGTGTTCGCCGCGGCGCAGCCGGAGCCCAATGCGCGGATGCTCGACCGCTTCCTGGTGATTGCCGAGGCCAACGGGCTGGCGGCGCGAGTGGTGGTCAACAAGGAAGACCTGGTGCCTGAAGCCGAGGCGCTGGCGTTGTTCCCCGACCAGCGTGCGGCGGGGTACCCGGTGCACCACACCAGCGTGACGGACGGGCGCGGGCTGGCGGCCCTGCGCGCCGAGCTGGCGGGGCGGTGCACCGCGCTCACCGGCCCGTCGGGGGTGGGGAAGTCGTCGCTCATGAACGCGCTCTTCCCCGGGCTGCAGCTGCGCACCGCGGCGGTCAGCGCCAGCGTCAACAAGGGGCGGCACACCACGGTGGGCGCCGTGCTGCACCCGCTGCCGGGCGGCGGCTTCGTGGCCGACACGCCAGGGCTGCGCGAGGTGGGGCTGTGGGGGATCGCGCAGCAGGAAGTGGCCGCCTGCTTCCCCGAGTTCCGCCCCTGGCTGGACGGCTGCCGCTTTGGCGACTGCACGCACCTGGTGGAGCCGGGGTGCGCGCTGCGCGAGGCGGTGGCGACGGGGGCGGTGCGCGCGGCGCGCTACGACAGCTTCACCACGCTGCGCGCCGAGCTGACCGAGGGATAGGCGCGCGCGGCGGCGCTCCCGCGTGCGGGCGCTCCCGCGTGCGGGCGCTCCGCGTGCAGGCGCTCCGCGCGCGGGCGCTACTTGGTGCGCACCGTCCCCAGCCCGCCGTCCACGCCGTAGCACTGCCCCGTCACCCACGTCGCCTCGGGGCCCAGCAGCCACGCCATCACCGCCGCCACGTCCTCCGGCTCCCCCAGCCGCCCCAGCGCGTGCAGCGCCTGCGAGGCCTGCGACGCCGCCGGCGACCCGGTGATCCGCTGCGTGAGCGGCGTGCGCACCAGCCCCGGCGCCACCGCGTTGAACCGGAGCCCGCGCGATGCGTAGGTGGCCGCCGCGCTCAGCACGAGCCCCAGCACCCCCGCCTTCGCCGCCGCGATCGCCTCGTGGTTGGCCAGCCCGGTCCGAGCCGCCGCCGAGCTGCACAGCACCACGCTCCCGCCACCGGCCATCAGCTTTCCGGCCGCACGCACCACCCCGAAGGCGCTGGTGAGGTTCTGCGCGAGGGTCAGCTGGAAGTCCGCCGCCGTGGTCAGGTGCGCCGGCTTGAGCAGCAGCGACCCCACGCACAGCGCCACCCCCGCCAGCGCCCCCCCGTGCGCCTCGGCGTGCCCCTGCGCCTGCTGCATCACCCGCTCCACCTCGGCGAAGTCGGTGGCATCGGCGGTGGCGCACCCGGCGCCCAGCTCGGCGGCCAGCGCCTCCAATGGCCCAGCCGTGCGCGCCGACAGGAACAGCCCCGCGCCCTGCGCGTGGAGCCGGCGGGCCAGCGCGGCGCCAATGCCGCCGGTGGCCCCGAAGATCAGGTAAGTGGACGTCATGCCGGCGGAATCCCCGCCGCGGCGCGGGAGTTCCCGCCGACCGGGCGGCGCCTTACGGCGAGAGCCGTCGCCGCACCCACGCCCCGGCCTCCAGGCGGTACTGGATGCGATCGTGCAGCCGGCTCGAGCGCCCCTGCCAGAACTCCACCTCGTCGGGAACCACGCGGAAGCCCCCCCAGTGCTCAGGAAGGGGCACCGCCCCATCGGCGAAGCGGGCCTGCGTCGCGGCCAGCTCCGCCTCCAGCACGTCGCGCGAGGGGAGCACCTGGCTCTGGTGCGAGCTCCACGCCCCCATCCGGCTGGGGAGCGGGCGCGACTGGAAGTACGCTTCCGACTCTCCCCGGCTCACCCGCTGCACCGCCCCCGTCACGCGCACCTGCCGCTCCAGCTCGGCCCAGAAGAAGCACAGCGACGCCGCCGGGTTGTCCGCCAGCTCGCGCCCCTTCCGGCTGCGGTAGTCGGTGTAGAACACGAAGCCGCGCGCATCCACCCCCTTGAGCAGCACCATGCGCGCGGACGGATAGGCATCCGGGGACGCGGTGGCCAGGCACATCGCGTTGGGCTCCGCCACCTGGGCGCGCACCGCCTCGTCAAACCAGCGCGTGAACTGCGCGATCGGGTCGGCGTCCACGTCCCCTTCGTCCAGCGTGGCGCGGCGGTAGTCGGTGCGGATGTCGGCGAGGCTCATGGCAGGGTGGGGCGTGGGGATCGGGGGACGTCCGGGTCAGGGCGCCGGCACGGCGGCCAGCAGGGTGGCGGCCAGCGCCTCCACCAGCTCGGGGGGGTGCGCCGCCGACAGCGACACGCGCAGCCGCGACGTGCCCGGGGGCACGGTGGGCGGGCGCACGCCGCTCACCAGGAATCCGCTGCGCCGCAACGTGGCGGCCAGCTGCATCGTGCGCATGGGGTCCCCCACCAGCAGCGGCACGATGTGCCCGTCGGCGGGGCCGGCCAGCGCGTGGCCACCATCCGCCAGCCGCGCGCGCAGCTGCCGCGCCCGCGCGCGCACCGCGTCGCGCCGCCACCCTTCCACCTGCGCCAGCCGCAGCGCCTCCAGCGCCGCCGCCGCCAGCGCCGGCGGGGTGGCGGTGGTGAACACGAAGGTGCGCGCCGTGCTGGTGAGGTATTCCACCAGCGTGGCGGAACCGGCCACGAAGCCGCCGGCCGTCCCCAGCGCCTTCCCCAGCGTGCCCGCCACCACGTCCACCCGCCCCTGGACGCCATGCTGCTCGGTGGCGCCGCCGCCGGTGGGGCCCAGCACCCCCAGCGCGTGGCTTTCGTCCACGTAGGTCCATGCGTCATGCGCACGCGCCAGCGCCACCAGCCGGTCCAACGACGGCGCATCGCCGTCCATGGCAAAGAGCCCTTCCGTCAGCACCAGCGCGCGGTGATGGTGCGGGCGCAGCTCCCGCAGTCGCTGCTCCAGCGCCGCCAGGTTGGCGTGCGGCACCAGCGCCACGGTGGCGCGCGACAGGCGGCATCCGTCCAGCAGCGAGGCGTGCGCCAGCGCGTCGCACAGCACCAGGTCGCCGGGGCCCACCAGCGCCGGGATGGTCCCCACGTTGGCGAGATACCCCGACGGAAACAGCAGCGCCTGCGCCGTGCCGGTGCGCTCGGCCAGGGCCCGCTCCAGCGCCGCATGCACCGGCTGGTGTCCGGCGCCCAGGCGCGTGGCCCCCACCCCCACCCCTTCGGCCTGCAACACCGCCGAGGCCGCGCGCGCCAGCCGCGCGTCGGTGGCCAGCGCGAGGTAGTCGTTCGATGCGAAGTCCCCCAGCCGATCGCCCTGCACCTGCACCGTGCCGCCGCGCCGCTGCTGCACCGGGCGCAGCACGCGCCGCAGCCCCGCGCTCTCCAGCAGCTGCAGCTCCGCGGCCAGCACGTCGTCCAGGCTCCCGGCCGGGAGCGGCGGCGTTCCCGCGTCCATGGTCAACGCACCACCACCGTGAGGCGCCCGCTCCCCGCGTGCGCCGAGCACACGCCGCCGAAGGTGCCGGGAGGCGCCACGTAGTCGCGCGACTCCCCGGGGGCCACCGAGAAGAGCGCCAACTGGTGCGGCACCGAGTCCTCGTTGACCACGCGGATGGTGCGGCGCCGGCCGCGCCCGCCGACCACGATGGTGTCGCCAAGCGGCCGGCTCACGCCGTAGCCGTTGATCACCACGGCGCGCCCGCCGCGCCGCACGCGCAGTTCGGCGTCGGGGCGCGGCCACAGCAGCCATGCCAGCGCGCCGGTCCCCGCCGCCACGCTGGCCAGCGTCAGCGCGCGTCGCAGGCGGGTGGAGCCAACCACCGGGTGTGCGCTCGTCATGGCGCCCGCACGGGAAGGCGCACCGGGAGCGAATCGGGGGCCCCCGCGCCGCGCACCAGCCGCAGCACCACGTCCACCGTGTCTCCACCGGCCACCGCGCGCCGCATCCCCACCAGCATCAGGTGCAGGCCGCCGGGGGCCATGGTCAGCGTGGCGCCGGGCGCGATGGCCACCGTGTCCTGCGGCATCATGTGCGCCACCCCGTCGTGCACCATCGTCTCGTGCACCTCGGCGGCGGTTGCCGCGTCGGTGGTGACGCCGGCCAGCGACACCGCGACGGAATCGCGGTTCTCCAGCACGAGGTAGGCGCCCCCGGTGGCGCCGGAGTCGGCGGCGCGGGCCCAGCCGTCACGCACCCGCAGCGGACCGGTGGCCCCCGATGAGTCGGCTGCGGCGTCGGACGCCGAGTCCCCACCGCGTGCGCACGCGGTCCCGAGGAGGGCGGTCGCCAGCGCGACGCGCACCCGCATGCCGCGTCTCACAGCAGCTTCTCCAGGTCGGCCGCGAGGGCGTTCCATCCGCGACCGAACGGGTACATCGCCACCAGCCGCCCCTGGTCGTCCACCAGGAACAGCTGTGACGAGTGGCTCACCAGGTAGCCCGATGCCCCGGTGGCGGGCTCTTGTGCGGCCGTGGCCCCGAAGGCCCTGAGGATGGCGGCCGTGGTGGCGCTGTCCCCCGACACGCCGGTGAAGGCGGGGGAGAAGCGCGCCGCATACGCCGCCGCCACGGCCGGCGTGTCGCGCGCCGGATCCACGGACACGAACAGGAAGCGCACGCGTTCGCCCGCGTCCCCCAGCTGTCGGCGCACCCGCACCCAGTCGGCCAGCGTGGTGGGGCACACGTCGGGACAGTGCGTGTAGCCGAAGAACAGCACCAGCGGGCGGCCGGACTGCGGCGCCGTGCTGATCGGGCGGCCATCCGCCTGGGTGAAGGTGAAGGCCGGGACCGGACGGGGCGGGGTGACCTCCAGTCCCTGCCACGGCGTCAGGCGGTCGCACCCCGCCATCAGGGCGAGCAGCGCCCCCAGCCGCAGCCCCCTCGCCATCGTGGACCGTCCCGCCGGCCGCGCGTGCCAGGCGCGACCGCTCGCGATACCGCTCACGCGGCGGCGCACCGGGCGCAGCGCCCGTACAGCACCACTTCGTGCCCTTCCAGCGCGAAGCCGGCGGGGGTCAGCTCCTGGAGGTCCCCCGGGCACCCCGGGATTTCGTACACCCGCGCGCAGCCGCGGCAGTGGAAGTGGTGGTGGTGCGCCGCGCCGGCGCGTTCGTAGCGCGGGGGTTCGCCGGGGAGCTCCACCGGCACCAGCCAGCCGGTGTCCAGCAGCGCATTGATGGTGCGGTACACCGTCGCGATCCCCAGCCCTGCCACGTGCTCCCGCCCCGCGTCGAGCACTTCCTGCGGCCCCAGCGGGCGCGGGATCTCCTCGAACACCTGCCGGATGGCGTCGCGCTGCCTGGTCTTCCGTTCCATGTGTCCAAGATAGGGGAGGGTGGTGGCGGGTGCCCAGCGTTGACGATTGATTTCGGGGATGACCTCCCCACCCGCCGTGGCCGCCGCGGAGCCCGCCCCTGTCGCCTTGTCGTGGCGGCGTTGGCTGGTGGCCTCGCTGGCGGCGGCGGTGGCGGCGCACCTGCTGGACGAGTGGGCGTGGCGGGTCCTGCGCGACGCGCGGGTGTACGAGCGCGACTGGGGGCGGCTGTTGCGCATCCTGGGGTTCCTCCCCACGTGGGGCATCGTGGCGCTGGCGCTGTGGCAGGGGGGCGACGATCGGGCGCAGGGGGCGCGCCGCGCCCGGCTGGTGCTGCTGGCGCCGCTGCTGGGGGGGCTCGTGGCCGAGGTGGCCAAGCTGCTGGTGCGGCGCCTGCGCCCCGACCCGGAGCAGTTCGGCTATGCGTTCCGGAGCTTCGCCGACGGCCCGTGGTCCAATCGCGGGATGGGGCTCCCCAGCAGCCACACCTTGGTGGCGTTTGCCGGTGCCACGGCACTCGCCATGCTGTTTCCGCGTCTGCGGTGGTTGTGGTACGCCCTGGCGGCGGGGTGCGCGCTCACGCGGGTGATGGCGGTGGGGCACTACCTGAGCGACGTGGTGGTGGCGGCGTGCCTGGGGTGGGCGGTGGCGCAGGGGGTGGATCTGTACATGAGAAAACGCTATCATTAGTTGGTCATGATCCCACACGGCCTCCTTTTCGCCAGCATTGGGGCGCTTGGCACGGGGCCGTTGCTGGCGGGGCCCGTGCGCCGCTCGCCGTCGCTGCAGCGCTTCCTCGACGGCTTCATCCTGGTGAGCATTGGCGCCATCGTGCTGCTGGCGGTGGTCCCGCACGCGCTGGCCCAGCGGTCGGTGCTGGTGATCGGCGCGTTGGCAGCGGGCTTCCTCCTCCCTACGGCGGCCGAGCGGGTGTTCCACGTGGGGGTGCGCCGCACGCACGCCGTGCTCCTGCCGCTGGCGCTGCTGGGAGTGTCGCTGCACTCGCTGCTGGACGGGGCGGCGCTGGCGCGCGGAGGCGACGGGCACGGCGCGCTGCTGGCCGCCGGCGTGGTGCTGCACCAGCTGCCGGTGAGCCTCACCGCGTGGTGGCTGCTGCGCGACCGCGCGCTCCCCGTGAGCTGGGGGGTGCTGCTGCTGATGGCGGCCGCCACGGTGGTGGGATTCACCGCCGAGCCCACGGTGGCCGGGCTCTTCTCGGCCAATGCCGGGGTGTGGCTGGAGGCGGTGGTGGGCGGGTCCCTGCTGCATGTCATCGCGCACCCGCCGCACGAACACGAGCACGAGCACGAGCAAGACCATGAGCACGACCATGCCCACGCGCATGACCATGACCATGACCATGATCATGCGCACTCGCACGACCACGCCCACGACGCCGCGTCCCCGGTCTGGCAGCTGGGCCCGATGGCGGTGCGCCCCGACGGCGTGGGGGCGGTGGCGGGGCTGGCCCTGGCGGCGGCGCTGGCGCTGATCGCCCCCCATGACAGCGCCGACGGGACCATCGGTGCCACCTTCCTGTCGCTGGCGCTCGACAGCGCCCCGGCGCTGCTGCTGGCGTGCG
>JAGWYS010000094.1 GCA_018969225.1 Gemmatimonadota bacterium | reverse complement strand
TGGCGTTCACCTTCGCCGACGCCCTCGAGTACGTGCGGCAGGCGGTGGCGGCGGGGTTGGCCGTCAACGAGTTCGCCCCGCGCCTCTCCTTCTTCTTCGCGGCGCACAGCGACCTGTTCGAGGAGGTGGCCAAGTTCCGCGCCGCGCGCCGCCTCTGGGCGCGCCTCATGCGCGAGCGGCACGGCGCCGACGACGCCAGCTGCCGCCTGCGGTTCCACACGCAGACGGGCGGGGTCACCCTCACCGCGCAGCAGCCGCTCAACAACGTGGTGCGCGTCACCGTCCAGGCGCTGGCCGCGGCGCTGGGCGGCACGCAGTCGCTCCACACCAACGGTTACGACGAGGCGCTCGCGCTCCCCACCGCCGAGGCGGCGACGCTCGCGCTGCGCACGCAGCAGGTGGTGGCGCACGAGTCCGGCGTGGCGCAGACGGTGGACCCGCTCGCCGGCAGCTGGTACGTGGAGGCGCTCACGGACGAGATCGAGGCCCGCGCCCGCGCACTCATTGAGCAGGTGGACGCCCTCGGGGGGGCTGCCGAGGCCATCAAGGCCGGCTTCTTCCAGGAGGAAATTGCCGCCAGCGCGTATGCCCATCAGCTGCGAGTGGAGGCCGGCGACACCGTGGTGGTGGGTGTCAACCGTTTCGGGGACGGGCAGGAGCCTCCCATCATTCCCGCGCCGGACTTCTCCGCCCTCGAGCGCGAGCAGGTGGACCGGCTTGCCGCCACGCGCGCGGCACGCGACGCGGGCGTCGTCCGCGAGGCGTTGGCGGCGCTCGCCGCCGCTGCCCCGGACTATCTCCCCGCGCATGCGGGAGACCGCCGACCGATGATGCCGTTGCTCATCGACGCCGTCCGCGCCCGGGCCAGCGTGGGCGAGATCGCCGACACCCTCGAGCGCAGCTGGGGGCGCTATCACCCCGGCCAGTGACCGGGATGACCACGCGTGCTGGACCGGGGTGGCCACGGAGGCCACGGTGACGGATCAAGCGGATCAGTCCACCGAGCAGCGCGGGAGCGGGGCGCCGCGGCCGCTCCCCGTGCTGCGCGCGATGATTGACGCGCTGGACCGGGACCTGCTGCAGACGCTGGCCCGCCGGGCGACGCTGGTGGCCGAGGTGGCGGAGGTCAAGCGCCGGGAGGGGCGGCGCATCCGCGACCCCGAGCGTGAGGCGGCGGTGCTTGGCGAGTGGACGGCGCAGGCGCAGGCGCTGGGGTTGCCCGCGGACGAGGTCGAGTCGATCGTGCGCATGCTCCTGCGCGCCAGCCGCGACCAGCAGGCAGCCTTGCGCGCCGAGGTGCCGGTGGACGAGCCGGTGCGGACGGTGGCGGTCATCGGGGGCGCCGGGCGCATGGGGCGGCGGATGGCGCAGCTGTTCGCGGATCTGGGACACCACGTGCTGGTGGCCGACGTGGACACCGCCCTGCGCCCGGCGCAGGCGGCCGAGGCCGCGGACGTCACGGTGGTCAGTGTCCCGATCGACCGGACCGAGGCCGTCATTCGCGAGGTGGGCCCTCATGTCCCCCCACACGGGCTGCTCATGGATGTCACCAGCCTCAAGGCCGCTCCGTTGCGGGCGATGCTGGAGGCCACGGTGGCCAGCGTGGTGGGGACGCATCCGCTGTTCGGTCCAGGCGTCCACTCCCTCCAGGGGCAGCGCGTGGTGCTGTGCCGAGGGCGGGGGCACGAGTGGGCCGCCTGGGTGACCCGCATGCTGGAGGCGCGCGGGCTGGTGGTGGTGGAGTCCGGTGCGGAGGCGCATGACCGGCGGATGGCGCTGGTCCAGGTGCTCACCCACTACCAGACGCAGGTGATGGGCGTGGCCTTGGCGCGCCTCGGCGAGCCGCTGGAGGCCACCCTCCCCTTCACGTCGCCGGCGTACCTGCTGGAGCTGTACGTCACGGCGCGCCACTTCGGCCAGGATCCCGGGCTGTACGGCCCCATCGAGATGCGCAATCCGCGGACGGCCGAGGTGACGGAGGCGTTCCAGGCGGCGGCCCGGGAGGTTGCCGAGGTGCTGGCCGCCGGGGACCAGGCACGCTTCGCCGCCCTGTTCGAGGAGGTGCGCGGCTACTTCGGCCCCTTCACCCAGGAGGCCATGGTCCAGTCCGGCGTGCTCATTGACCGCGTGGGGGAGCGCCGGTGATCGTGCTGCGTGGGCGGGGTCCCACGTGGCTGGCGGGCACTCCCGCCCCCGTGTCGTGTAACATCCCGATGGCCAAGGGACAACCGTCGTCCCGCGTCGCGCGCCTTCCACCTGACTTGTCCGCCATGCCGACTCTGCCACGCTGCCGTTCCATGCCGTCATCAAGGCCCATTGGTGTGGGGCCGACCCTGCTCGCCCTGATCGCCGTCACGGGTATCGCGGAGCGCCTGCCGGCCCAGGTGCGCACCACCGTGCGCGATCGCGTGCAGCAGGAACAGCAGCCGCCCCGTCCCGCCGCGTATTCGGTCATTGACGGGGTGGTCACCGACACCCTGCTCCAGCCCATCGCCGCGGCCGACATCTCCGTGGTGGGCACGGGCGCCCGGGTGGTCACCGGGGAGAACGGGCGTTTTCGCATGCTGCAGGTTCCGGCCGGGCAGTACCTGCTGGTCGTGCGCCGCATCGGCTTCTCGCCCACGTCCGGCATCATCGAGGTGCCGTCCAATGACACGGTGCGCCTGGCCTACGCCCTCAACCGGTCGGGGAGCCTGCTGGACACGGTGCGCATCCGGGAGCGGCGCGTCTCCATCCGCATGCTTGAGTTCGAGAAGCGCCGCCAGCAGGCCGTGGGACAGTTCGTCACCCAGGAGGAGATCGAGCGGCGCGGCTCCATGCAGGTGTCCGACTTCCTGCGGAACATGCGCGGACTGGAGGTCTCGCGCGTGACCACGCAGCAGTTCGCGGGAACCCAGGTGTATTCGCGGCGCGAGGGGGGCGGCTTTACGGAGCAGATGCAGCAGAACTTCTGCGCCATGCAGGTGATCCTCGACGGCATCATCCTCCCTCGCAACTTCAACCTGGACCTCCTGCCTCCCCCCAAGCAGGTGGCCGGGATCGAGGTGTACTCGGGGGCCGCCACCATCCCCCCGCAGTTCGGCGGCCCCGACCGCCGGTGCGGGGTGGTGGCCGTCTGGACCCGCGAGGGCTACTGAGGCGGGGCGACCGGCCGGGCTTGGGAGAGGCACAACGCATGAGGCCCCGGGGACGCAGTCCCCGGGGCCTCATGGTCATGCGGGGGGCGAGCCCCCCGCATGCGCTATCGCCTGATCAGCACCCGGGCCCCGCCAGGGCGCCGGTCTTGCCCACGCGCACCAGGCACTCCGACTGCGGGATGGGCTGCACCCGCGCGACGAAGTGCGCATTGGTCCCCGAGGTGATGTCCAGCGGCAGCTGGTTGAGCCGGCCATAGCGGCGCATGTCGATCCAGCGGTGCCCTTCCAGCGCCAGCGAGTACCGCTTGTTGTACAGCAACTCGGTCAGGATGGCGTCCGTGGACGAGGCCGAGGTCAGCCCCGACGCCGGCAGCCCGCCCGAGGCGGCGCGGATCTGGTCGATGATGGCAACCGCCCCCGCCCGGTCCCCGGTCGCCAGCAGCGCCTCGGCGCGGAGGAGCAGCAGCTCCTCGTTGCGGACGATGGGGAGCGAGGTGGCGGTGGTGGGGTAGAGGTTGAAGCCGAGCGACGAGACCACCCCGAGCCCCTGGGGGGCGTTGCGCGCCGGCCGGGCCCCGATCTTGGCAGTGAAGCGGTCGTCCGGCTGCCCGTTGGCCTTGTTCTGCACGTCCGTCTGGTAGGACATGTGGGCGTACAGGTCGGTGTTGGTGGCCGCGTTCAACGGGTTGTTGGCGTCCCCCGAGGCCGTGGAGTACACGTGGGCCGGGCCGCGATCCAGGTCCGCCCGCGACGCCGCGCCGGTGTTCAGGAAGCTGGCCCCCAGGGCGCTGATCGCCTGCTGCCACGCCGTGGTTCCCCCCCCCGCGGTGGCGTAGTACGCCGCCGCCCGCGCCGCGATCGCCCGGTTGAACTGGCGGAAGGTGGCCGGGGTGTTGAACCCGGTGAAGCCGCCGTGCAGGGTGAAGGGGAAGGCCGCCCCGCCTGCCGCCAGGTTGGTGCTGGCGGCGTCCAGCGTCCCCAGGATGTACTTGTACACCGAGTCGCGGGACACGAACGGCGCCAGGTCCGAGGCGTCCTGCTTGATCTCCACGACCGCCCCGAGGGTGTCACGGGTGGAGATGACGTACAGCAGCTCCAGCCCCTCCAGCGTGCGGGCGAAGCCCAGCGCCGCGTTCTTCTGCTCCGCCGTGAGCACGGTGGAGCTGTTCACCGTGTTCTTGAAGTTGAAGATGTCGCGCAGGTTGCCGTACTGGGTGCCCCAGTTCTCCACGGCGAAGCCCGCCGGATCCAGGCGGTTCTGCCCGGAGATCCCGATGAGGTACGCCGAGGTGTTGCGCCCCTCCTGCGGCGTGTAGATGTACGCCTCGCGGCCGAAGCGGCCGGTGGAGGTGACGAAGCTCCCGCGCCCGTTGCGCAGCTGGCGGAGGAGCCCGGTGGCCTGCAGCTGCAGCGCCAGCGGGTCCGCGCCGGCGGCGGCCACGGTGGGGGAGTTGGGGTTGCTGATGACGAGGCGGTCGGGGTTGCAGCCCGCCAGGGCCGCAGCCGCCGCCAGGAGGCCCAGGGGGCGGAGGGATCGCATCATCGAAGGGCGCCGGGCGCCGGAAAGGTTATGGGTGGTCATGGCTCAGAACCCCACGTCCACGCTGAAGAAGTACTGCCGGCTCGACGGGAACGGCGCGAGGTCGATGAACCGGTTGAAGTTCGTGTTGCCGAAGTTGTTGAACTCCGGGTCGAAGCTCCAGTACTTCGAGAAGATGGCGAGATTCCGGCCGCTCAGGTTGAGGCGCAGCGACCGCGCCCCGGGGATCTTCTGGGCGAGCGCGTCGGGCGCCTGGTAGTTGAGCGACACCTCGCGGAGCTTCACGTACGTGCCGTTCTGGATGTAGGGGCGGATGTCGCCCTTGTTGAACGTGTCGTACCGCGCCTTGCCGGCCGCGACGAAGTCGCGCGACTGGCCGCCCTCGTCCCACAGGTTGTTGGTCATGTTCGCCGAGTAGCCGCCGTTGCGCCAGTCGGCCAGCACCGACACCGTCCACCGCCCCCACGTCACGTCATTGTTGAAGACCGTGGTGTGGATGGGGTTGGAGTCGAACAGGATGGTGTCGCGCACCGCCCCGTTGGCCCCCAGCGGCGCGTTCCCCCAGATGAACGTGGAGCGCGTGTTCGGCGCGATGCGGTTGCGGCCGTACGCCGCGCCGAACGAGCCGCCCACGGCGAATGCCGGCACCGGGATGTTGTCGGTGAACTGCGCGTTGGCGCTGTAGATCACGCGGGTGGTCCACTCGAGGTTGCCGCGCCGGAGGGGCACCGCCGACAGCACGGCCTCCGTCCCCAGCACCGACAGCTGCCCGCCGTTGATGATCTGGCTCCCCAGCCCCGACGACGGCGGCAGCGGGAAGGTCAGTAGCAGGTCGGTGATCTTGCGCTGGTACCGCGTGAACTCCAGCCCCATCCGCCCGCCCAGCAGCGTGGCGTCCGCCCCGAACTCCAGCTCGTTCATCACCTCGGGCTTCACCTTGGGGTTCCCGAGCAGGCCGGCCGACACCAGCGAGCCGGCGCCGCCGATGAGCCCGCCGTCGGCGTACAGCACGTCGCGGTCGCCGTAGCGCGGGCGGTTGCCGCTCTGCCCCCACGCCGCGCGGAACTTCACCTCGTCCACCTTGTCCGTCAGCGGCTTCACCAGCCGGTACGACCCGGAGAACTTCGGGAAGCTGTAGAACGCCGTGCGGTCACCGTTGGCGCTGGACCGGTCGGCGCGCAGCCCGGCGTTCAGCGACAGCTTCTCGCTGAACAGCAGCAGCTGCTCGTTCAGGTAGTACGACTGGTCGCGGAACTCGCTCACGCTGTTGGTCACGGCCAGGTCCTGCGCGCCGATGGGCACCTTGCGGGTGGGCAGCAGCCCGCGCCCGCGCAGGCTGTAGATGTTCACCTTCTGGTTCTCGTACGTGCCCCCCACCGAGGTGGTCGCCGACGTCAGCCACGACCAGCCGGGGGTGTACGTCCACACCGCGTTCACGCCGTGGTTGAACTGGTAGCTGGAGGCGTTGAGCTGGTTCGCCGTCCCCAGGAACCCGTCCGCCGGCTCGTACTGCATGTAGTTGGGGGAATACTGGTACCCCTCCTGCTGGAAGCGGTCCACCCCGGCCAGGTACGACAGCTGCACCGAGTTCTTGGCCCCCGAGTACGCCGTGTACCCCACCCGCGTGCTCCCCGCCTGGCGCCACACGCTCTCGGTGTTCTCGTTGGCCGTCAGCACCTCGAACGGATTGGAGGTGGCCAGCCCCGGCACCGTGCTGCCGCCGTAGAAGGGCATGCGCACGTAGCGCCCCGCGGCATCGCGCGCCTGCAGGTCGATGATCGCCGGGTTGTACCCCATGTTGTAGATGGGGCTGATGCCGGCGTTGTCGTTGTTGCCGAAGCCGCGCTGGAAGAAGTTGCGCGTCACGTCCAGCCCGGTGCTCACCGTCCACTTCGACCCCAGGGTCTGGTCGATGTTGATGCGCCCACCCGTGCGGCGCGCGCCGGTGTTCACCATGATCCCCGACTCCTGCCGGTCGTTCAGCGACACGAAGAAGCGCGTGTTGTTCGCCCCGCCCGCCGCCGACAGCAGCGTCTCCCACGACGGGTCGGTGCGCCCGTACAGCTGCTGCTGCCAGTCGTAGAACGGGCACGCGCCGGTGCCGCACGCCGCCCGCGCGATCGAGTCGCCCAGGACGCCGCCCACGTAGGGCTTCACCTCGTCATAGCTGCCGTAGCGGCGGTGCCCCAGCAGCCGCTGCGCCTGCTGCGTCCCCATCCGCTGCACCACGTTCCAGCTGGAGCGCCCCTGCTTCCCCCGCTTGGTCGTGATCACCACCACGCCGTTGGTGGCGCGCGAGCCGTAGATGGCCGACGCCGCCGCCGACTTCAGCACCTCGATGGTCTCGATGTCGTTCGGGTTGAGGTCCGCCAGGCGGTTCACCACCTGGTCCTGCGTGGACCCCGTGCTCCCCGACGCGCGGGTGATCGAGCTGGCCCCCGACGTGATGCTGGCGTTCGAGATGATCACCCCGTCCACCACGTACAGCGGATCCCCCGACCCCAGCACCGACGTGGCGCCGCGGATCTGGATCTGCGCGCCGCCACCCGGGGCGCCGCTGTTCTCGAACATCCGCGCGCCCGCCACCTTCCCCGCCAGGTTGCTCTCGATGGAGCGCGCCGGCACCCGGTTCAGCTCCCCGGTGCTCACCGTCGCCACCGCCGTCGCCGCCACCTTCCGGTCCACGGTCGTCGCCTGCCCCGTCACCGACACGCCTTCCAGCTGCAGCACGTCCTTCTCCAGCGAGAAGTCCGCCGTCCCCTGGCCGGCCGCCACCCGCGCCGTGACGCGCTTGTACCCCAGCGTCCGCGCCTGCAGCAGGACCTCCCCGCTGGGCACCCGCAGCCGGTACTCGCCGCGATCGTTCGTCCGGACGCCCACCTGTTGCCCCACCACGCTGACCGTCGCATCGGGGATCGGCTGCCCGGTGCCCGCCTGCGTCACCTTCCCCGTGATGTCACGGGTCTGCGCGTCTGCCCGGAACGGCAGCAAGGTGAGCATGGCCGTCGCCGCCATGACTTGGATGAACCTGCCCATAGGGTCTCCACCAGAAGGGATGACTGTGCTGCGGGAACGTGCGCGACCACCCGAACGGGCCCCGCATGTCCGCGCCCCTTGACAGCCCGGTGGGCCGGGTGTCAGGGCGCGCCGACAGGTCGCGGCGGGATCGTCTAACCTGAACTCCTCAACAGCACATGGCTAGGTTCCGTCACTCGTCAGGCGGTTCGGACCGCCCGACGGCACCCCCGCCCCACGCCCCACGGATCCGCACCGTCCGCTCCAGTTCGTCCCGCGCCTGCAGCACCTTCTGCCGAAGGTCCGGCGCCAGCGCCGGCCGCTCCGCCAGCCACCGGTCCACCGTCGCCAGCGCCTCCGGCCTCACTTGGCCCCCCAGCGTGGCCCCCAGCCAGTTCCCCAGGAAGAAGATCCGCCGGTTTCGCTGGATCCATGGCAGGCTGTCCAGCGCCGCCGGCAGCAACGGCGCCGTCCAGGACGCCCGGGCCGGATCGTGGAAGGCCCGCAGGCTCGCCGTCACCCATTCCTCGTTCACCCCGGCATCCGAAAACCATCGGGCAAACAGCGCCCCCTTCCATGCCGAGTCCGGGCGGGCCGCCTCGGCCACGAACGCCAGCCGTGCCGCGTCGGCCGACCGGTCCCGCGCCCGCTCCGCCGCCAGCCGCTCCTCCGCCCCTGGCACTCCCCGCGCCATCAGCCGAGTCACCAGCGCCCAGCGCGTGGGCCCGCGCAGCGGCAGCCCGGCCGCCGACGTGCTGTCCAGCCACCCGTCCAGCCGGGCCAGCGCCCCCGGCGATTCTGCCACCGCCACAAGCCCGTCCAGGTGGGCCTTTCGGATCCCGTACCCCCGGGTCGTGTCCGAAGCCCCCGCCAGCAGCGCCCGTTCCGTCATCCCCAGCAGCGCCTCCCGGGGCGTTCCGGTGACGTACCGGGTCGTGGTGGTGACCACCCGCGACACCAGCACGGCCGCCAGCTGCTCGTCACGCTCCTGCGGCAATGCCGCCAGCGCCATCCGGGCCAGGCGCGCCGGATCCAGCTGCGCCTCCCGCACCAGATCCCACAGCGCCCCCCACACCATGGCCCGGAGGAAAGGGTCCGTAATCGTCGTCGCCCCGGTCTCCAGCCAGCGCACGCTCGCCGAGTCGGGGAGCACCAGCGCGTAGCCATGGTCGCCGTGGTTGGCAAACACGAAGTCCGGCGCCGGGCGCCCGCGCGCCGCCGCCACCTCGGTGGTGTCCCCGCGCAGCTCCACCGCAAGCCGCTCCGATGGCCCCCCGGCGCGATACAGCAGCACCTCCATCTTTTGCGGCCACCCCCCGGGTCCGGACACCCCCGGTTGCGCCGGGCGCTGCGTCAGCGCCAGGCGCGCGATGCGGCCGTCGCGCACGGTCAGCTGCTGCGTCACCACCGGCATCCCCGGCCGGAGGAACCACTGGCGCCCCCAGGGGGCCAGGTCCCGTCCGGCGGCGGCGCCCACGTGCGTCAGGAGCGCCTGCCAGGTGGCGTTGCCGAAGGCGTGCGCCCGCAGGAACGAGCGCACCCCGCGCTGGAACGCGGTCGGCCCCACCAGGAACTCCAGCTGCCGCAGCAGCGCCGGCGCCTTGTTGTACACGATGGGGCCGTAGTTGCTCTTCGCCTGGTCCAGGTTCCCCAGCTGCTGCCACACGGGCGTGGTCCCCGCAGTGGCGTCCGTGGCATAGGCCGTGGGCTTGTTGCGCAGGTAGAACCCCTTCCACGCCTCCGCCTCCGGCTCCACCTCCGCCTGCATCCGCGCCGCCATGTACGTGGCAAACCCCTCCTTCAGCCATAGGTCGTCGAACCACCGCATGGTCACGTAGTCGCCGAACCACTGGTGCGCCACCTCGTGGTAGGTGGTCGCCTGCCGGCCAAGCCGCTGCGGCAGCGTGGGCGGCTCCCGGTCGGAGAAGCTGTCCTCGTTGTAGAAGACGGCCCCCGGGTGCTCCATCCCGCCGAAGGGGAACGCCGGCGCCAGCAGCAGCGCGTACTTGCCGAATGGATACGGCACGCCGAACCACGCCCCCAGCCACCGCAGCGCCCGGGCGTTCAGCGCGATGAGCGAGTCGGCCGCCACCTCCGCCGCCCGGGAGGGGCGCATCCACAACTCCACCGGTACGGGCGCCTCCCCCGGGCGAATCACCTCGGGGCGGCTGGCCACCTGCCACGGGCCCGCGGCAAAGGCGATCAGATAGCTGCTGATGGGGGCCGTCGTGGCAAAGCGGTGGCGAACGCCCCCGTCCACGGTGTCCATCCCCTGCAGGGCCCCATTGGCCAAGGCCCGCCACCCCGCCGGCGTGGTGAGCGTTAGCGTCACGCGCGCCTTGAGGTCCGGCTGGTCGAACACCGGAAACAGCAGGTGGGCGTCCGACGGCACCAGCAGCGTGTACAGGAAGGGGCGGCCGTCGGTGGCATCCACGGTGCGGATGACCGCCGCCCCCGCGGCCGCCACGCGACTGGCAAACGACACGGTCGCCGTGTTGTCCCCAGGGCGCAGCGCGTCGGCCGGGAGCTGCAGGTGCGCCCCGTCCCACACCGACCCCGGGCCACCGGACAGCGGACGGCCGTTCACCGACACCGTCCCCACGGACAGGCCGCGAAAGTCCAGCACCACCGGGCCGGGGCCGCGCCGGGTGAAGCCAACCGTGACGGTGCCGTGCGCGGTGTCCCCGGCGGACACGGCCAGCGCCAGCGCATAGCGGACCGCGCCGACCTGGGCGCGCCGCGCCCGTGCCAGCGCCATCGATACGCCCGGCCCCGGGGTGCGCAGCGGGTCGGGCAGTGAACGGGCATTGCCGTCGCGTGGCGGCGCGTCCTGCGCGGTCAGGGGGGGCGGCCCCCACAGGAGGGTGGCCAGAGCCATGAGGGCGCCCCACCCGCCTCGACGGATGCGGGGGACGCGGAGGCGGATGCGGGGAGTCATGCCGAGACGTTACTGGTTGAACCCCCCGTCCGGGAGCGCTACGTTACGAGGTTGGTCCGCAGTCTGTGACCCTCTCTCAAGTTTTGTTGCCATGCCGACTTACGAGTTTCGCTGCCCCGACGGCACCATCATCGAGCGCGTCTTCAAGATCTCCGAGGTCCCCGAATCCATCCCGTTGCCCTCCGGCGACGGTGTGGCGGTGCGGGTCATCTCCGGCGGCGCCGGGCTGATCTTCAAGGGGAGCGGTTTCTACATCACCGACTACGGCAAGGACGGGAAGAAGGACCAGCGCAGCGCCACCTCCGGCGAGGCCAAGGGGGGCGAGACGAAGGGGGGCGCCAGCGGTGGGTCGGCGTCCGCCACGAGCGGGTCCACCGCCAGCGGGGGCTCCGCAAGCGCTTCCTCCGGCACCTCCACCAGCGGCTCGTCCACCAGCGGCTCGTCCAGCGGCGGCTCCTCCGGCGGCACGCCGGCGGCCTCGTGACGCACGCCGAGGCGCTGCAACAGGAGCTCGCTCGCGCGGCGCGGGCACTGGGCGCGCCGGAGGGCGTGGCCCCGGTGCTCGAGCGTCCGCGTGACCCCGCCTTCGGCGACTGGGCCACCAACCTGGCCATGACGCTGGCCAAGCCCCTCGGGCGTCCCCCGCGCGCCATCGCCGAGGCGCTCATCGCCGCCATGGACGCCGCCGCCGTGGGGGTCGCGCACGCCGAGATCGCCGGTCCAGGGTTCATCAACTTCCGCCTCGATCCGGGCTTCCAGGCGCGCGGGCTGCTCGCGCTGCTCGCCCACCCCGAGCAGTGGGGGCGGCACAACGTGGGGCAGGGCGCGCGCGTGTGCGTCGAGTTCGTCTCGGCCAACCCCACCGGGCCGCTGCATGTGGGCCACGGCCGCCAGGCCGCGCTGGGCGACGCCATCAGCACCCTGCTGGAGTGGACCGGCTGGCAGGTGGATCGCGAGTTCTACTACAACGACGCCGGCACCCAGATCCACAACCTCGCCCTCAGCACGCAGGCGCGCCTGCGCGAGCGCGCCGGCCAGCCGCTGGCCATCCCCGAGGGCGGCTACCACGGCGCGTACATCCGCGAGATCGCCGACCGCTATGCCGAGGCCCACCCGGACGACGCGCACGGCGACGACCTCGAGGCCGTGCGGCGCTTCGCCGTCGCCGCGCTGCGCCACGAGCAGGACCTGGACCTGCAAGCGTTCGGCGTCCGCTTCGACACCTACTATCTCGAGAGCTCGCTGTACGCCGACGGCCGCGTCGCCCGCACGGTGGAGGCGCTGGTGGCCTCGGGACACACGTACGAGGAGGACGGGGCGCTCTTCCTGCGCACCACCGCCTTCGGCGACGACAAGGACCGCGTGATGCGCAAGAGCGCGGCCAAGGGGGGCGACTACACCTACTTCGTCCCCGACGTCGCGTACCACGTCACCAAGTGGGAGCGCGGCTACCGCCGCGCCGTCAACGTGCAGGGCGCCGACCACCACAGCACCACGACCCGCGTGCGCGCCGGGCTGCAGGCGCTGGGGCTCGGCATCCCCGAGGGGTACCCCGACTACGTGCTTCACCAGATGGTGACGGTCATGAAGGGGGGCGAGGAGGTGAAGATCTCCAAGCGCGCCGGCAGCTACGTCACCGTCCGCGACCTGATCGACGAGGTCGGGCGCGACGCCGTCCGGTACTTCTACCTCATGCGCAAGGGTGACTCGCACCTGGTGTTCGACGTGGACCTCGCCCGCAGCCAGTCCGACGAGAACCCGGTGTACTACATCCAGATGGCGCACGCGCGCATGTGCGGCATCTTCCGCGTGGGCGAGGTGGACCCCGCCACCGTCACCGGCGAGGGGGTGGACTTCGCGCGCCTCGCGGAGCCCGCCGAGCAGGAGTTGGTGCGCATGCTCCTCGACTTCCCCCCCCTCGTGCGCGCCGCCGCCCAGCACCTCGAGCCCCACCGCGTCGCGGCCTGGCTCCTCGAGACGGCGCGGGCCGCCCACACCTGGTACCACCGGCACCACGTCCTCGGCGAGCCCGAGGCCATCACCCGCGCCCGTCTCGTGCTGGCGCGCGCCACCCAGCTCGGCCTCGCCGCCGGGCTTCGAATTCTCGGCCTCTCGGCCCCGGAGCGCATGTGACCATCCAGCACCCCCCCGCCGCCGCCCCCGTCCTCGTCGTCGGCTCGGTGGCCCTCGACTCCGTGGAAACCCCCTTCGGCAAGGTCGAGGAGGCGCTGGGCGGCTCCGGCACCTACTTCTCCTCCTCCGCCTCCCACTTCGCGCCCGTCAAGCTCGTCGGCGTGGTGGGCGACGACTATCCGGTGGACCTGCTGGCGCCGCTCGCGGCCCGCGGCGTGGACCTGCAGGGGCTCGAGAAGGCCGACGGGCGCAGCTTCCGCTGGCGCGGGCGCTATCGCCACGACCTCAATTCGGCCGAGACGCTCGAGACACACCTGGGCGTCTTCTCCAGCTTCCGCCCCAAGATCCCCGAGGCGTTCCGCGCCGCGCCGTTCGTCTTCCTGGCCAACATCGATCCGCGGCTGCAGTTGCAGGTCCTCGACCAGGTCGAGCGCCCCGCGCTGGTGGCCTGCGACACCATGAACTTCTGGATCGAGTCGCGCCGCCCCGAGCTCCTTGAGCTGCTGGGGCGCGTGGACCTCGTCACCCTCAACGATGGCGAGGCGCGCCAGCTCACCGAGCGCACCAACCTCGTGCAGGCCGCGCGCTGGATCCTGGAGCGCGGCCCCCGTTTCGTGCTCATCAAGAAGGGGGAGCACGGCGCGTTCATGTTCACCCGCGACAGCATCTTC